>CAJXKO010000028.1 GCA_913055845.1 uncultured Bacteroidota bacterium | reverse complement strand
CCGCCGACGAACTGCAATCCTATCAAGACTTCGTCCGGCAGATTCCCGTGGCCGACAACGTCATCGAGTACGCGGTGGAACTCGTGACCCAGACGCGTCCCGAGTCCGACACTGCCCCCGACTTCATTGAAAACTACCTCAGCTACGGCGCCGGGCCGCGCGCGTCCCAGTATCTCGTTCTGGGCGCCAAAACCCTGTCCGCCCTCGATGGCCGCATGACCCCGGTTGAGGCTGACATTCGCCGCATGGCGGTTCCCGTGCTTCGACACCGCATCGTGCCCAGCTTCAACGCCGAGGCCGATGACATCTCGTCCGTCGACCTCATCGAGCGGCTGCTCGGCCAGAAGTAACGGCATTTTCCTCCCCTTCCCCCCGGGCCCGAAAACTTCAGGATTCCACTGGCGGTAGCAACGAGAGATGCGTTCCCCCCTCCTGTCCCGCCCACAGTCGGATTGGGCCGCTGCGAAGGAGGGACGCAACTGCGCTACATCCCGCACGACGCTGTCGCACAACGAATGGACGCCTCGCAGTACAGCCAGCTCACCCTGCTGGAGCGGATCGACTTTTCGGAGGATCTCGCCCTGTTCCGCCTTCGTGCCGACGAGCCCGTCGACTTTACGCCGGGGCAGTACGCAACGCTGGGATTGAAAGAGAATGGAAGCGACCGTCCGCTTCTCCGTCCCTACTCCGTTGCCTCGGCCCCTGGCAACACGGAGCTCGAATTCTTTATCGAGCGGGTGGATGAGGGAGCCCTGACCCCTAAGCTCTGGGACCTAAACCAGGGCGCGGAGCTCTGGATGCGCGACAAGATCGTGGGTCGGTTCACCCTCGACCCCGACCGTACGTACCACCTCATGGCGGCGACGGTAACCGGGGTGGGTCCGTACGTCAGCATCATCCGCAACCAACTGCGGGCCCTGCGCAACGGCACGCAGGATGCGCCGCAGCCGATGCTGGTGCTGCACGGGGCCAGCCGATCGTGGGAGTTGGGCACCTATCTCGACGAACTCACGACGCTCGCCGCTGAGGTGGACTGGTTCGAGTACGTCCCCACTGTGAGCCGACCCTGGGAGGATCCGGACTGGGAAGGGGAATGCGGGCGGGTGGAAGATGTACTGCGCAAACACCTAGACGAAAGCCCATTTTCTCCGAGTGAGACCGCCGCGTATACTTGCGGCCATCCGCAGATGATTGAGAAGGCCCAAGGCATTCTTGAGCGGGCGGGGTTCGAGGACGACGCGCTCCACGAGGAGAAATACTTCGTCGAGCGGAACGGGGCGTAACGCCTGCCCCCCGGCTCTCCACGGCTACTCCTCTCCACCGATGACCGAAATGGAACGGATGGGGGCTCGACCGATTCGTTATTCTGATCGTTGCGGTTTGCCGATCCACCATCCTTCCCTCACCGGCCTGCCCTGCGGCGTTTGTCCATGCTTGGTCGTTTGATTCTTCTTTTCCTGCTTACCCCTGCGGTGGAGTTGGCCCTGCTTATCCAGGTCGACCAGGTGATTGGCTTCTGGGCCACGGTGGGGCTCATTCTTGTGACCGGCATTGTGGGAAGCCACCTCGCCCGTCGTGAGGGGGTATCGACGTGGCGACGCCTCAACGACCGCCTCCAGGCCGGTGACCTTCCGGGCACGGAATTGGCAGACGGAATCATCATACTCGTCGCTGGGGCCCTCCTCATCACCCCCGGCATTCTGACGGACGTGATCGGCTTCCTTGGGCTTCTGCCCTTCACTCGTGCCTACCTACGACGATTCGTCATGCGCTGGTTCCAACGCAAGATGGAGCAGGGCACGATGCAGGTGCAGTTTGGAGTTTTTGGGGGCGCCCCGCAGGGCGGCTCCTCCGGCGCACCTAGCGGGTCTGCGTCCGGTCCTCACAACACCTCATCGGATTCGACCTGGCAGGGCCGCACTCAGCAAGTGCCCAACCATGCTGATGGGGCGCGCGACTCGTCGTCGCCGGATGCCTCGCCGTCACCATGAGTCTTCGGTTCCAGAACGCCTGGCATGTCTAGCCACTGTGCCCATTCATCCGCACGTTGAGGTCCCACGCTTGCGCGAGGGAGTGGATGAGCTCTCGTTCGGTGCGTGTGATGGTCCCATCGGCCTGTGCGACCGTGTGCAGATCATCAAGCACGGTCAGTCGGTGCGTGGTGGGTAGGGCCTCCTTAAGCGCCTCCACCGAATCGCGGATGAGTTCCTGATCTGGCTCGTCGGCGTATACCTGTAGTGCTCGCCGCACGACCTCGCGCATTTGCTCTTCGGGCTGGTGGGGGCGCCACTCCTTGAGGCGGTTGATCATCACATTAATCGTGTCGCCCGATAGGTCCTTGCCTGCACTGTGGGCCACGAGGATGTAGAGAAAAGCAAGTTCGTGGATTAGCCCCCAGTCTTCGCCCCGCCGCTGCACCACCGCGGAAGTGTCCTCGAGGAGCTCTTCGCTGAGCTCCTTCAACGACCAAGATTCAGCGAGGGTGTGGATGAACCCTTGCTCCCGTTCCAGAAGCACTCCGTCCGCCTCTGCGATCCGGATGAGCTGCCGCACTGTATCGCGTCGCTCCTGGGGCCCGAGCGACGTGCGAAGATTTTGCATGGCGCGACGTACTTCATCCTCGGCGTCGCCCTCCACGAAAACCGTTGCGGCCTCGACAATGACTTCCCGCACGGCAGCGCCGGTTCCGGCACCCCGGGTTGCCAAGGCCTCATTGAGGACTCGAAGCTCTTCGTCACTGAGTTCGCGGTCGGTGCCGTACGCAAGCGCAATGTAAACCACCGCGAGGTCGTGCGTGGTTGTCCAGTCGTCGGAAGTGTGCATGAGGCGTAGTGGAGAGCGCAGATGAACGAGCATTGGGACACGCTGCAATAATACAGAACGACTGCCCCGAAACGCAACGCACCGGTCCTGCGTCGTCTCCGTCAGGGGAGGGAGCCCCCTGAGCCGGCTCTCAGGTTGTTCTGTTTTTCCCGCCGGTCGGGCGCAGGGCTCTTGCATTCGTCCGCTCCTGGTGCTCATGTTTCAAAGACCATTCTCCCACTGATTTCGTCCTCCCTGATTCCTCCTCTGTCGTCCATGCCCGGCGTACACCCCGACACCATTCAGTCCCGGGTGGTCCGCCACCTCGACCCGCACGCCAGCGACGGCGCACGGGCGGCCTTGGCCGGGGTTGTAGACCTAGACGCCCTGGAGGAGCACCGGTACGAGGACGTAATGGCGACCGTGGACCAGCGCCTTTCCAAGGCGCGCTATTCCCTGCTGTCCATGCTTGTGGCCGGCATCTACTTCGGATTGCTTGTCGGCTTCTGGCTCGTGGACGGATCGACGTGGGGCACAATTGCCACGTGGGCCGTTCCTGTGCTCTTGGTGTCGACCTACGCCCTCTACGCCACGTACCAGACCATCCGGCAAATTCGCCATCTTTCAGAGGCCCGTGCCCTGCTCCGACTGCTGACGGACCGCACGGCCGCCCCCGAAGAGCCTGGCGCCTCCTAGCCGCGTCGTTCCGACGGACCCGGGGACGGCCCGCTTCTCCCCCGTCCCCCGCCCCTCCCCCACCGACCATCTTCTCGAATCACCCTCGAAGTATGTTTGACGCCGATACCTATCGCTCTCGCCGCCGTACCCTCCAGCAACAGGAGCGGCCTGCCTCAGGCCTCGTGCTGTTGCTCGGCAACCAACCCTCGCCTCGCAACTACGCTGCCAATCCACACCCCTTTCGGCAGGACAGCACGTTCCTGTACTACTTCGGCCTCGAGCGGCCCAACCTCTGCGGCCTCATCGACCTCGACGCGGGCACGTCGACCCTGTATGGCGAGCAAGGCACGCTCGAAGACGTGATCTGGTCGGGGGCTTCACCGTCCCTCCAGGAAGAAGCGACAACGGCAGGGGTGCGTTCGGTCGCCCCACTCTCGGACCTCGCCTCCACCCTCACGGATGCTCGCTCCCAGGGCCGCCCCCTCCACTTCCTTCCCCCCTACCGCGACGCGCATCGCCTCCGTTACGAGTCGCTACTCGGCATCCGCCCCGACCGGGTCGATGCGTTCGTCTCCGAAGCGTTGATCCGGGCCGTGGTTCGCCAGCGATCCGTCAAGTCCGACGCCGAGGTGTCCCAGATTGAGGACGCGCTCGAACACACCGCGGGAATCCACCAATATGCGCAACGCCACGCCGCCCCTGGCGTCCCGGAGCAGACGATTCTGGGCGGCATGACCGGTCGCCTCGCCGAGGCAAACCGCTCGTTCGCATTTACCCCCACGTGTTCGATTCACGGCGAGGTGTTACACAACCACTCCTACCCCAACACACTTGCGGAGGGGGATCTGCTCTTGGTGGACGCTGGTGCCAACTCTCCCCTCCACTACGCCGGCGACATCACGCGTGTGACGCCGGTCGGCGGCTCCTTCACAGCCCGCCAGGCGGAAATCTACGAGGCTGTACTGGCGGCCCAGGAGGACGCCCTCGCGGCCCTCGCCCCCGACGTGCCCTTCATCGACATCCATCGCCGTGCGGCCCACACGCTCACGGAGCGCCTCATGGAGATCGGGCTCATGCAGGGCAAGGCCGAGGCCGCCGTTGAAGCCGGCGCCCACGCGCTTTTCTTTCCTCACGGCCTGGGCCACATGATTGGGCTGGACGTGCACGACATGGAAAGCCTCGGGGAGGACCTTGTGGGCTATGCGGACGACCAGTCCCGGCCCGACCAGTTTGGGCTCGATGCCCTTCGTCTTGCCCGCCCCCTCCGCCCGGGCTTCGTGGTCAGCGTAGAGCCAGGCTGCTACTTCATCCCCCCTCTCATCGAACGCTGGCAAGACGAAGGGCGACACGAGGCGTTCATCAACTACGACCGCGTGGGGGACTTTCTGGGCTTCGGTGGCATTCGCATTGAAGACGACGCGTTGGTGACCGACGACGGGTCCCGCGTGCTCGGCCCCGATCTCCCGAAATCGGTACAGGCCGTGGAGGCCCGAGCCGGCACGGCGGCCAGCGCGTAGCCGCGGTCAGCACCCGCAAGAAAAATGAACGTTCGAGAAAGGGAGCCGTTAAAAGCAGGCACTTCATTGACCATTTCCACGGCCCTAGATCCATGTTGCGCGCATGTCGAAGCACCGCCGCCCCTCTCGCTCTCCTGCTATGTCTGGTGTCGGCCTGCGCTTCATCGTCCACATCGAGCGGCTTGTCGGGGCTTGCGCCCGACCGAATTATGGTGACTGAACTGTCCGTGCCCGTGGACGGGGTTTCGGCGTACGAAGTAGTGCAGCAGTACAAGTCGCACTGGCTTCGCAAGCGGGGCACCATGAGCATCAACCACCCAGTTCCGATCAAGGTGTACCTTGATGGCATGGCGAGTCCCCTGGGCACCGTATCCTCCCTCCGAGGCATTCCGGCCACTGATGTGGCGACCATCACGCACCTAAGCGCACAGGAAGCACAGATTCGCTTCGGGTTGGGGAATGTGGCCGGGGCAATTCTCGTGGACACCAAGCCCGCCGAGGGGCAGTAGCTGCCCACCGTCGTGGTCTGGTAGGGACACCGCCACGCCTGTCTACTGCAGTTCCAATACCATCGGCGTTTCGGCCGGCACCGCAAGCGAATCCTCCAGCGACACAGTCTCGCTGCCAATTACGTCGCGTCCTTCAGAGTAGCCTTGCAACTGCTCTGCGAAGCGACTCAGCATCAGCGTCCGCCTCTCCTTTGCGTTGTTTAGAATGACCATGACGCTGTCGTGGGCGTCGTGCCGAAAGTAGACGTAGGTGTTGTCCTGCGGGATGTAGTGCGTAAGCTGTCCGTGGTGCACCACATCCGCGTCCTCACGCCACGTCGTAAGATTGGTGACAAAGTCGTGGGCCTCGTTCTCGCGTGCCGTGCGGCCGTCCTCAATGAACACGCTGCGCTCGTCGGAGGCCCAGCCGCCGGGCATATCGGGGCGCTTGGCCCCGTCCCCCTCCACGTCGAGCATGGGTTGCATGAGTTCGGTGGCGTAGTAGACCTGCGGGATGCCACGCGTAGTCATGAGGAAGGTATACGCGAGCTTAAAGGCGGACGGGTCTTCACCCACAGCACTGTAGAAGCGACTCAGGTCGTGATTGTCGAGGAAGGTGACGAGCTTGTTTGGCTCCGGATAGATGTGGTCCTGAGCGAGCGTGTAGTAGAGGCGCCGCAGCCCCGAAGTCCAGCCAAAGTCTTGAGTAAAGGCGTCGCGGAGCGCGAACGTAAGCGGGAAGTCCGTGACGCTGGGGAGGTTCGAGTCGTAGCCGTTGGGATGGCCCTGGAAGTTGTCCTGCCAGTATGCCTCGTGGGGCACCTTGTGCACCCAGCTCTCCCCAACGATATTGAAGTCGGGATACTCCTCCCGCACCTGCGTCGTCCACTGCGCCATGTACTCCTGATCGGCGTAGAGGTACGTATCCATCCGAATGCCATCGATGCCGCTGTACTCGATCCACCAGAGTGTATTTTGGATGAGATACGTCGCTAGCAGGTCATTGTCCTGGTTGAGATCGGGCATCGACGGGACGAACCAGCCATTCACCAGCGTCTGGCGATCATGCTGGGAGGCGTAGGGGTCCATCGCCGCGGAGCCGCGGTAGTTAGTCTGGCCGTATTTTTCCTGGTCGTGGAACCAGTCGGACATGGGCGGATCGTCCATCCACCAATGCTGGCGCCCCACGTGATTATGGATCATGTCCATGATGACCTTCATCCCCCGATCGTGGGCCGTGGTCACGAGATCCCGAAACTCCTGATTGCTGCCAAAGCGAGGATCCACCTGGTACATGTCGGTAGCGGCGTAGCCGTGATAGGCCCCGTACTCGGGCGGCATGTCGTTTTCGAACACCGGCGTCATCCAGATTGCCGTCATGCCCAGGTCGTCGATGTAGCCGAGGTGATCGCGGATGCCCGCGAAGTCGCCCCCGTGCCGCGCGTTCGGATCGGAGCGGTCCACGCCCTCCATGAAGCCAGGGATCGAGTCATTCTCAGGCTTGCCGTTCGCGAAGCGGTCCGGCATGAGCAGGTAAATCACATCTTCGCTCGAAAACCCCTGCGCGTAACCGCCCGACGACCGGCGCGCCCGCAGTTCGTAGTTGCGCGTGAGGGTCCCATCTTCGTGCTCAAAACGGAGAGCCAGCGATCCCGGCTCAGCAGTATCGGCGATGCGGAGCCGTACGAACGCGTAGTTCGGATTTTCGACCTCGGTGACCCGCTCCAGTGTGACGCCCGGCGTGTCGGCCAGTTGAACCCGCGTGTCCGCAATGTTTTCACCGTACACCATCAGCTCCAGTGTCGGACGCTCCATCCCCACCCACCAGAAGGGCGGGTCGATGCGATCAATGGTTGGTGACTGCGCCCATCCAAGAAGTGGGACAGCGAGGAGAAGAAGTGTAAAGACAAGCGTACGACGCATTGAGAGGGGCGTAGGGATCGTGAAAATTGGAGCGGTCGCAGGAAGAAGGCTCGGCGCACGGGATTCAATCAACGGATGCTGTACGCAGAGAAATTTCCGAGGGAATCGCACGAGTGCTCGGCCCCCCTGCCCCCAGAACGCCCCCCAACAGTCCCGGTCGGTCGCTCCTCGGCTTCTTGTCGCCCCCCCCAGCGCCCTTGGTATTTTCAGCCTACTCGCAGCGTAGGCCTCAGTCCCGTCGCCCCGGGTGGCCTCGACGACAGTCCTGTGCGTATCCAGTGTCACGGTGAACCGGCGCGGCCCGTGGCGGCTTTAGGAAAAGACGCCTCCGCGGCCACCCGGGACAAGAGCCAGTATGCGACGGTGCCGGGGGTGGGACTCGAACCCACACGGTGCACATGCACCAACGGATTTTAAGTCCGTTGCGTCTGCCACTTCCGCCACCCCGGCAGGTGAGCATGTCCGGAGTCAATACGCCCAACGCCCCCCCGGCGCCAAGAGATTCGGGGGAACACCCTCCGCAGCCGGCCATCGCCTCAGTCCTGTCCGCCATCGATCCGGAGCTGCCGACACTCGGGCACTACCTCAATGCCCGGATCGTCGAAGACAGCGAGCGCTTCCTCCAAGTCGGCGTCCGGACGCTGCTCCTTCCCCACCACGAGCGTCCAGAACTCGGCGTCGAAACTGCGGGGGTCGATGGCGGTGGTACCGGTGGTGATGTCCACCTGAAGGGCGAGCCGGAGCGTGCCCGTCTCTGCGTCCCGGTAGGTCGTCGTAAATAGGTGCTCCTCGCTTCGAGTGGTTTCGATGCGAAGATCGTCCCCCTCGTCCGAACGGATAAAACTCTCCCCTACAGCCAATTCCTGCGGTTCGTCGGGCATACAGTAATGGTTTTGGTCGAATGGAGACGTCGCGGCTTGGAATTTAAGAAACGACGTCCCCGACCGAAAGCACCTGGGACACGAATCTCTTTGGGGCCTTTCTGCGTGTCTACTTCCAAGAGTCAATGCCCCCGCTGCCCAGAGCCCCATTCTCTGTTTCTTTCGCGTCCGCACACCACTATGGCCGTTCTCGTCGAGGGCATCTCCGTCATCGTGCGGGCCCGTCCCATCGTTGAGTACTACGCCGGCGGCTGGGAGAACTTTCTTGCGGACTGTCCCACGGAGGCCCTTTGTGGCGATGGGGAAATCGTCCGGGTGGGCTTCATGGATCCGCGGGACGCCAAGGCCTTTATCGCCACTGTCACCAGCAATGGGCTGACGTATGTGGCGGACGGGGAGGCGGTCGACCTCGTGATTGCCGATCAGCAGCGCGGCTTGTCGGCCCCGTGCAAATGGGCGGAGCTGGGGCGCATGCCGGCCCCCGGTCACGAATCTGCATCCGTGGTGGCCTGCCGCATGGCCGGGACCGACGCAGAAGCCCTCATGACTCCCGACGACTGGTCATACGCAGACTCACTCTCCGCACGCTTCGGCACCGAGAACGACGTCACGGTGGACGGGCTTGAGTTGTTGCGCCACGAAGATGGCGCGGACGTGTACCGGGACACGGAGACCGGCGAGGAGGTTGTTGTGGGACGGACGGGGGATGCCTCTGATTCATAAGTCCTCTTCACTCCTCCATGAGCTAGGGTCGCGTGCACCGTACAGGCCCTGCGAGAGAGCCTGTCGGTCCGGGCTCCTTCAGAGATCGGGAACCTGTCTTTGCCCCATCGATTCGCGCGGGTCCCGATTTGTAGACTAGACCCTTTCCGGTGGCTATGCCCTCCGATCCGGTTCCCGCCCCCCTTCGCGAGCGGGCCCAACAATTAACGAGCCGTGCCCATGTGCCCTTCTCGGGCACCCCCACCGCAGCGGTACTGCTTCTCGATGACGGGCGCTGGATTCCAGGAGTGCGGGTGGAAAGCGCGTCCTACTCCCTGACGCTTCCGGCCCTTCTCAACGCCTATACGACTGCCGTAGCGGCGGGGGTGGCGGACCAGGTGGCGGCATTCGTCCTGTCACGCCCCTTCCGTCGTGAGGAGGCGCTGTACGTGGAGGAGCTGGCGGAGGGCCCCTACGAGGCCGTCGCCGATGACTCCTGGCTCCGAGGAGGCTGGACGGGCAACGGCGCGCTACCCACCATGAGCTCCCCCCATTCACCGGTGCTCAACGGCTCCGTTGACGACACACCGGACGGAGGCATCCGACGGGCGCGACAAGTGGTCGAGCGCGCTCACGTACCGGCTTCCGGCTACCCAGTGGGGGCCCTCCTCGAATGCAATGATGGCCGCCTGGTAGCAGGGGTGAATGTGGAACACCCCGACTGGGCTCGCATCCTCTGCGCCGAGCGATCCGCCCTGGGCACAGTGCATTCTTACGACCTGCCGTCCCCGCGCCACCTGTTCCTAACGTGCAACGACGACCCCGACGGAACCCCGTGCGGGGCCTGCCGGCAACTCTTGGCGGAACTCGCCCCCGACACGACACTTTGGATGGATCGGCATGACGCCCCCCCTGAACAGGCCACCGTTTCGGCGTTGTTGCCGGGATCGTTCCGCGGACGGGCCCTGCTCGGCGACGGGTAGTGCTACACTGCCTAGATTCTGCCCTGCTAAGCCGTGACAGGAAGGCTGTACGGGACGCTGCGCACGTCCCTCCCCTTGGTCTCGAGCGCGCTCCGGCAGCCTCCCTCCGCCCCCACTTGCTCCGTAGCCCCTGCGTGGCCTTCGCGTCTGGTCGGCGACTCACCTGAGTGCCCCGAATGGTCCTTTACGTCTTTCTCTTCTTCCTCGGCCTCCTCGTATTGTACCTGGGAGCCGAGGGGCTCATCCAAGGGGCATCGAGCATCGCCCTGCAATACGGCATCCGTCCCGTCATCATCGGGCTCACTGTGGTGGCAATCGGCACCTCGATGCCGGAGTTTCTTGTAAACTTTTTTGCGTTGCTGTCGGGTGAGTCGACCCTCGCCATCGGCAACATCATCGGATCCAACATCAGCAACGTGGCGCTCATCCTCGGGGCCTGCGCCGTCACGCTCCCCTTGACGGTAACGCCCGAAGTCCTCAGGCGCGAGTATCCGGTCATGCTGGGCGTCGTAGTGTTGTTCTACATCTGTGCCCTCGACGGACTCATCGGGATGTGGGACGGGCTCTTGATGGTTCTTCTGCTACTGGGGCTCGGGGTGTACGTCTTCTACGACGCGCGGCGCACAACGACAGCCACCATTCTCGAGAGCATGGAGGGCGAACTCGATTCAGCGGACCCGGCCCTGTCGACAACGGCCAAGTCGATCTACATATTCGGCGGAATGGGAGGACTGGCACTGGGCGCCCACCTGATGGTGGACAACGCCATTTCGATCGCCGATCTAATGGGCATCGATCACGTGGTCATTGGACTGACGGTCGTGGCCATTGGCACGAGCCTGCCCGAACTTGCCGCCTCAATGGTGGGAACGCTCAAGCAGGAAGCCGGGATGACGGTGGGCAACGTGATGGGAAGCAACCTCCTAAACGTGCTATTCGTAGTGGGCACCTTGTCCATCGCCGAGCCCATTCCGGTAGATGCGGAAACCTTACGCGTGCACTTTCCCGTGATGCTGGGCTTTTGTGCTCTCATCGTTCCGCTTACCTGGACCGACCACGAGATCTCCCGCCTTGAGGGGGCGTTCATGGTCACCTGTTTCGTGGGGTACATGGTGTACCTGTACCTTTGACGCCCAGGCGATTCGGACACGTCATTGTGGTTCCCACAAAACGCACTGGGAACGGAGCGTCTACGGGCTCGGGACCGTCCTGCAATAAGGTTTTCTCTATGATCTGGAGTTGCTGCTTTCATTCCGACGGCTCCCCCCATGAAAGCCCACGGGGCAGATGCCTTGCGTGTCCAGGACGATGGCGAACCCTCCCCGCGCTGATGCTCATCCTGGGGGTTCTGGTCGGAATACAGGACGGGAACGCAGAACCGTCTCCGAACGATAGCACGACAGTCCCCCAAAAGTACTGGATCTTCCTGGAGGACCGCCCCGGCACCTCGCCCTCCTCGGCAGCGGCGCGCTGGTCAACGCCGGTGGCGGCCTCGTACGTGGCTCGGCTGCGGGCCCTAGGGGTCTCCCCGCTGGTACGCAGCCGATGGTTCCACGCCGTGAGTGCGCGCCTTCCCGCTTCCCTCCACGACCACGTGGTGGACCTCGCCTTCGTCCAGCGGACGCGCCCCGTCGCGTCACTGACACTGGCGCGGAAGACTCCGAGTGAACCGGCGTCCGGACCAGCCGGAACACCGCCATTCGCCTCTCCCCCGAAGGAATCAGCCGCCGTTCCCCCACCTGGCTCGCCCGCACTGGGGGCTTCGGAGGCGTCCCTGGCCCGCATCAACGCTCTCCCCCCTCTCGCCCGCGGTCTCAACGGACGTGGCGTCTGCGTGGGCTTTCTGGACGCCCACTTCGCAGGGCTCCGGCACCCGGCCTTCTCAACTCTGCGCGCCGACGGGCGCCTTGCCGCACTTCGGGCGTTTACCGCAAACCGACAGGGCGGGAATCACGGATCCGGCGTCATGTCCGTAGCGGTGGGGCACGACGCCGGGGCGCTCGTGGGCCCGGCGTATGGCGCGACCGTGTTGGGGGCCACAACGGAGTACACGCAGTTCGAGCGCAATGTGGAGGAGGACAATTTTGTGGCCGGCCTGGAGTGGCTGCATCGGCGCGGGGCGGACGTGGTGAACGTATCAATCGGCTACACGACGTTCGACGAGGGCCAGCGCAGCTATTCGCCCGCGGACCTGGATGGAGAGACTGCCCTCACCACACGAGCGGTGGACCGGGCCGCTCAGCTCGGTGTAACGGTAGTGGTAAGTGCGGGCAACAGCGGCTGTGCCCATCCGGACTCGTGCTGGTACTACGTAAATACACCGGCGGACGCGGACTCCGCCATCACGGTGGGGGCCGTTGCCCCCGACTCGTCGCTCGCCCCTTTCAGCGCCCGTGGCCCAACGGCCGACGGTCGCCGAAAGCCGGATGTACTGGTGCAGGGACAGCGGGTGGCCGCCGCCTGGAACGACAGGGGATACGCACAGGTCGGAGGCACCTCGTTCGCGAGTCCGCAGGTTACGGGCATCGTGGCTCAGATGCTGCAGGTAAACTCGTCGCTCGGCCCCATGCAGGTGCGTCGGCTGCTGCGGCGGACAGCCTCGCAGGCCCACGCCCCCGACACGACTCGGGGCTGGGGCATCGTGAATGCCGACGCGGCCATACGGGCCGCCGAGTGGCAGGCCCGTCGCTCACCACCGACGACCCTGCAGGTATCGCCCCCCTATCACACCGTGACCGGACCGTCGCTCATCGTGCCGGTTTCGGCCCCCGCCCAGACCGCCGCCCTACAAGTCGACCTCCGCACCCCACGGGGCCGTCGGGTCCGCCGCGTAGAGCGGACGGGTCATCCAGGCCCCAACCGAATTGCGCTGGACGGGTCCTCCCTCCCCCCGGGACGCTACCGCTACATAGTGACTTCGGACCGTGGCCACCGGGCTACGGGGTCTCTCACGCTGACCGAGTAACTCTCCCCGATCCGCATGGTCTTTTCGTTCGGTTATTCCCCCTGGTTGCTGCTGCTCTGCGTGGCAGTGGCGGGAGGCCTCACGTACTGGACCTACCGCTCCACGGTACCGCCGCTAAGCACCGGGTGGCGGAGCCTCCTCGGCGGACTTCGCTTCCTCGCCCTGGCCCTTATCTGCCTCCTGCTCTTCGAGCCGGTACTGCAACAGATTCAGTCGACCGAGCGTCCACCGGTACTCGCTGTACTGGTGGACGAGAGCGAGAGCATGCGTGTGGTGACGGCTGGCGACCAGTCGCCCAGTGCCAAGACGGCCCGCGACTCAGTGCGGTCCGTGCTGGAGACACTCGCCGCTGAGGTCCCCGGCTCGGTTCGGTTCTTTGGCGCTGGCTCCTCCGTCCGCACCCTCCCCACTCCCCCAACCGACTCGCTTCGCTTTGGGGGCGCGCGGACAGATCTGGCACGCGCCCTGCAAGCCGTACCGGAGCAACTCCGAACCGAAAACCTGAAGGGCATTGTGCTCGTCTCCGACGGACAGTCCAATACGGGCCGCAATCCCCTGCGCGTGGCCGACCGCTCGGCCGTTCCCATCCACACCGTGACGGTGGGCGATACCACCCGCCAGCGCGACCTTCGCCTCCGGAGCGTGGCAACCAACGAGCGGGCCTACCTGGACTCGGAGGTGCCCGTGCGGGCAAGCCTCACGACCACAGGCGGCGGAGGCGAGTCCGTGAAAGTTGTGCTCGAGCAGAACGGGCAGACGATAGACCAGAGCCCCGTGCGGCTGCCCACAGGCACAGGCGAGGTATCGGTCGATCTCACCTTCGAGCCCACCCAAGCAGGGCTCCAACAGCTCACGGTACGGGCCTCCGAACTGCCCGACGAGGCCACGACCCGCAACAACGCGAAGACTGTCTCGCTGCGCGTGCTCGAAAGCAAACGAAAGGTGCTCTTGCTTGGCGCCGCTCCCTCCCCAAACTTCACGGCCCTCCGACGGGTCTACGATCGCAACGCCGATACGGACGTCACTGCTCGCGTACCAACCCCGGATGGCTCGTTCCTCGGTGGGGCACTGCCGGAGGACCTCTCCTCGTTCGACGTGGTGGTGTCCGCGGGCTTTCCGAGCGACCCGGTGCCCGAAGAGACGGTAGATCGCGTGGGCACGCTGGTTGAGGACGGGACCCCAGCGCTGTTTTTCCTGGACCGTCAAACAGACCTCGGCGCTTGGAGCAACCACTTCGCCTCGGTTCTTCCTGCCACACCGGGCACCGCCGCCACCGGGTTCGACGAGGCCACTTTCCAGGTCGCTGAGGGGCAAGACCAGCATCCCGTCTACCGACTCGGCGATGCCGATCTACGCATGTTGGACCGTCTCCCGCCCCTGCGGACCAGCGACATCGACTGGTCACCCTCACCGGACGCTCGCGTGTTGGCGACGGCAACCCCGGCTTCTGGGGAGGGCTCGTCTCCACTGCTAGTGGTTCGCAGCCGGGCCGGCCTCCGCACAGCGACGTTTTTGGGAACTGGAGTGTGGCGATGGGCCCTCCTTCCCGGCCGGCTCGAATCGGCCGACCCGCTGTGGCCCGGCCTCGCCTCCAACCTGCTTCGCTGGGTAAGTACCGAGGCCGACGACGCCCCCGTCCGCGTGCAACCGGTGGCGTCCACGTTCGACGGCGGCGAGCCGGTCTCCTTTACCGGTCAGGTCTACGACGAGAGTCGACAGCCCGTCCCCGACGCCGCCGTGGAGATCACGGTCACGGATTCTGCCGGGACCGAATACCCCTACACCATGGACCCGGTGGGACAGGGTCGCTACACGCTCGACATTGGGACGCTGCCGGAAGGAACGTATCGCTATTCCGCCCGCGCCCAACTGGAAGGGACCGAACTGGGAACCGATCAAGGCGAGTTTTCCGTGGCTCCCCTCCGCCTCGAATACCAGGCCCCCCGCGCCGACGCCGTTCTCATGCGCCAAATCGCCACGCGGTCGGGCGGAACGACCCACGCGGCCTCCACGGCGGACGAACTGCCAGCCGCTCTTGAACGCCAGGCTTCTTTTTCAGCCGAAACCGTGCGGCAGACCTCAGAGTCTGAACTGTGGCGCACGTCGCTCTTTCTGGTTGTCCTCCTGCTCCTCCTGGCGGGGGAGTGGACACTGCGGAAGTATCTCGGCCTCACGTGACCGTCGACTTCGCAAATCTCATGGAGACCCATCGTGGGGAATCTCAAAGGGGACTCGTCTCGTAAATATGATTCCGGTCACTCTAGATTCCTGTGAGATCCCTGTGGGTGTGCCGGTGCACAGTTCGACAAAATGAGTCTCTCGGTCCCCGAATGGTCACTACCGTTTCCCCCAGCGATCCCGCTCGTCTTCCGGAGCCCATCGCAGACTTTGCCGGCGAGGAGCAGGCCCTAGCCCAGGTGCTCGTCGGCATTCGTCGGCACCTCCATAAGCACCCGGAGGTGGGAATGGAAGAGCACGACACCGCGCGCTTTATCCGCCAGACGTTGGAGGGATACGGCCTCGACGTGCACGGTCCCATCGCCAGTACGGGACTGTACGTCGACATTGCCGGGGACGGGCCCGGCGGCGCAGTGGGATACCGGGCCGACATTGATGCCCTCCCCACCCAGGATCAGAAACAGGTGCCCTATCGATCACAGGTGCCCAACGTGGCTCACCTCTGCGGGCACGACGCTCATACGGCCATGGGGATCGGGGTGGCACTCGTGCTCCACACCCACCGGTCCGACTTCCAAGGCCGCGCCCGCGTCTTTTTCCAGCCGAACGAAGAAGGCCTACCGAGTGGCGCTCCCCTCATGATCCGGGGCGGCATTCTCGAGGGGCTCGATGCCGTCTACGCGGTGCACGTGGATCCGACCTTGGAGGTGGGTCGATACGGCCTCATTACGGGGCCTGCCACCGCCTCCTCCGACCGGTTCGAGGTGAAGGTGCGCCAGGAGGGCACCGGGCACTCTGCTCGTCCGCACGAAGGCGTCGATACTGTCTGGGTGGCTTCTCAGCTAATGGACCAGTTCTACCAGGCGACCGGGCGCGTGACCGATGCCCGTGACGCCTGCGTGCTCACCGTCACCATGCTCAGCGGAAGCGAGGCCCACAACGTGATACCAGAGGTAGCCTCTCTCGGGGGTACGCTCCGAACGGTCTCCTCGGACGACCGTGAGGCGTTTCGGGCCTACATGCGCGAGGCAGTCCAGCGCATGGCGACGCTGCACGGTGCACACATCGAACTCGACTTCGAGGACGGCTCACCGCCCGTCATTAACAATGAGGCGATCATGGGGAATGTCGAGGCCACGATTCGGGAGACGCTGGGCACCCAGGCCGTCCACCAAATTGACCAGTCCAGCATGGGGGGAGAGGATTTTGCGCATTACCTGAAGCACGTACCGGGCGGATTCGTGCGTGTGGGCACGGCGTCTGGTCCGGAAACAAGCTACCCCCTGCACCACCACCGGTTCGACATCGATGAGACCCCGTTGGCCCCCACGGCGCGCCTCATGGCCCAGACCCTGATGAACCATCTAGAACGGGACCTCCCCGAGAACGGTGCGTCTTCCCGCTCCGACATCACGGCCACGGATAACGGGACGACCCGCGACGCCCGGTAAACCCCCGACACCGCTTGACATGCTCCCCTCTAGGCACTACCTTTGGATTCTTCTTAACGGAAGGTACGATACTCACTTCCGCAATCGGATCCGCGAGCGTCGATGCCTCGGTCTGTTCTTGGGGGTCTGCTTATCGCCCTGCTCGTTCCGACCGCCGCCGTTGCTCAGCCGTCTCCAGGGGACGTGGTGGTGAACGAGATCATGTATGCCCCATCGCCGCCGACGAACGAGTTTATCGAGCTCTACAACCGGTCCGGCACGGCGATCGCCCTGGACGAATTGGCATTCGCGGACGCCAACCGGGCGTACGAACCGGTGACGACGACCGACACGATGCTCGCATCTGGAGACTACGTGGTGCTCGTGCGGTCTCCCGAGGAGTTCAAGACCGCTTTTCCCTCCGTCGCCTTCCTTGCTCCAGGCGACTGGGCGGCCTACAACAACGGTGGAGACACGGTCTTTCTCCGTCACACCCCATCAGAAACCGTGATCGACTCGGTGCCCTACGATCCATCGTGGGGTGGTAACGACGGGCGATCACTGGCACGCATCGATCCGGCCGGCCCCTCGGACATGGCTCGGAATTTTGCGACCTCGGTGGCGGATGCAGGCGCCACCCCCGGTCGGCAGAACAGTGTTTTTGACCCGGACGTCACGCCACCAACACTGGTAACGGCGGGTCCGTCCCGGGACGGAGACTCCCTGACCGTCGTTTTCTCAGAGCCCGTCGCGCCCAGCACCGTCTCGGCCGATGCTTTTCAACTTGAGAACACCAACACCCCCTCGATTACAGCGGCGCAGGTGTCTGCCTCGGCCCCACGGCGCGTGCACTGTGCCCTCACCTCCTCCCTCCCGACCGGAAACTTTACGCTCGTCGTCTCCGGCGTGGCTGACCCGCGTGGCAATGTGCTCGACGACGCCGAAACGACGTTCTCCTACGTTGTGCCAGAGACACCGGCCCCGAAGGATGTCGTCGTGTCGGAAATTCAATACGCGCCTCCCATGGGCGCCACCGAGTTCGTGGAGGTCCTCAACCGGTCCGACAAAACGATCGATCTTGGGGCTTTACAAATCGCCGACGTGGATCGGGACTTCAAGGTCATCGCCCCCCCGTTGACGCCGCTGGAACCGGGCGAGTACGCGGTGGTGGTCCGGGACCCGGAGGCATTCGAAGCCACCTTTCCAGACGTCAACTATTTTTCGCCCGACGGCTGGGACGCCCTCAATAACGGCGGGGATACGGTCATCCTGCGATACGCCCCGTCGGCCACCGACCTCGACGCGGTGCCGTACACTCCGGCGTGGGGCGGCAGCGAGGGACGCTCACTGGAACGCATCGACCCACGTGGTCCCTCGGATCGGGCCTCCAACTTTGCATCGTCAACCGCACCGGCAGGGGCCACCCCCGGTGCCCGAAACAGCCGCTTCGCCCGGGACACCCTCCCGCCACAGCCCACATTCGCCGAGCAGACCGACTCTCTGCGGGCAACGGTGGTCTTTGACGAACCTGTTCAGCCCGCTAGCGTCGTCCCAGGAGCGTTTGAATTCGAAGAGGCAACTGCAACAGGGGCCACACTCCAGACCGATAGCATTGCGCGACTGTCGCTGTCGGAGGCACCTACGGCTGCATCGGTGAACGTCACGGGGGTCCGTGATCTCGTTGGGAACCGTCTGGACGAGGCGACCCTCCCCTTCGCCCGCCGTCCATCCCCCGGCGTACTCGTAATCAATGAACTCATGTTCGACCCCCTTGCGGACGACTTTGACGACCAGCCGAACCAAGTGGAGTACGTTGAACTCCACAACCTTGCCGAATACCCCGTGACTCTGAACGGTCTCACCCTTACCGACCGCCCCACAGAAGACGGTGTGGCGGACACCCTTCGGGCGGGGCGGCAGCGTGCGGTGTTGGGGGGTGGATTCGCGGTGGTGGCCGCGGCTCCTGATGGGGACCCCTCGGTGCAACAGTCGCAACTCGCCGCCGCGTTTCCCACCGCCCCCTTGACCTCAGACTCGGTCGCCTACCTCCCAGTCGACGCAAATCAGTTGGGCCTCCGCAACAACGGCGATCGTGTGCGAGTGCACCGCCGCGACCAGACCGTGGTATCTGCGGTCACCTACGTACCCGACTGGCACACGTCTAGCCTCACGGACCCGAAGGGCACGGCGCTGGAGCGCATCAGTCCCACAGGCGGCCCCAACGCGTCGGACAACTGGACGAGCAGTCCCGCCGCGACCGGGGGGACCCCTGGGGCCCCGAACGCAGTGTCCCTCGCCCCACCGGCGGGCGCCCCCGAGGCGCCGGCGCTCCAAATTCGTCCCAGTCCTTTCTCTATTGAGCGGGATGGGGCTACCCGCATCCGATTCACCCTCCGGGAAGCCCCCAGTTTGGTACGAGTTCGACTCTACGACCCCCGAGGCCGCCGGGTGCGCACTTTGGAGAAGGCTCAACTGGTTGGCCGCAGTGGGGAGTTGGTATGGAATGGACGGAACGACGCCGGGGAGCGGGTCCGCATCGGGCCGTACGTGGTTTTGCTTGAAGCCGTGCGGACGAAGGGAGGTACCGTCACGCGACTCCAAGAAACCGTGGTCGTTGCCCGGCCGCTCAACTGATCACGCTGCCCCACGTCCTCCACCTCCCACGGCGCAGCAATTGCTCCCTACACTCCGTGGACAACAATCCAACAGAACCGATATAGTTATTCTTTCCGTTTGCCCGTCCCCCGACGCAGAGGGAACAGAAAATTTCATGGCGGCGTTAATTGCTAACCCGATACGAGTCGCGTGAACTGGATACCTTCTTTTATGCCCGACACTGCCACTCCTGCGGACGCCTCCACTCAGGACGCTCCAATTCAGATCAGCCCGAATGCGGCCCGGGAGATTCGGAAAATCATCCGCAAGAAGAATATCCCGGACGGCTACGGCCTCCGTGTCGGCGTGAAGGGAGGGGGCTGTTCAGGCATGAGCTACGTGCTTGGCTTCGACAAGGAGCGCGAGAAAGACCGTGTGTTCGAGATTGACGGCATTTCCGTCTACATGGACAAGCGACACGGGCTGTACCTCATGGGCACCACGATCAATTACCACGACGGCCTCGACGCCCGGGGCTTTACCTTCGAAAACCCCAACGCGACGGAAACTTGTGGCTGTGGGGCGAGCTTTGCGGCCTAACACCTCTACTCATTCTATTGCTCGGGGCGGCAGGGGCATCTGGAGCGATGTTTCGTTGCCCGGGGAAGATTGTAACGCTCCTGGAGTAATGGCCCCCCACAAAACAGACCCGTCCGGGAGGGGAACAGAGCCTGTGGATGGGTGGTTACCACAGTGACCACGTGCTTCGCGTGTGGGGCATAACCAGGCCGAAATGGCTCCCTTCTCAACTGCTCTGTCCCCCACCGTGTAGGGCGCCGACGCGGCGCTTTTGATCGTTCAACCCACTAGGTATGGAAGGTAACTTTTCGAATCGTGTCCGGGACGTCATCTCGTATAGTCGCGAGGAAGCTGTACGGCTTGGACATGATTACATCGGTACGGAGCATCTTTTGCTTGGCCTTATCCGCGAGGGTGAGGGCATTGCCGTCAAGATCCTCCGGAATCTCGGCTGTGACCTGCTGGAACTGAAAGAAGCCGTGGAGGACACGGTTCGAAGTACCAGCAGCTCTGCCTCGGTCGGGAACATCCCCTTGACCAAACAGGCCGAGAAGGTGCTGAAAATCACCTATTTGGAAGCCAAGCTCTACAAGAGTGACGTCATCGGGACGGAGCATCTCTTGTTGAGCTTGCTCCGGGACGACGAAAACATTGCCGCGCAGATTCTCCAACAAGGATTTTCAGTCACATACGACGCCGTGAGAAACGAGCTAGACTCCATTATTAGTGGCAAAGCATCCTCCTCCAGCAGCGGCGGCGGGTCCGGCGGCCGCCTCTCGTCCGGCTACGGGCAAGAGAGCAGCGAGTCCGACAAGAGCAACACCCCTGTGTTGGACAACTTTGGCCGGGACCTCACCGAACTGGCGGAGAACGACGAACTGGATCCCATCATTGGCCGCGAGCAGGAGATCAAGCGCGTGGCCCAGGTGCTGAGCCGGCGAAAGAAGAACAATCCGGTGCTCATCGGTGAGCCGGGCGTTGGAAAGACGGCCATCGCCGAGGGACTGGCGTCGCGCATCGTGGAGCGCAAGGTAAGCCGCGTGCTCTACGATAAGCGCATCGTCACGCTGGACCTTGCCTCCCTGGTAGCCGGCACTAAGTACCGCGGCCAGTTCGAGGAGCGGATGAAGGCCGTGATGAAGGAACTGGAGAACAACGAGGACATCATCCTCTTCATCGACGAGATCCACACGATCGTCGGTGCCGGCGGCGCCTCCGGTAGCCTCGACGCGTCGAATATGTTCAAGCCCGCCCTCGCCCGCGGGGACCTCCAGTGCATTGGGGCTACGACGCTTGACGAGTACCGCCAGAACATTGAAAAGGACGGGGCACTCGACCGTCGCTTCCAGAAGATTATCGTCGACCCGTCGACACCGGAGGAGACGGTCAACATCCTCTCCAATATCAAGTCCTACTACGAGGATCACCACAACGTCCGGTACTCCGACGAGGCCATTGACCTGGCCGTACAGCTTAGCGACCGGTACATCACCGATCGCTTCCTGCCCGATAAGGCCATCGACGTGATGGACGAGGCCGGGGCTCGGGTACACCTCTCCAACATCAAGGTGCCCCCCGAAATTCTGGAGCTTGAAGAGCAGATCGAAGAGGTACAGGACGAGAAGAATCAGGTTGTTAAGAGCCAGCGCTTTGAAGAAGCGGCCCGTCTTCGCGACAAAGAGAAGACGCTCCAGGAAGAGTTGGAGCAGGCCAAGAATGACTGGCACGAACGCGCTGAGACCGAGGTGCACGACGTAACCTCGGAGGAAATCGCCGAAGTCGTGGCGATGATGACCGGCATTCCGGTTGATAAGATCAGCGAGCCGGAGCAGAAGAAGCTCCTCAAGATGGAGGAGTCGCTCAAGGAACGCGTTGTGGGACAGGACGAAGCCATCGAGAAGCTGTCGAAGGCTATCCGCCGCACACGCGCTGGCTTGAAGGATCCTGAGAAACCGATCGGCTCGTTCATCTTCCTCGGCCCCACCGGCGTCGGTAAGACGGAGCTTGCCAAGGTGTTAACGGAGTACCTCTTCGAATCGCAGGAGTCGCTCATTCGCATCGACATGAGCGAGTACATGGAGAAATTCTCCGTGAGCCGGCTCGTGGGGGCCCCGCCTGGATATGTGGGCCACGAAGAGGGCGGCCAACTGACTGAGAAGGTGCGCCGCAAGCCCTACTCGGTGGTACTGCTTGACGAAATCGAGAAGGCCCACCCTGACGTCTTTAACATCTTGCTTCAGGTGCTCGACGACGGCATCCTGACCGACGGCATGGGCCGCCGGGTGGACTTCCGGAATACCATCCTCATTATGACCTCCAACATCGGCACGCAAGACATCAAGTCCTTCGGCCAGGGCATTGGGTTCGACCAGACGGAGGGTGAAGAAATGGACTATACCTCCATGAAGTCCACCGTGGAGGATGCCCTCAAGAATGTCTTCAACCCGGAGTTCCTCAATCGGATCGACGACGTAATTGTCTTCAATCCGCTCAATAAGGACAACATCTTCGACATTATCGACATCATGTCGGAGGACCTCTTCGATCGGGCGGAGGAGCTTGGGCTGAGCCTTGAGTTTGATAAGGCCGCGAAAGAGTTCTTGACGGACAAGGGCTTTGACCAGAAGTACGGAGCCCGTCCGCTCCGCCGTGCTCTACAGAAGTACGTGGAGGACCCGATGGCGGAAGACATTCTTCACGATGAGATTACCGAGGGGGACACGGTACTCATCACACACGATGGCGAGTCCGACGAGCTGTCCTTCGAGGTAAAGAAGGGCGAGGCGCCCACAGAGGCGCCCACCGCCGAAACGGACGGTGAGACGAATGGCGAACCCGACGTGTCCGCCGAACAGGTTGCCGGAGGGGCCTCAACCGACGAGAATGGATCGGGCAGCACCTCGGCCGCGACCGACGAAGAGTAGTTTCTGCCCGCCGCGCAAGCCATCTTCCCCTCCGTCCGGCGTAACCGGGCGGAGGGGTTTTTCTTTTCTACCCCGCGGAGTCCTGGTCTGTCGAGAACGAGTTCTCAGCGGGGACGAGCTGCACTGTGCGCATGCGCCCTTCCTGGGCTACATCCTGCACCGCCACCGGGATTGGGGTCCGAAACGCCGGCCCATCAGTCACGAACGTATGGAAGGCTCCATGCTCCCCACAGGGGTCTACCTCCTCCGGCAAATCGTCGAGAAAGGACTGGTCGTAGTCCCGCCCTACGAACGAACCGTCGAGCTGCGTGGGATCGACCGCCGTAACCACCGCGCGGTAGCCTCGCTCTAGGAATCGCCGGGCAAGCCAGGCGGTGTCGCGTTGCCAGAGCGGAACGAGGACCGTCGCCCCGAGAGATTCGAGGACCCGCTGCCGGTAGTCACGCACGTCCTCCAGAAAGAGATCACCCGTTACGACCGTGGAGAACCCCTCCTCCAGCAGCGGGGTCAAGGCAGACGCAAGCCGGGCTTCATACACGTCATTCGGGGGCATAGACGAGGGCACTCGCATTACGTGGAGCGGCAGGTCGAGGGCGTTGGCCTGTCGCTCAACAAACTGCAAGGGAGTGTCATGCGCCGTCACCCGCCCCGTGTCCTCCACGACCGTCGTGAGGAGTGCCCCGACCCGCCGGGGCGACTGGCTGTGGAGCACATCAAGGGCGAGGGTGGCATCCTTCCCCCCACTCCACAGGAGCACGAGATCCTTCCGAGAAGGCGAGACGTCAGACATGAGGAGGGTGCGAATGAGGGCAAAGAGCGACGCCAAGATACCCGCGAGGACGCACAGGGGGGTCCCCTCCGCCGCAACCAAGACGGTGTCACCCTTCTGCTTCGTGTCCGTCCTCCACGAGGGAGTGGCCAAAGGACTTCACGGTACACACGGGACACGGAGCGCGTCGAACCACCTTCTCCGCCACGCTGCCCAAGAGCATGCGTTCCAGTCCCGTTCGGCCGTGGGTGGCAATGGTAATGAATGATGCTTCCATCTCGTCCGCCGCCGCAAGCACCTGAGCAGTCGGGGCTCCCGATCGCACCTCCACCGTCGCGTCAATGCCCGCCTCTTGGAGCGACAAAACGTCCTCTTCGAGCGCCGCTCGGGTGCGCTCCGCCAACTTATCGGGGTCAGGGAGCGACGAGTACACACCGTACGCATCGGGGACGCCCTTCACGTCCACCACGTGGAGAAGCGTGATGTTCATGCCGTACACCGGGGCAATCTCTCGGGCGTGATCCAGCAGCCGGGCCCGATGCTCCGAAAAGTCAACCGGGACCAGCATGGTGCCCCCCTCCATTGTTTCGGGGGCCGTGCCCCCACGCCCCACCGTAATCACAGGACACGGAGCTCTGCGCACCACCTCTTCTGCGACACTGCCAAGCATGAGTCGGCGCACGCCTCGGTGCCCGTGGGTGCCTAGAACCACCAGGTCCACGTCGTGCTCCACCCCATAGGTGAGAATGCCTCCGGCGGCTGCCGGGTACGCAACGGTCCGTTCACGAATACGGGCGGCGGGAACGGGAACTTTCTCGCCCTCGATGGTGCCGTGCAGGTCCGCAAGAAGGTCGGCTTCATTAATTTCTACGACGTCGGCAAGCTCCACGTCACGTTCTTCCACGTGAATTACGTGGAGGGAGGCGTCGAAATAGTCGGCGAGGTGGAGGGCATGCCGGCGAGCTTTTTCTGCACAGTCCGACCCGTCGGTGGGAAAGAGGATGCGGTCGACGTGAATCATGGCTGAGGCGGGAGCACTACGGGGAAGAGTGGCAAGACCGTCGCGGGTTAGCCGTCGGCATTCCTCGCGGCGGAGGCGGGCGGAGCGATGAGTGAACGGCCAAAGGCCTTCATCGTGACAACGGGACAATGCACGTGCCGGATAATTTTCTCTGCCACACTGCCCAAGAGAAAACGATCCAGCCCGGTTCGGCCGTGAGTAGACATTACCACAAGGTCCGTCTCGTTGGCGTCGACAAATTCGATGATGTCGGGCACTGCGTTCCCGACTCCCACATGCGCGCGCACATCCGCGACCGGTCCTTCGGTGTCTTCGAGAAACGCATCGAGGCGCTCCTGCACCTTTTCCTCGATGTCCGGATGCATGTCGTAGATGGACTTCACCCCACCGACGTAGAAGGCGGGATTGAGAGCCTCAGGAACCACGTGAAGGGCGTCGATTGTGGCGTCGTAAAGGGCGGCCCATTCCTTTGCGGTTCGCAGGGCCTCACGGGAGAAGTCGGAAAAGTCTACGGGGACGAGGATGCGTTCGATGGAATCGGGGGTGCGGACGGGGCCGTCGTCCGCTTCTCCCCGCACAGTGAGCACGGGCCGGTCGGCCTGGCGGACTACCTCCTCGGCCACACTCCCGAGAAGAATTCGGCTGGGCCCGCGGCGTCCGTGCGTGCCGAGGGCGATGAGGTCTACATCGGCCTCCGCGGCGTAGCTCATGATTGCCGGTCCGGGCGACACGTCGCGGCGCGTTGCTTCCTTGATGCGAACGGTGTTCACGGCCTCGGGCGCCAGGGCCCCCGTCTCCTTTAACTCCTCCCGGAGTGCCGACAAGTCGTCCGAGAGCGACCGATCCTTCGCGCCGCCGGCCTCGTGCAAGACGTCGGCGTGCAGGACGTGGAGGGTGGCCCCAGTGCGGGCGGCCAAATCGAACGCGTAGCGAACGGCCCGGTCGGACACCGAAGAAAAGTCGCGGGCCACCAACAGGTCATCGATTGAGAGCATCGGAGAGGCTGGGGGATTTGGCAAAGGGTGAGAGACGCAGCACCGCGGGACCAGTGCTATGATACAGAAATTATCCGTCACCGACGCCAATGTCTACACGTCCAGGCCCCATCTACGAATGGCTGCCCGCCCCCCGGGACTTTCAGGCAGAAGTATCTAGTTTCGACACACGAGCGTCCGAACCGGAGGGTAGTGAGCAGATTGTATGCGCTCTTCCGGCGTGTCGCCGTGGTCTGGGCCTCCTGCGAAAAATCCATCCCCGTGCCCCGGTGCCCATACTCCCGAGGACATGGTCCGCTTCTTCCGCCACGAAGGCGTTCGGGAGCGTGCCAAAGAGGTGATCTTCTCGTTCGTACCGGAGGTCCTAAAAGCCTGGCGTGCTGCTGGCGCAGGTTGATCCGGACATGGTCGGAGTGCTGGGCAAGCAGAAGGCGCGCTAGGACGAGTGGGGCGCGCCGTCGCCGCGCGCGAGGCGCTCGGCGGTGGTCTTGTCGGCCAGGCTCTCAGCCTCGTCGATGAGCGCTTCGATGTGGGAGAGCCCGTGGGCCCAGAAGTTCGCATCCTCCAGGTCCACGCCCATCCGCCCCACCAGCGTGTGTGGCCAGTCGGATCCGCCGGCCCGGAGGAGATCGAGGTACTGGTCGGCAAACCCCGACTCGCTCGACTCGTATCGGGCATAGAGTGCCAGGACGAGGAGTTCTCCGAAGGCGTAGGCATACACGTAGCCGGGCGTATGGAGGAAGTGCGGGACGTAGCTCCACCAGTGCTGGTAGTGATCGCCAAGGGTCACACTGCCTTCGAACATGTCCCGCTGCGTGTCCATCCAGTGCTCCGCATACCGTTCGGCCTGCAATTCCCCATTCTCCCGACGGTCGGTGTGGATGCGCTCCTCGAATCGGTTCATGGCAACCTGCCGGAAGACCGTTGCGAGCGTGTCGTCGATCTTCGCGACGAGAAGGGCGAGTCGGTTGGCCGGATCGTTTTCGCGGCGCATCAGCCGCTGGAAAACAAGCATCTCACCGAAGACCGACGCCATCTCGGCCGTCGTGAGGGGGGTGCCGTGATGGAAGAGACTCTGCTCCCGCGCCAGGTACTGGTGCACCCCGTGTCCCAATTCGTGGGCGAGGGTCTGCACATCCCGGGCTTTGCCTGTGTAGTTGAGGAGGACATAGGGATGCGCGCTGGGTACCGTCCCGTGACTGAACGCTCCGCTGCGCTTGCCGGGTGCCAGGGCAGCATCGATCCAGTTGTCTTCGAAAAACTGCTCCGCCGCCCGGGCCATTTCCGGATGGAACTCGTCGTAGGCATCCAGAACGAGGGTACGGGCTTCATCCCACGCATAGGTCGTATCGGCCTCGCGGATGGGCGCGTAGCGATCGTAGTCGTAGAGCTCATCGACATCCAGGAGCCGCCTTTTGAGCCGGTAGAAACGCGCCACGAGATCGTAGCGGTCCGTGACGGCCTCAACAAGGATGTCTACGGTTTCGTCGTCCACCTCGTTGGCCTCATTCCGCCGCTGCAGCCAGTGATCGTAGTTGCGCAGCCGATCGGTAGAGGCCTTATCCGCAAGGACCGTGTTGAAGACGAATGTCAGGGTGCGGCGGTGCTCCTTAAGGCCCTCAGTGAAGGAGAGGGCCGCCTCCCGCCGCAACGATCGGTCGGGCTCATAAAGCTTTGAAAGGATCTGTTCTTGCGTAAGCGACTCGCCATTGAGGTCAAAGCGAGCGGCCCCCAGGGTCTCATCAAAGAAACGGGTCCAAGCGCTCTTGCCGGTGATGTCTTTTTCAGAGAGAATCTTCTCCTCCGCCTCACTCAAGACGTGGTCCTTCCGGCGATGCTCCGTTTCCAGGTAGTGCTTATAGTCCGCAAGGGCATCGTGGGCCAGGAGCATCTCCACCCGGTCGTCGGGCACTGCCACCCACTCGGTTTCCACGAAGACGAGCTTTTGCTGGATACGATCGACTTTCTCTTGTACCGACTGACGGAGCGCTCCCCGCTCAGCGTCGTTGGTGTCGGCGGTCCAGTGCAGATAGGCGTACGCCTGAGCTCGCCCAAGACGGTCGTAGATGGATTCGAGGGCGGCGAGTGCATCAGCGAGTGCCTCCGGGGAAAGATCCCCAATCCGACCGCGGTAGCGATCGGCGAAGGCATCTGCGTCGGTGTCGGCGTCCGCCAAGTCCTCCCTCAAGGCATCGGGCGATTCATGCAGGTCCTCAAGGGCCCAGCGCACGTCGTCGGCCTCGGTGTTGGGGGCGGTCATAGGCTGGTGGATTCGTCGAGAAAGACAATGCAGTCCACAGGATGTTCGGAAGCGGTCCGTCCTGAGCGTTACGAGGCGTTTGCGTAGTCTTGACCGATTGTTCACCCCCACCCCGTATCACAGGATTCCCCTTATGGTACGGAATATCAGCAGTCTTTTTCTCCGGACCGTTCCCCGCCCCGATGTCCAACGACCCGTTTCATCCTCTCGCCACCCCGTCCGACTGGACAGAGGCCCGTGCCCACTCGGAGGACGAGCCGGTCCTGGTCTTCAAGCATAGTTCCGCGTGCCCAATTAGCACCTCGGCCCACGAGGAGATGCAGGCGCTGGCGACCGGGAGTGCCATCCCGGTCTACAAGCTTGTAGTGCAACAGAGCCGGGACCTATCCAACGAGATTGCCGACGTTCTTGGGGTGCACCATGAAACGCCCCAGGCCATCGTGCTGGATCAGCACGAATCGGTCTTCGACACCTCGCACTTCGACGTGACGGCCGAGACCCTCCGCGAGGCCATCCATGCCACCTCCCCCGAATAACCCGCTTGGTGCCATGCGTCGACTGCTCCCCCTCCTATCGCTCGCTCTGCTCCTGCTACTCGGTGCGTGTGGAGACGACTCCGACAACGCGCCATCGGAGTCATCGTCCGCCACGCAGTCTGGTCCTATCCCTGGAAAGGTACAGGACGTGGCCCCCACTCCGGTGCCCGACCTCACGCTGGAAACCATGGACGGGAGCACCATCGACCTACAGGCCCAGGAAGGGCGGCTGTTACTCGTCAACTTTTGGGCCACGTGGTGCGCCCCATGCCGTGAGGAAATTCCAGCCCTCAAGAAGCTGCACACAGACCTTCGGGCAGAGGGACTGCGTGTCATCGGGGTGGCACTGGACCGGAAGGGCCGCGAGGTGGTGGCGCCCTTCGCCGATAAGTTGGGGGTCAACTATCCAATCGTTATCGACAGTGAGGGCACAGTGGAGGCCGAATTTGGGCCCATTCCAGGCCTGCCCACAACGATTCTCGTGACGCCGGAGGGACAAATCACGAAGCAGGTCGTCGGGATCTTCCCGATTGACGAGATGCGATCAAGGATCCGGGCAATGCTCAGGGCAAGCGACGCGACGTAAGAAGCCCGTTTCGGGCCTACTCATCGTCTTCTTCCTCCTCTTCACGCTCCCGCTCCATCAGGTAGTCTTCTAGGCTCCCCACCACGACGCGGGTCTCTTCGTCAACCTCCACGTCTTCTACGTCGCCCGCGCGGATCAGCTTCTTGATTTTCTTACGGTCAATCTGCTTGAGAATTCGGCGCGCCTCCGTTCGGCTCACCACATCCTCCCGGTAATCAGCAGCAAAGTCTTCGAGGAAGTCCAGCGTCTCATCCGTCAGGTCGATCATCCGGATCTCCTCGTTCGAGTCGGAAAGCGACCAGTATAGATCCGCATCGATCAGGTGCCGATCGGTCCAGCGAACGAGGGTTTGCTTCGAAAGTTGAAGGTGCTCTGAGAGATCATCAAGCGGCATCGTCTTCGGTTGCCGCGAGGTAGTCGGTCGGTCAGGCACAATGTGAGTGCGGTGAGATTGACAAAATACTGAGCTTTTCTTTCACCACGAAGCCCCCTTTTTGTTCCTGATCTTTCCTCCCCGGTTTTTGTCGTTTTTAGTACATCCAATGCCTTCCCCCCACTCCAAAGAAGACTGGAAAGCCCACATTGAACCCCACCTTTCCGAGTCGCTCCGCACCGTAAGCGACCGCATCACGCAGACCCCTGTGGTGCAGGAGTGGCTGCGCGAGGCCTCGATGGAGGCGGCCGAAGGTCTGGGAAGCGTGTCCGGCATACAGGGCGAAATGCAAGGGTACTTGCGCATGCTGGATGCGCTGGAGGATCGCTTCCCAGCGCTCCTGACCGCCGTGGAGGAGCTTACCGAGGGCTGCGGACACGTAGACCTGCACTGGCGTCCCATGAATCCCAACTTCAGCCGGGTGCAGGTTACATTCGACCGCGATTTTACGGTGAAGCTCTTCGTGCGGCTGACCGCCCCGACACCCAAAGCCGCCCGCACGGTCCTCGACACTGTGGCGAAGGCCCTGCCGGAAGGCGACCCTTTTCCCAACCGGCCCAATACGGTCACTGGCCTGGTGGCGCACGACGGGTCGTGCATCGGCGTCCGCGTCCACGAACATCTGGCGGAGGATGGACGCGGCCGCTATCGCAACTTTACCCTGTTGCCGGACGACCAGGACAGTATCGGGAATCTATCCGACACAGAGGCCCCCCAGCGTCTCCTTCACGTACTGGCGCCCGCAGACTCTTCCTCATCGGTCGGCTGACGTTCCTCGGGGGTCTCCTTCGTGACCTCCACCACCTCGTCGACCCCCTGAATTGCCCATTCGACCTCTCCGTTGTCGTCGGCAAACCATAGGCGAGCGCCAGGCCGAAGAAACTCGCTCAGGAATCGGACGAAAGGTTCGGGGGCGACGTTGGCCGGCACCTCATCGCTCGTGAGTTCGAGGGTACCGTTGCGGACGCGGAAGTAACCGAGCGCGAACGGGAGCGGGCCGTTCGTCTCTGTACTCAACGCTTCACGGTACACCTGGCTGGCCTCTCGGAGGGATTGCACGAGCTCCATGGTCAGCCAATCTTTTTCCCGCCCCGCGATGAGACGGTGGTGGCGCCGCTCAAAGAGCTTTCGGACCAGGCGTCCCAGTGTGTCGATCTGCTGGGGGCGAATGGCTGCCTGCTCTACGCGGCAGCGGTAGCGGTCGGGCATTGGGGGCATCGTAACGGGCTCGCAACCACTGAGTGGGCCTCCGGCTCAACAAGCGCACTCCGACGTACAGAAGGGGCCGCTGTGCGTTCCTTTTCCAGCCTTCCCGCCGGACGTCTCTCCCATGGATTCCGTAACGCAGATCACACTCGGGGCCGCAGTTGGGGAGGCCGTCGCAGGCCGTGAGGCCAGCGCCAAGGCCCCGCTCTGGGGCGCCTTCTTCGGACTCTTGCCCGATCTCGACGTGCTGGCCAATCCGTTCTTGACTGAGGTACAAGCCCTCACGTTCCACCGAAGCGCCACCCATTCACTTGTCTTTGTCCTGGGCATTACCTTCTGCGCCGCCTGGGGACTGCGGCGCCTCTACCCGAACGAAGCGACCACGGCTCGGCGGTGGGGGGCCCTAATAGCCGCCGTTCTTCTCACGCACATCGGGCTGGATTGCCTCACAACGTACGGCACGCAGGTTTTTTGGCCGTTCAGCAGCTACCCAGTGATCTACGGGATCATTTTCATTATTGACCCGCTCTACACAATTCCACTGGCCGCGGGGTTGCTGGTGTCGTTCCGATGGGCCCCGACCGCACAGGCCCGCCGATGGGCTAACTACACAGGCC
>CAJXKO010000027.1 GCA_913055845.1 uncultured Bacteroidota bacterium | reverse complement strand
GATTGCTCAACCTGGCCGTCCGTGAGGGCGAACTGCCGCCGGCGATCAGCAAACTCGTGGAGTCGGGCCTCCACCCGGCCGTTAATTGTATCGTCCGGGAAGGCCCCCTGTTCGTCGCGCGTGCCGGCCTCGACGCCCGTGAGGGCCTCGATCCCGTCGTCGACCGTCTCGACGGGGTAGATGTGGAACTCGCCCGCCTCCACCGCCGCCACCACGTCGGGGCGGAGCATGAGGTTGTCGGTGTTGGTGGCGGGGATGAGCACGCCCTGGTCGCCGGTGAGCCCACGCTCCTCGCAGACGTCGAAGAAGCCCTCGATTTTTTCGTTGACCCCGCCGATGGGCTGTACCACACCGCGCTGGTTTACCGAACCAGTGACCGCCAGGTTCTGCTTCAGGGGCACCTCCGCCAGCGCCGAGAGCAGCGCGTAGAGCTCGGCCGACGAGGCGCTGTCCCCGTCGATCCCGCCGTAGGACTGTTCGAACACGAGGCGGGCCGAGAGGGAGAGTGGATAGCGCTGGGCGAACCGGCCTTCCAGAAAGCCGGACAGGATGAGGACGCCCTTGGAGTGGATGGGGCCGCTGAGGGCGGCCTCGCGCTCGATGTCCACGATTTCGCCCTTGCCGAGGCGCACCCGCGCCGTAATGCGGTTGGGCTTGCCGAAGCTGAAGCCCCCCATCTCCAGGTATGAGAGGCCATTGATCTGACCGATCGTTTCGCCGTCGGTGTCGATGTACACCTTCTCGCGCTCGATGGACTCCTGCACCCGCTCCCGGAGGCGATCGGCACGGTAGATCTGTGCATCAATAGCCCGCTGGACGTGTTCGTCGGTCACCGTATCGGCGCCGTCGTCCTGGGCCCAGTGATCGGCCTCGGTCATCAGGTCGCGAATGTCCGCCACCTGGGCGCTCAGCTTCTCCGTGTCGCTCACCATGCGGAGGCTATGCTCCAGCACCCGGGCCACGCCCGAGCGATGAAACGGTTTTAGGTCGCGGTGCTCGACAGTGGTCGCAATCAGGTCGGCGTAAGCGTCCTCCTGGGCCTCGGTCCGGTCAATCTGGTCGTCGAAGTCGGCCATTACCTTGAACAGGCGGTCCATGTCCGGGTCCAGGGCGTTGAGGAGGTAGTACACCAGCCGCTCGCCCACGACCACGATCTTGACGTCGAGCGGCACCGCCTCCGGCTCCAGCGTGAGCGTGCGGATGAGGCCGAGCGCCTGGCCGGGCGATTCGATCTGGATCTCCTCGTTGCGGAGCGCTCGCTTGAGTCCTTCCCAGGCGTACGGGTGTGTGAGCAGCTGCCGGGCATCCACGACCAGGTACCCGCCGTTGGCCTCGTGGAGTGCGCCCTTTCGGATCAGGTTAAAGTCCGTCACCAGCGCGCCCATCTGGGCAATCTGCTCCACCTGGCCCACGAGGTTCTGGTAGTTGGGGTTGTCCTCGTAGACCACCGGGGCGCCCTCGGTGTCTTCGTTGTCGACGATGAGGTTGACGCGGTAGCGGCGCCAAAAGGCCCCGTCCGGTGCCGGCGCCTGCTGCCCACCACCCTGTTGCCCCTGCTGCTGCATCATCTGGGCCGGGCCTTGCTGCTGGGGCGTTTGTCCCTGCTGGGCGGCCTGTACGAAGAAATCGACGTTTTCGATGAGATCGGCCCGCACGCTGTCCAGAAACTCGAGGACGGCGTCGAGGTCGGCGTACTTCTCGTGCAGGTCCTCCACCAGGTCGTCAATGACGAGCGTCGCCATCTCCTCGTTGAGTTCCTCGATGCGGCGGCGCGCCTCGCGCTGGTGCTCCGGCACTTTGCGGAGGATCTCCTGGAGCTCTTCCTGGTAGTTCTCAATCTTTTGCTGGACCTTTTCGCGTTTCTCCTCGGGCATCGACTCCACCTCTTCCGGTGGTACCACCTCGCCGTCGCGGATGGGGGTAAACACGAAGCCCTGCGGCGTGCGGATGAGGGCAATGCCCTCCTCGCGGGCGCGCTCCTGGAGGTCTTCGAGCGCGGCCTCCTGTCCCTCCCGCACCTCCTCCTGAATCATCTCGCGGCGCGACTGATACTCCTCGCTCTCAAAAGTGCCGGGGAGGGCCGTCTGCAGGTCCTCAATGAGCGCGTCCACATCTTCCTTGAGTTCACAGCCTCGGCCCGCCGGCAGTTCGAGGGCCCGCGGCTCGCGCTCGTCGTCGAAGTTGTTCACGTAGCAGAGGTCCGGCGGCGTGTCTTCCGTCGCGGCCTGCTCCTCCAGAAGGTGTTGCACCAGCTCGCGGCGCCCGGTCCCTGTGGGGCCCAGGGCAAACACGTTGTACCCCTCGGCGTCGATGTTCATGCCAAAGTCGAGCGCCTCGACGGCGCGGTCCTGGCCCACCACCTCCGTCTCGGCGGGCAGGTCGTCGGTCGTCTCGAAGTCGAAGCCGGACGGATCGAAGCGTTGGCGGAGGGCCTCCGGGGGAAGAGGGTCGGTCATGCGGACATGCGGAGTTGAGTGCTGGGGAGGTGCGCGGGAGGGGAGACCGGGCGCGCCAGACAAGAGCGAGGGCGCGCAGTGGTCACGCACAGTCATAAGCAGTGCGTCGGGCGGAGTTCGCCACTGGGGACGCCCTCACACAAACATCACCCAGTAAACGGGGCGGCCCAGGCGACGGGCACGCCAGACAATGCGGGCACTCCTGCTACGTCCGATGGGGGTGTGGCCTGTGCCGGCGTCAGGATCGGCGAGTGCCGAGGACAGACCCCGAGCAGAAGCGGGCGCGCCGCTTCGGGTAGCGACTTCAGTGTTGGATCGTCAGCTCCGTTCGGTCATCGTCGCGGAACTCCTTGACCCAGAAGAACACCCCCTCCTCCACCCGGCAATAGTAGTCGCGCGTTTCCGTGGGACGAATCACGAAGTTGTGCCCACGGTGGGTAGCGGGCCACTTCTCGACCCGGCGGATGTCCGCAATGGGAATGGGACGCCAGACGGCCCCGGACCAGCGCCACCCGGAAATTGAGAGGTGGTCTTGGTAGAGTTCGATCTCGCCGAGCCAGAGCGTCCGCCGCAAGGCGAGGGCGGACCGGAGAATTGGGTCTTGGTCGTCGGGGTCCATGGGTCGGAAGGAAGAGAACACATAGACACCATTCCCATGAAGAAGAAGGGTCGATTGTTTCAAAAAATGATGAGGAAAAGAGCCTTCACGTCGCCTTGGGGGTAGGCTCCTTCTCTTCCGGACCGGTCTTCTCCAGGTACTCGGCGAGCCGCTCGGTGCCGTCTTCGGCGTCGGCACGCTTTAGAACACTTGCGACCGCGTGGTAGGGCGTAAGGTGGAATTGGTTTTCGCCGAGCAAGGCGTGCAGTCCCGCCCGCCGCACGGTTTCCCGAACTGGCCCAATGAGTCCCGTGAGGTGGAGCTCAATGTCCTCCTCCTCCAACCGCTCCGCGATCGAGAACAGGGCGTCGGTCGCGGTCGCGTCGAGGCTATTAATGCTGCTTCCATCCACGATAACCACGTCGACGGGGCGTCCCTCGTACTCACTCTTCTCCAGAATGAACGTGTAGAGGTATTCGGCATTGGCGAAGGAGAGGGACGCGTCGACCCGCAGGACCATGATGCTTTCGAGCCGCATGGCCTGTGGAAACCGGTCGAGGTCGCGGAAGCGGCGGGTGCCAGGGACGTGTCCCAGCTCCGCTACGTTCGGCCGACTCATGCGGAAGAGCACGGCGACGAGCGAGGCCCCAATGCCGAGCAGGATGCCCTCCTGGATTCCAATGAAGAGAGTGCAGGCGGCCGTAAACAGTGCAATGTAGCCGTCCCGGCGTCGGGCGCGGAATAAGGCCCGAATCTCGCGCAGGTCGATGAGGCTAAGGCCCGATACAAAAATGATGGCGGCCAGGGCCGGTGTGGGGAGGTAGTAGAACAGCGGCGTCAGGAAGAGCAAGGTGAGTGCAATGACGCCGGCCGCGAACGCGTTGGCCAGGGGGGTGGTGGCCCCCGCGCGGTCGTTGACCGCCGATCGCGAGAAGCTTCCCGAGGACGGAATGCCCTGGAAGAGGCTTCCGAGAACGTTGCCGGCCCCTACCCCAATGAGTTCCTGGTTGGGGTCGATGTTGTAGCCGTGGCGCTTTGCAAAGATGCGCCCCAGGGAAACGTCCTTCATGAACTGGACGAGCGCCACGGTGACAGCCGCCGGCAGCAGCGCGTTTAAGTCCCCGAAGCTGGCGGCCCAAACCTCCGGACTCGGCAGGCCGGTAGGGATGTCCCCGATGAGTGCTACGCCCCGCTGCTCCAGCCCAAAGAGCCAGCCGGCCGCCGTGCTGCCCACCACCACCACGAGCGGGCCCGGCACGCTCGGCAGCCAGCGGGACAGGCTCCACAGAAGCCCGATGCAGCCCAGTCCTAGGCCCACGGTCAGCGGGTGGGCGGCACGCACGTGTTGCACAGCCTCCCAGAGCAAGACGTGCACGTACTGGGACCGCCCGAGCTCCACGCCGAGCAGATTGCCCAGCTGGCTACACGCAATAATGAGGGACGCGGCGGCCGTTAGGCCGGCGATGACGGGGCGTGAGAGCAGGCTGGCGACGAAGCCGAGCCGCAAGGCCCCCATGAGAATCTGGATGCCCCCCACCATGGCCGTAAGCAGGATGGCGAGGGCAATGTACCGTTCCGTCCCGCTCTGGGCCAGCGCCCCTACGCCAGCCCCTACGATCAGCATATCGATGGCCACCGGCCCGATCGCCAGTTGGCGCGAGCTGCCGAATAGCGGATACGCCAGTAACGGCACGAGGCCTGCGTAGAGGCCGTAGATGGGAGGCATGCCCGCAATGACCGCATAGGCCATCGCCTGCGGGATCAACATTGCGCCGACCGTGAGGCCGGCCGTCGCGTCGCTTCGAAGCGCCGTGGTCGTGTATTCGGAGGCCCACCGGAAGATGGTGAGCCGCTCTCGGAGCCCGGTCCATGCTTGATTCCACATACAGACAGGTCCTCAGTCGGGAACGCTTGGTCCGCGAAAATAGAAAACGCAGCACAGACGCGGAATGCCTGGCCAATCACATCGCGGGAAAATCGAAGGGACGGGTGTTGGTCCCGGCCGAATGTGAAGTAGGAGAGAAGGATCCCCCGCAGTCCATGGTCGTCGGGGGAGAGAGCGCTGCGGATGGGGTTAGTTGTGGGGAGCCCGGAGGGCGTTGTAGACCGTCTCCCGCGGCATGTCGCGCCCCGTCCACTGCCGGTACGCCGCCGCGGCCTGCTCCACGAGCATATCAATTCCGCCGATGGGGGTGGCGCCGTGGGCCGTGGCCTCCCGGAGCAGGCGTGTCTCCTCTGGGGTGTACACTAGGTCGTAGACGACGTGGTCGGGGCCAAAGTCAGCGGGGGCCGGCCAGGGAGTTTGTCCGCGGCGGTCGGGGGCCATGCCGAGGGGCGTGGCGTTCACGACGAGTCGGCTCGTTCGGACCGATCGTGTGGCCTCCTCGAACGAGGATACGCGAAGCGCATCCTGGGTGTCGTAGTCGGCGAAGTCCGCCGCCAACCCCTCGGCCTGTTTGGAACGGCGGGCCACGATCGTCAGGCGCTCGGGGCGGTAGTGGGTGAGCAGGCCGTATACGACGGCCCGGGCCGCGCCGCCCGCCCCAAAGACGAGCATCGGGCTCCCGTCGAGCGTGTTGCTCGTCCGGTCCGCCAGTGGCGCCAGGAAGCCCTCGATGTCGGTGTTGTCGCCGCGCAGACGGGCCGTCCCGTCGGGTTGCTCCTCGCGGACGATGGTATTGACGGCGCCCACCGCCGCGGCCCGTTCCGTCACGGCGTCGAGCCCGGCCTGCACGGCTTCCTTGTGCGGCGTCGTTACGTTCGCTCCCAGAAACTGCAGGGCCCGCAGGCCCTCCACCGCAGCCTCAATGGCCGCCGGCCGCACCGGCGTGGCCACGTAAACCGCGTTCACGCCCTGGGCCTCGAAGGCCGTGTTGTGGAGACGGGGCGATAGGGAATGCTTGACGGGATGGCCCAGCAGGGTAACAAGCTGAGTCGATGCGTCGATGGGCACGGGCGAGAGGGGCTTGGTCGAAAAACGAGGATGGGTAAGCTGCGGTGGGGCGAATCACCGCAGGTCGGCACCGGATTGTGCGGGATTCGGGGTGAACCTTCTGCCCTCACTGGTACCTCTTGAAGTTCTCAGCCGATGGCGGGTTCGTTCGGCCCAGTTGGAGAGACGCTCAAGCCCCGAACCATCGCGCGCACGGAGTCTCAACCCCTTATTCCACAGGCGTCCCGCCGTTGTTATGGTTTTCGGGAGGCCAGACGACGAACCGGTTTCTTTCCACTTTTCCGCGTTGACCTCGGTGGGTCCCGTCCATGTGGTCCATGGCCTGCTTCGCCGCTGCGAGGTCAAGTCCGATGCCCCTCGTACTTGTGTTCCAGGCCCCCCGGGATTGCCCGTGTTCTCCGGGGGAACCCCTCTCGTGCCGGGAGATATGCTCGCGCCCGACGCTCCACCTATCCTCCGCTCCCCGGACGGTCCTTCTGTGTCGTGAACGGTATTCTCGCCCGTTTCTCCGTTCTCCTTCTCAGCCTCCTCCTGGTTGGTGGGGCGGCCAGTGCCTGTAAGTCCGGCTCATCTGGGGAGAACGCCCAGCCTCCCGCCTCCCAGCTCGACAGCCTTTCGATGGCGTCGACCCCCCCGCCGGGGGAGGGCGCCGCTCCCAAGCTCGTGCGGAGCCAGACGCTCTACGTGCCGGCCTATTCACACATTTATTACCGGGACGCCCAGCGGTCGATGAATCTGGCCACGACCCTCAGCATCCGCAACACGAGTCCGGAGACGCCGATCGTGCTCTCCACCATCGACTACTACGATAGCTCCGGGGACTACGTACGGGCGTACCTGGATACGGCTCGTGTCCTCGGGCCCCTTGCGTCTACACACGTGGTTGTGGAGGTGGACGACATCCGTGGTGGGGTGGGGGCCAACTTTATCGTGCGCTGGCACGCGGATGCGCCCATCCACCCACCGGTGGTGGAGACGGTTATGATTACGACGCAGTCGACGCAGGGCATCTCGTTCCGCTCCCCCGCCCGTGTGCTGCACGAGGACAGAGTTTCGACCTCCGATACCCTTTCGTTTCGACCGCCGCGCCCGTAGAATCTGGCGCGTCCGATCGGTGAGTCTGTGCTGTGCCTGCACCCTAAGCACAACCCCGTGCCGCGCGCTCCCCATCGTGCCTGGCATAGTCGCCGTTGCCATCGGGCCGCTCGGACGCGGCGGTGAGGTGGCCTTGGAAGAGGCGCCCGCTGAAGAGGATGGACGCAAAGACCAGTGCGCTGCCGATTAGGACGTAGAACGACACAGAGTCAAGGGGAAACGAACCTGAATCCTTGTGTGGGTCGACAGTGAAACGACGGGAGTTGCCTGTAGTCTTCACGGCCCCCCCAGTCGTCCAAGCGCGGAAGAGGGGGCGAGAGCAGATCGGATTCTAGACGGGAACTGCGTTGCGCCTACGCCGCGTCGGGGTTGCGTTCCGAAAAGATATCGTGGGCTGTCTGCACCGCCTCGTTGGGACCGACGAAGACCACTTCGTCGCCGGCACAGATTTCGGTTTCGCCACGCGGCACCACGAACTGCCCGTTGCGAAGCACCGCCGCCACGACACAGTTCTCCGGAATGTCGATGTCTTGAATCCGCTGGCCGACCACGCGGGCGCCGTCCGGCACCTCCATGTCAATGAGGCTCGCGACCCCGCTTTCGATCTCGAAGAGGTCCGCCACTTGGGGGCGATCAAGGTAGTTTTCGACCATCGCCGCCGTGGCGTAGGGGGCGCTGATGCTGGCGATCCCGCTGTCTTCCAGCAACGAGACGTAGTCCGGGTCCTGCGCAATGGCGATCACGCGGTCGATGCCCATCCGCTTGGCCTGCAAGGCCACGATGGCATTGCGCTCGTCGCTGTTGGTGGCGGCGATGGCCACGTCCATCTTTTGCGGTTCCACCTGCTCTAGGAGGTCCTGCTTCGTGCCGTCACCGTGGAAGATCGGCACGTTGTAGCGATTTCCTAGCTCCTCGCAGCGAGCCTCGTCCTGCTCGACGAAGGTGATCTGATACTCCGACGAGCGGAAGACCATCCGGAATTCGTCCTGTTTGAGGAGGCGGTCGGCAATGTTGGCGCCCTGCGTGCCGCCCCCGACGATGAGTACATTCATGTGCGGCCTCCAGTAGGCTTGAATTCGAAGTGTGACGGAGCGAAGGAGCGCCGGAATCGTGCGAAGCTCCTCGCGGTTCTCGGGTTGCAACAGGTACAGTACGCATCCGACGAGCGTCAGGCCGCCGCCCAGCAGCAGGCTTCGCGGCTCGAGGGTGGGCACGAAGAACCAGCACGAGATCGCGCCCAGGATGGGGGCGGCCGGGTACAGGGCCACCTCGAACGGGCGCCGGAGGTTGGGCATCCGCCGCCGCAGCCCGATGGCCGCGACGTTCACGATGCCGATAGCGACGAGGTAGCCGAAGCTACTGACCGACGCCAGAAACCGAACGACGCCCAGCCCACTCAGCGCGACCACCAGCCCCGCACAGATGAAGAGCGAGATGTGAGGCGTCTGGTAGGTCGGGTGCAGCCGAGAAAAGAGTTCTGGGAAGTGCCCGTCCCGGCCCAGCGCAAAGAGGACGCGTGAGCTGGCGCCCAGCGTCACGCTGAACGCCGAGAGGCTGGCCATGATCGTGGCGACAATGCCCGCCCAGCGGCCCCATCCCCCGAACAGATGATCGGCGACGAAGATGAAGGGGGTGCTCGTCTGGGCTAGTTCTTTGTAGGAGACGACACCCATCATCACCCAGAGCACCAGTACGTAAATGGCGATGCCCACCCCGAGCGTGATGAGGATGGCTCGGGGAATTGTCCGCGCCGGATCGATGATCTCCTCGGCCGCCACGGTGATGAGGTCGAATCCGACGTACGAAATGTAAATCAGCCCCATCGTGGGGATAAGCGGCCCGAGGCCCATTGGTGCGATCGGGTCCAGGTTCGCGGGCTCCACCTGGAAGGCCCCGAGCACGCCCACCCCGATCAGGATGAAGAGCTCCACGACGTTCATGACCGTGATGACCTGAAGGGCCTCGGCTTGTCCCCGTACGTTGGTGGCGGTGAAAACCACCGTCGTGCCCAGCACGATGAGAAAAACGCTCGCCCCGGGCCAGAAGTACGTCTGAATCGTGAGGGCGAAGATGACTGCGTAGAGGGCGCAGGCCAGCGTGTTGCCGATCCAGAAGAACCACCCTGTGAGGAAGGCCACGGGGGAGGGCAGCATCCGGTTGGCGAACGAGTATCCGCCGCCGGCGATGGGAATGGCGGCCCCGAGTTCGCTGTAGGTGAGGGCCGTAAACAACGTCAGAAGTCCCATCACCAGATACGCCACGATGCCCAAGGGACCAATCGACCCGGCCACCTCGCTAGGCAGGGCAAACACGCCCGGGCCCATCATGGCGCCAATGCCAATCATCACGGCCATGAAGAGGCCGACGTTGCGTTTAAATCCTGATTGTTCGGCCACTAGACTCTGGGTAAAGGGAGGGAGAGCGTCGCCCATCGGTCGGGCGGACGCGCTGTAACTGGCCTACTCATAGAGGTCGACAAACCTGTCCACCTGCTCATCGGAGCCAATGAGGAGAAGCTGTCCTTCGGACGGCAGGAGGGTGTCTCCTTTCAGGTCGGTCATGAACCTGTCGTCCTGCTCGATGGCCACGACGTTGAGGCCCGTCCGTGCTCCGATCTGAGAGTCTGCAAGCGTCCGCCCCTGCAGCGACGGCGGCACGGCCCGCGTGAAGAGGTCCACCCCCTCCCCCAGGACGACGAGCCGCCGCCCGCGGATGGCCGAGTACACCGCATCGACCCCGAGCGTGGCGTAGCTGAGCACAAAATCGGCTCCGGCGCGGTGGATGGCCTCCAGGTTCCGCTCCTGGGTAATGCGGCTCACGACGCGCATCTTGGGGTTGAGGTGGCGGCAGTACGAGGCGAGGTGGATGTTGACGGCGTCGTCGTTGGTCGTGAGCAGGACAGACGGCGCCTCCTCGATCCCGGCGTCTTTCAACAGGTCATACTCGGCCGCGTCGCCACAGAAGGTATTTGCGCAGTACGGCCGAAGTCGTTCGCATCGAACATTGTCGCGTTCCACGAGGTGCACGGGCACGCCCCGATCGTGGAGAGCCTTCACGGCCGCCCCGCCCACTCGTCCCCCGCCGATAACCAGGACCGGCTCGGTGTGGTCGTCGTCCGAGACGACCATTCGGTTTAGGGCACGGAGCTGATCGGTCGTTCCCACCACCACCAACACACTCGTCGAGGCGAGCGGTGTATCGGGCTGCACCGGCTGCAACATGCCGCGCTCCCACACGCCGACCACGGTGGCGCCCGTTTGCTCGCGAACTTTTGCCTCCCGCACCGTCTGGTGCTCCAGCGAAGTGTGCTGCACCGGCAGCTCTGCGAAGCGCAGGTCGCGGTACTGCCCGATCGGATGCACCGCCCCGGACTGCGCCGTGATGCGGGTGGCCAGCTGCTCGCCCAGCCAGCGCTTGATTGGCAACACCTGGGTGGCCCCGCTCAACTCCAGGACGTCCTGTGAATCGTCGTCGTTCACGAGGGCCGCGAGAGGCACGTTCGGGGCCCCCTCCCGCACCGTGAGGGTCACGTTCGTGTTCGTCTGGTCGTCGTGGTTGGCCAGCACGAAGCGGGCCTGATCCGCCTGCACTGCCTCGTACGTGTCCTTGAGGTCGATCTCACCGGTCACTACCTGCACGCCGTCCACCTGTAGGTCGGCGGCGAGCCGCGGGTCCGACTCCAGGACGACGTACGGAATGCCGTCCCGCTCCAGGCGCCGGATGACGCCCCTTGCTATTTCGTCGTAGTTGGTGAGGATGACGTGGTCGCGGGTGTCGTCGGGGAGGGTCCGGGGCGCGGTGTTGTGGATCTGTGCTTCCAACCACGGGGCGTAGAAGAAGCGAATGAACGCGAAGGGCAGCACGATAAGCAGCATCACGATGCCCGAGAGCAGAACCACTACGCTGAAGAGGCGCCCAATGTCGGACTGGAATGTAATGTCCCCGAACCCGAGCGTGCTCATCACGGTCAGCGTCCAGTAGAGCCCCGTGATCCAGGAATGCTGCTCCCCCTCCGCGTACGCCATGATGAAGTGGAAGAGCACGGTGTAGACGAAGATGACCGCCACCAAAACCCCAATGTACCGCAGCAGCAGGCGCAGATTGCGCTTTGCTGTCCGGTCTTTCAGGAAGTAGGAGAGGTGCGTACTGATCGTCTTCATGGGCGACTCGGAATTGGTCCGTCCTGATCCTGCGGGGGCCGCTTCCTGGCGCCAGCAAGTCGAATGGCATCTCGCTGCTCTCGACGGTTCGGGGGAGAGGGACGCCCAGATGTCCCGACGTGTGCGGTAAATCTGTGTTTACGTCAACCCCCTTTGCATGAGTTGATCCCGCTTCCCGTACGGCTGAGTGACAAAGGCGGGGGCCGAGACGCCCCCGCCAGCGGCCCTACTGCACAACGCCCTCCTGCTCCCCCGTGCGGTACAGCTCGTAGAGCCGATCGATACCCGCCGGGCTACCGATGATCGTGAGGCGGTCGCCCTCCTCCAGGATCGTGGGCCCGGAGGGCACGATGATTTGTTCGTCGCGTCGTACCAACGCCACGAGCACGCCCGCCGGCAGGTTCAGCGCCGACACTCGGCGGTCGATAAACTCTTCGGTGTTGGTGCCCGAGAGGAGGTGGAGCGTGAGGTAGCGCTCGTGGTGAAGCAAGCTCTCCTTGGCCTCCTGCTCGTTGCTGGCCGCGCGCCACTCCACGAGAAACTCCTCCTCGTCGACCCGATTGGCGAGGGTCGCCAGCGTGCGGAGGTGCTCGCCCTCGTCGTCCTTCGGGCTCACGAGGAAGAAAAAGGCGTAGACCGGCTCGGAGCGGTCGAGCTCCTCAATCTCGTCCTCCAGGTCCACACAGATGCCGGACTGGCAGTGCACCATCACCATTTTCGACTCGTCGATGCCGTCGAGCCGGCAGTACGGCAGGGCCGCGCCGTGAGAGACCGAGACGGCGCTGTAAGGGGCCCCCTCCAGGAAACCGTGCTTGAGCGTCTCGGTCGAGAGGCCGAGGTCCTCCGCGAGTCGGCCGGATACATTCTCGACTACGTCTTCGTAGGGCACGGGGTCGTCCAGGTGGATGACGTCCGACTTTGCCACGAGCCGGTCGAACGCCGTATCGTGTCCTACCCCCTTCTCCTCCAGAATCGTCTGCAGCTCGCGGTCGAGCCCGTCGTACCGGTAGGAGCCCAGCCGGGCGAAGAGGTGAAAAATTGCCCCTTCGCGGGGGACGGAGCGGGCGTAGTAGAAGTACCATCCGATACCGGCCAGCACGACGACGCCCGTGAACGCGATGGCCAGCGTGCCCATCTCTGAAATCAGGAAGCCCGGAATGAAAATGCCGGCCACCTGCATCCAGGGATAGAGAGGGGACCGGTAGCCAGGCGCGTACGACGGAATTTCGCTCTCCCGCATCACGATGACCGCAAAGTTGAGGAGGGCGAAGATGAGAAGCTGAAACGCACTGGCCAGTTTGGCCACGCCCTCCTCGGAGAGAAGGAAGATGATGATGAGCATGAGGCCCACCGTCACGAGAATCGAGCGGGTGGGCGTATTAAACCGACCAATCTTAGCGAAGCCGTCAGGCAGAAGCTTGTCGCGGGCCATGGCCAGCGGGTAGCGAGAGGCCGACATGATGCCCGCATTGCCGGTGGAGGCGAACGCCGCGATGGCCGCCACGACGATGAGGATGGGGCCCAGCGTGTAGGGGAGCCAGTTAAAGAAGACCTCCCCGGAGGTGTAGACCGGCGTGAGGTCGGCGTGGAGGTCGGTAGCGGGAAGGATGGCCACCATGATGGCCACGCCGATCACGTAAATCCCGGTGGCCGTCAGCAGCGAGAGAATCATGCCCAGCGGGATGTTGCGGTCCGGATTTTGTACCTCCTCCGCCACGCTTGCCACCTTCGTGAGGCCAGCGTACGACACGAACACGATGCCGATGGTGGCAAGAAAGCCGCGTGCCCCCTCCGTAAAGAAGGGCGTGAACTCTCCGGCCGCCCCGCCGACCGCGCTCTGGCCGCCCCAGACGGAGATCACGCCCTGCGCGGCGTAGAAGCCGAGCACGGCGACCAGGATGGTCACGAGAATCCGCTGGAGCCAACTGCTCTCTTTGGCCCCCACGATGTTGAGAGCTCCGAATGCCAGCGTCAACGCCGCCGCCAGCGGCTTGACGGGCACGTCGGCGTAGATGGCCAGGTAGGCGCCCATGCCGATGAGGGCAAAGGCGCTCTTGAACACGAGCGCGAGCCACGTTCCGAGGCCGCCCACCGTGCCCGCCAAGGGTCCGAGGCTCCGGTCTAGGAAGTAGTAGGTGCCGCCCGCTTTCGGCATGGCGGTCGACAGCTCCGCCATGCTATACATGGACGGCAGGATGAGAATCCCCGCCACGAGGTATGCCAGAATCACCGACGGTCCCGTTTCCGCCGCCGCGATGCCGGGCAGGAGAAAGAACCCGGAGCTGAACATCGCCCCTGTGCTAATCGCGTAGACGTCGTAGAGGGTAAGGTCCTTCTGAAGAGAGGAAGAGCCCGAAGCCATGGTTTGTCACGGGCAAAAGGGGAGGGGCTGATGAGCAGACTATAAGGCATGGAGAGGGGGGGACGGTTCCTGGACTCGTCCAAACTTGACAGGTCTCACACGAAACGGGAGGGGCCTCCCCCTCCGGACGGGCCCCGCTCTGGGGCTGGGGCCGCGTTCTAAAACACGAATCGTTCCAACAGGCGCTTGAGGGGGGCGGGCTGTCGCTCCTGATGCGGGCGGACGACGATCGCGGGTCCTCCGAAAGCCTCCACGATGCGATGGGGCTTGCGGGGGTCCAGGAGACGGGTCCACCACGAGTCGTCGCTCTCGACGATCACGAGGTTCGCCGGGGACGCGGCGGTGGCCACGGCATCCGGCGTGCCGTCCCCTACGATCGTCGACTCGACCGGCACGGTGCACAGTTCCATCAGGTCCTCGTGGTAGGTGCGGATGGGGGCCCGTCGGTCGTCTGATGGGGCGGTGGGCACCGCGTGAATCAGCACGAGGGAGGCATCGGCGGCGGCTGCGAGGGCGTCGGCCAGTTGGACCTTCAGGGGGTCGAAGGGGCCACTGTTGGTGACCAATGCGATGCGGTCGAGGACGGCAAGGGGCGTGGGCTCGACCAAGAGAAGATCGGAGGGGCAATGGCTCGCAATCCAGTCCAGGTCGCGCTCGTCCACCCAGGATCGCTCACTCGCAAGGGCTCGCTCCAGGATCAGCAGGTCGACCGCGTGGTGCCGGGCAAAGTTTGCGACAGCGTGCCGCACGTCGTGGCTGACTACCTCTCCGTATTCGAACTCCCCCTCAAACGACGCCTCGAAGCGGTTCATGCGTGCCTCGAAGTCTACGTCGTCGGGCGACTGGATCTCGGCGGCTGATTCGAGCGGAAGCTGGTCGGGCACCGCGTCGAAGCGCACCACCGTAAGGCAGCCGTCGCGCATCTGGGCGAGGGCCGCCCCGGCTTCGACCAGGGCCGCCTCGTGGTCCGGGCGAAGGTCTTCCGTAACCCCGACCACGATCCGTTCCGCCTCGGGGGGAGCGTCGAAGGCGGCCCGGGTGCGCTCGGCGGCATGCTCTCCAACGCGGCGACGAAGCTCGTCCCGCACCACGCCTTCCCGCTCCACACGGTGACGTGCGTAGGCTAGGTACCACAGCGCACTGGCCCCCGTGATGATGACAGCTCCCACGAAAGGGACCACGCCCATCTGGGTCAGTAGGGCCAAGCCGCCCACAACGCCGACGGCCTGCGTCCACGGGTACAGCGGGTCCTGGAACGACGGCTCGTAGGTGTCGAGGTCGCTCTCGCGGAAGGCCACCAGGGCGAGGTTCACGAGGATGAAGACCAGAATCTTGAACGCGCTCCCCAGCTTCGCAATGTCGTCGATCGGCACGAGCGCGATCATGGCGAGCATGACCGCCCCAGTAAGCGTGATGGCGGTCGTTGGGGTGTCAAACCGGTCGCTCACGTGCTGGAGCGCGTCGGGCACCAGCTGATCGCGACTCATGGCAAAGGGATAGCGTGAGGCGGACAGGAGGCCCGCGTTCGCGGTGCTCACCAGGGCCAGAATGGCGGCGACCACCACCACGAGCACGCCCCACTGGATGAGCGTGCTGCCCGCCACATCGGCTACCGGCGTCGTCGAGCCCGCGAGATCCGCCGTCGGGGACGCTCCTACAATGACGGCCACCACGAGCACGTAGAGGAGCGTCGTAAACCCGAGCGATCCAAGCAGGCCGAGGGGGATGTTGCGATCCGGATGCTCAATCTCCTCGGCCACGCTGGCCACCTTGGTCACGCCGGCGTACGAGACATATACGAAGCCCGTGGCCGCGAGCAGTCCCCCGAGGCCGCCTTCGAAAAAGCCCTCGAAACGCACGGGGTCCACATCGCCGAGGCTCCCCCCCACGAACCATCCCATGGCCGCCAGCATGACCCCCACCAGGAGCACCTGAATGCGCCCGGTTTGTTTGACGCCGAGCAGGTTGACCACGATCAGCATGGCCGCGATGCCCAGCGCCAGTTGTTGGGGCGGCACATCGAACAGCAAGACGATATACGGCGCTCCGCCGACGAGGGCGAGCGCACCCTTGAACGAGAGGGAGAACCACGTGCCGATGCCAGCAATGCTTCCCATGAGAGGTCCCATGCCGCGCTCGATGTAAACGTACGTGCCTCCGGCTTCGGGCATCGCGGTCGCCATTTCTGCCTTGCTCAGGGCGGCGGGCAGCACCAGGATGCCTGCTAGCAGGTAGGCCAGCACCACCGCCGGGCCCGCCATCTTCATGGCGAGGGCCGGCAGAATAAAGATGCCGCTGCCCACCATGGCTCCGATGCTAATGGCGAGGACCGACGGCAGGCCGAGATCGCGTTCCAGTTCTTTTGCCATGAAGGAGACAGGACGGAAGGAGGTACTCGGAGAAAAGAGCAACGGGGGGATCCAACGGGCGCCGAAGCATGCCCGTGCCTTCACGAACACCTGTACTCATCGGGGAGGATCCGTTCCGGGCACCGGCGCTTGTTCCTGGACGAACCACGTCATGAACGCGTTCGCCGCGGCGTGGGAGAACCGCACCGGCGTGCCGCCCCGGGCCTCCACCCAGTCGGCCTCTCCGTCCTCAAAGACGCGAACGAGGATGGGCACGGTGTCCCCGACGTAGTGCAGTAGGTCTCCAAGGACCGTCGGTGTGCGGAGGGTCGAGACGATAATCTTGGCCTGGGCGGCCCCGGTTGCCAGCAGGACCGACAGGTCGGCCCCGTCTCCCCGCACACACGTCACGCCCTGCTCTCGGAGCCGGTTGACGACGGCCGGGTCTTCTTCGATGACGACGGCCTCGTAGTCCGACTCGCGCAGCAGACGGAGAATCGGCCGGGTGCTCCGTCCCCCGCCGAGGAGCAGGACGTGCCCGCTAGGCACTTCGGGCAGCGGGTCCGGGCGGCGCGACGGATGCCACCGGACGAGCTCCCACACCACCGTGTCGTTCGTGAGGAGAGGGGTGACGATCATCGTAAACACCGTAGCGAGCACGATGACGGCAAACACGTCGCCGGTGATCTGCCCGACGACGAGGGCCTGCAGGCCCACCACTAGGGAGAGCTCACTCGTTTGCGAGAGCAGCAGGCCGCTTTCCACCGCCGGTCGGGCTACCAGCCCTGCCCATTCGCCGACGACGGCCACGAGGAGCGGTGTCAAAAGAAGGACGGCTCCCGCAAAGAGGGCGGCGTGGCCCACGAGGGACCAGTTGGGAAGCGACGCGGCCACGCCGAGCGACGCAAAGAAGATCGCCGAAAAAAAGTCGTGGAGCGGCTGCATCTCGCTGTGGACGATGCCACTGAAGGGGAATCCCGAGAGCGATACGCCGGCCAAGAATGCCGCGGCAAACTGAGGCACCTCTACCCACTCGGCCACGCCCATGAAGCCGAACAGTACGCCCAGCACGGCCAGGAGCTGCGTCTCGGCGTCGAGGTTGCGCTCCAGAAGAAACGGGACGACGGCCTTCATGACGAGGGCCACTCCCCCTAGGAGCAGCACCGTTCCGCCGAGGCTCCACAACATGGCCACCGGGCCGTCCGGGAAGCGGATCAGGACCGGCAGAAGCAGCACGACGAGCACGTCCTGGAGGAGCAGGACCCCCACCACCGTGCGCCCGAACGGCTCGAACATCTGCTGCCGATGCTGCAGGAGACGCACCCCCACGATCGTCGAGCTGGCCGCCAGGGCTAGGCCCAGGTACAGGGCATCGGTCAGGCCGTAGCTCAGCCCCAGGGCCAGCCCCACCCCGGCGGCCGCCAGGCCAACAAACTGGAAGAGCCCAATGCGCAGAGCGGCAGATTTGAAGGGGCCCACGCGCTGTGGGCTCAGGTCCGTCCCGACCACGAAGAGCAACACGGAGACGCTCAGAAACAGCACATCCTCCACAAACTGCGGGTCACCCACGACCCCCGTGGCACTGAGCCCGAGGCTCCCGACGAGCAGGAAGGGGATGGCCGGAAACTGCGTCCATTGGGACAGGCCCATCCCCGCGGCGGCCAGGCCGAGAAGAACCGTGAGTTCGATCATGACGCCAACACCTCCCGGGATTGCAGTTCGCGGAGTAGGGTACGGGCTCCCTCGTGCTTCGACCGGATCAGGTGGTCGACGCCAATGGTGCGCAGGCTGTCCTCGCTGGTCCGGTCAAACGCATGGATACTGCAGGGCACCCCGGCCTGCCGGGCGTGGTAGGCCAGCAGATTGTTCGTCTCCTCAATGCTAAGGGCCGACACGAGCAGTTGGGCCGTGTCCAGGTGCATGGCCTCCCGAACCGCCCCGTGAACGGCACTGCCGTGAACCGTGCGGACCTGCAGGGGGGCGAGCTTCTCCGGGTCGGTATCAACCGCCACGACCGTTTCCCCCGCCGCCACCAATCGGTCCACGAGGCAGCGTCCGAGCGTATTCATCCCCACGACGATTACGTGGTCCCGCAGGCCATCGTCCGGCGGTTCGGGGGGCTCCTGCGTCGCCCCCAGCCACGCCAGCGGGCGGTACGGCTTTACGGCGCTGTACAGGCGATCGCTGTAGAGGAGAAGGAACGAGGAGAGCGCAAAGGTAACGAGGCCCACTAGCGTGATAACCGACAGGAGCGTCTCATCGATCAGTCCCGACGAGAGGGCGAGCGCCCCGAAAATGAGTGAAAACTCGCTGATCTGTGCGAGGCTGAGTCCCGTTCGGACCGCCGTTTCTTCGCTGTGTCCCAGCTGGGGCAGCACCGCAAAGAAGAGCAGCGGCTTGACAACCATCACGAAGGCGGCCAGCGTCAGGGCGAAGGGCCATCGCCCGAGGGCCGCCCCCAATTCCATCTGCAGACCCAGCGACACAAAGAAGACGATGACGAAGAAGTTGACCAGGGGGTGCACCCGGTGCCGCAGTTCGTGGCACTGAGGAAGCTGAGCCATCGCAATACCGGCAAGGAAAGCCCCCAGCTCGGGCGAAAGATGAAGGGCCTCTGCCCCCAGCACCACGAGGAAGCACCAGAACAGACTCCAGATGAACAGGCCCTCGCTCATCTGGGAGATCCACTGGATCGCAGCGGGCAGCACGTAGCGGGCCGCCGCCACGATGGCCGCGCCCAGCAGCGCCATTCCAACGAACGCCTGCCCGAGGCCCCACGCCACGTCAGTCCATACCAGCTCGTCGGGGCCCGCGAGGCCGGCCACAAACGTGAGCACTAGGACGACGACCAGATCCTGTACCAAGAGCACTCCCACCGCGATCTGCCCGTACTTCGCCCCGAGGTCGCCCCGCTTTTCGAGTAGCTTGACCACCACGACAGTGCTGCTGAACATGACGGCGACGGCGACCGCCACGGATTCGGCCACGCCGTACCCGAAAAGGCCGGCGAGCAGGCCCCCGCCCAGGGCCGTTCCTCCCATTTGCACCCCTCCCGTCACGAAGGCCGTCGTGCCGACCTCTTTGATTTTGGCGAGGCTCAGCTCCAGCCCCACCAAGAAGAGCAGGAGGATGATCCCAAACTCGGCGATCAGCTCGATCGTGTGCGTCACCTCCAGCACCCCGAAGGTGGGGCCCAACAGCAGGCCCGCCACGATGTAGGCCACGATATTGGGCACCCGAAGGGACCGTGCGACCACCGTTGTCCCCAGCGCCGCAAGCAGCATGATCCCCAGGCTATTGAGGAGCTTGAATTCGGCCATGTGCGGGACCGTAGATGGGTGTGAGAGATGGGGGTGGGCAGGGCGACGGCGCAGGGCAGACGCTGCGTCTAGGACCGGGGGGCGAGTCGGGGTGTAGAGATAGGGTAACGAGCGAGCCCGCCAGACACAATGCGTTTGGACGAACCCCCCTCCGAGAAGCGAGAGCGGACCAGCAGTGTAGAGGAAGGCCTACCTACCCCTTCCAGTAGCTCGGCGCCAGCACCACGAGGAACGTCATTACTTCCAGGCGCCCTGCGACCATTAGGAGGCACATGACCAGCTTCGTCGGGACGGGCAATCCCTCGAAGCTGCCCATAGGCCCGAGCGTACCAAACCCCGGGCCGATGTTGCCCAGAACGGCCAGCGTGCCGGTCAGGGCCTCACTGAGCGCAAGGTCCATCCCGGCGCGGTGGGCGTCGATGGCGACGAAGGCGGTGCCCCCAATCACCAGAAGCAGATACGTGAGAATCATTACCAGGATTCCCCGCACGACCGGCTCTTTGATGGTGCGCCGTCCCAGCCACATCGGGCGGACCGACGAGGGGTGAATCATCTGAAAGAGCTCGCGCCCGATCACCTTCACGCCCACAATCCAGCGCATGAGCTTAAGGCCGCCGGAGGTGCTACCCACGCAGCCGCTCGCGAACATGAGTACGAGCAGGACGACGAGCACCTCCTCGCCCCAGACGGCAAAGTCGGTGCTGGCGTACCCGGTCGTCGTGAGCAACGTGGCCGTCTGGAATGTGCCCTGCCGGAGCGTCTCTTCGAGGGTGGCGAACTGCCCGTCGTGCCAGAGCATCAGACTCACCAGGAGGCTTCCGGTTGCGAAGATCGACAGGTAGACCTTGAATTCGGTGTTGCGGGTGGGGGCCTTTGGGTCGGAAAAGATCGTTTGCCAGAGGAGCGTGAAGTTCATCGCGGCCACGAACATGAACGGCACGATGAGCCACTGCACGACGGGAGCGAACGCCTCGATGCTGCGAGCCTCTGGGGAGAAGCCGCCGGACGGGATCGTCGTGAAGACGTGCGCCAGGGCGTTGTACGGCGTCATCTTGGGCGCGAGGCCGCTATAGTGTACGCCGAGAAGCAGGACCAGCAGCACCGCCGAGCAGCCGACGTATAGCAGCCACAGGCGCCGGGCCGTCTCGGCGATGTGGGGCGTTAGTCGCTCCAGGCGTGGCCCGGGCACTTCCGCGTCCAAAAACTGAGCCCCGCCGGCCGACAGGCGCGGCAGGATGGCGACGGCCAGCGCGAGGATGCCCATGCCGGCAATCCACTGCGTGAGCTGGCGCCACAGCATGAGCGCCGCCCCGTGCTTCTCGATGGAGATGTCGAGCAGGATCGTCGACCCGGTCGCCGAGAAGCCGCTGAAGCTTTCGAAGACCGCATTGACGGGAACGGCAAAGCTTCCGGTGCCACTCATGAGGTACGGGATGCTTCCCAGAAGCGACACCCCGACCCAGGTGAGTGTCACGAGCAAAAAGCCATCAGTGACGGTCAGTTCACTGTCCGTCCCGATCCATTCCATCGTGAAGCCGAGGCTGGCCGACACCGCCAGGGGCACGAGAAAAGGCGAGACCGACGTGCCGTGGTACAGCGCCGCCGCCCCCGGCACCAGGAATACTACCGCGAACCACTTGAAGACCGGTCCCAGCACGCTGCACACGCGCCGCAAGCGACGACCCGCAATCATATTGCCTCCAACACCTCATCGGCTACCTCCGCGTCAACGAACAGGACGAGATGGTCTCGCCCCTGCAGAACGGTCTTTCCCCGTGGAATGAGCACCTCGCCGTTCCGAATGATGGCCCCGAGCACAAAGTTATGGGGGACCTCCTGGGCGGCCTCCTGCAGCGGGCGGTCGGTCAGGCAGCTGTCCTCGGAGAGCTCGACCTCCACCACCTCCCCGCGGTCGCCCTCGACGAACGTGATCTTCTCGACCCCTCGCTTGCGGGTGTGGCGCAGGATTTCCTCGATGACCTCCCGCCGCGGGTTGATCGTCACGTCGATGCCACTGCGCGAAAAAACCGACTCGTACTTTCCGTTGTGCACCACGGACAGCACCTGTGACGCCCCCAGTTCCCGGCTGAGGACGGAGGTAAGGAGGTTGCGCTCGTCGGGCGTAAGGGCGGACACGACGAGATCCGTGTCGGCCACTCCCTCTCGACGGAGGAAAGACGGGTCCGTCGCGTCGTTCTGCAACACCAACGTGTTGGGGAGCTCCTGAGCCAGCATCTGGGCGCGTTCGGCGTCCTTCTCGACAAGGCGCGGCTCTAGCCCCCGTTGCTCCAGCAGGCGGGCCGTCTGGTACCCAATCTCGCCGCCGCCCAGAATGAGGACGTGGCGGGTTTGGCGGAGCTGGCTCCGGGCAACGAGTTTCGTCCCGAATTCCTCGACTTGGCTCGGCCGTCCAATCACGAGCAGCCGGGTGCCGGCCCGCAGCCGGGTGGGGCCGCGCACGATCTCCATGTGCTCATCGTCGAATACGGCCACCAGGTTCACCCCGTCGGTGAGGTCGAGATCCTGAACGGCCCGCTCGGCCACCGGGCTCTCCTCGGGGACGGTAAATTCGGCCATGACGACGCGGCCCTGCCCGAAGTACTCCACGTCCTGCGCCGTAGGCAGGCCGGCCACCTCTACGATGCTCCGGGCGGTCAGATGATCGGCCCCCACCATAAAATCGACGTTGAAGGCCTCTCGCAGCTGCGACCACGTGGCGAGGTATTCCGTCTCGGCCACGCGGGCAATGGTGAAGGCGCCCTGGTTGAGGGCCCGCGCCGTGCTACAGATCAGGATGTTGCTCCGGTCGTCGCTCGTGCTTCCAATCACGAGGTCCGCGTTCGGGACCTCCGCTGTTTTGAGGACGTCGATCTTGGCGCCGTTGCCCTCGTGGGTAAGCACGTCTGTCTCCGCCCGAATCGATTCGAGGCGCTCAGGATCTTTGTCTACCACGATGACCTCGTGGTCCTCGGCCAGCGTGTGAGCCACGCTGCGGCCGACCTGTCCGACGCCAATAACGACCACCTTCATCGAAAGACGAGAATTATGACCAGCAGGAGCGGCGTTTCGTCGTGGGGCCGGGTCCAAAGCACCGCCCGGCCCTGCAGAAACGAGTAACGAAATGTTGGACGCTCGTGTCTACCGCCCCAAGATTGACGTCGTGGGGCGAAACTGCAATCCCTTGAGTGTGAGTTTGGAGCAATTGCGTACGAGCGCCCTCCTAGCGAGGCCAACAATCGATCGGAGACGGTCGAGAGGGGCCCCACGACGATCGTCGGGGCGGCCTCATTCCTCGGGCGAGGTGGTAAGGCCCACCGACTCCCGTAGGCGCTTCACGCCCTCCGCGGCCCGTACCGAGAGGGTGTCGGGCACGTAGCGGCGCACCATGAGCACAGAGCAGTCGGCCTGGTCGGCCACCACGTCGGGGATCGACCCAAAGAGCACCTGGCGCAGGGTCCACTCGCGGGAGGCCCCGATAATGACGAAGTCGTAGTCGGTCTCGTCCATGGTGGTGCCGATGCCTTCCGTGACACTGTCGGCCTGCTGGACGAGGTACTGAACCTCCCCATCGTCCCCGGCGATGTCCGTCACCGTGTCGGCAAGAGCCGCTTTTTCCCCTTCCACGTCCACGTCTTCGCGCACCACCCGGAGCAGGTTGACTGTGGCCCCGGTGATCCGGGCCACGCGGAGGGCGATCTCAAGGCCGAGTTGGGCATGCAACCCGCCGCCCCACGGCAGTAGAATTTCGTTCATCTGCTCGAAGCCCCGGTCCTTAAGCACCGCGAGGTCCGCCGGGAGGTCCCGCACGATGCGTTGTACGGGACTGTTGTAGATTCGGCCCACGTTGAAGCCGCCCTGCCAGCCCATCACCAGCAGGTCGGCCTGCCGGTCCTGGGTCTCGCTAATAAGTCCGCCGAACACGTCGTGTGCCACATCCACGACCGATTCCATGGCGGTTTTGTGTAGGGGCCGCTTCCCATTGGTCCGTGCCTGCGTCTCGGCCTCCTCGGTGAGGCGCTCAATGGCCTGCTGCAGGGACGGCCGCTCGGTGAACCGAGCCCGTGCCTCGCGGAGCGGCGTCTGGAGGGGGACGTCGACCAGGTGAATGCCGGAGACGTGCCCGCCGGCGGTCTCACCCGTCGCGATGTACCGCCCCAGCTGCAGGAGGTCGGATTCGTGCTCGGGGTTGGCCAGGGCCACGGCCACGCGGCGGGGCTCGTCGGCGTTGATGGCCCGCTCGCCGGGCTGTAGCACCTCCGGCAGTTCCACGGCGAACTCGGGCGCCGGTGCCGTGAGGGCGCTCCACCCCTGCTCCTCCCACTGGGCCCGAAACTCCGGCACCGCGTGCTCGATCTCGACTCGGCTGCGTCCCCACACGAAATACCACGCCAGACTCGCCACGATGAGCACGACGATCGCAATTTGCGCGAAGGGGCCGGAGTAGAGAACGATGCCGAGGCATGCCACCGCCGCGAGGCCCTGCGCGTACGGGAACAGCGGGGTGCGGTACGACGGCTCGTACCAGTCCGGCTGCGCCACCCGGAGTGCCACGCAGCCCACGTTGAGGGCCGCGTAGCTGTAGAGCTGTAGGACGCTGGCAATCTTGGCGAGTTGCTCCAGACTCTCGATCATGAGAAAACTGAGGGCGAGCACGCCGGTCAGCAGAATGGCACGGTGCGGCGTGAGGAGGGTCTCGTGGATGGCGCTCAGCCAGTTGGGCACCATGCGGTCGCGCGCCATCGCCAGGTTGATGCGCGAGGAGGCCATGATGCTCGCGTTGGCCGAGGAGACGGTGGCCAGCAGCCCGGCAAAGATGATGGCCCCGGCCCCGACGGGACCGGCCACGGTGCGGGCCGCCTGCGTGAGCGGGTCGCGCACCTCGCCGATTGTCTCTTGCTCAAAGATGCCCCCAATGACGAGCAGGATCACGACGTAGAGCAGCGTCACGAGTGCCACCGACCCGATGAGCGTGCGCGGCAAGTTCTTGGCCGGGTCCTTAATCTCCTCGGCCACCGCCGCAATTTTGACGAAGCCCAGAAACGACACGAACACGAGTGCTGTGGTGGACGCCACGGGGGCGCCGCCGAAGGGGAAGAACGGCGTGAAGTTGCCCCATTCGATGTAAAACATCCCCACTCCGCAGAAGGCGCCCAGAATTCCCAGTAGCGTCAGAACGACCACCACCTGCGTCTGCCCCGACTCCTTGGCCCCGTACACGTTGAGCCCGGTAAGGAGCACCCCGCCGCCGAAGGCTCCCCAGAACGGGGTAAGAGGCAGAAACTGCGACAGATATTCCCCGAGCCCAAAGAGATAGAAGGAGATCGCAAACGTAAGGCTCAACCAGATGCCGACGCCCGAGATGGCTCCGAGGGCGGGGCCCAGCGAACGAGACACGAAAAAGTAGTCGCCCCCAGACGTGGGCATGCCCGTGGCCAGTTCGGCCGCGCTGGCCGCCGTGATCATGCAGACGATGCCCGCTGCGAGGTACGAGAAAATAGCGGCGGGCCCCGTCAATTCCAGGGCCACGCCCGCCAGCAGGAAGATGCCAGCTCCAATCATGGTGCCGGCGCCAATGGTGAGCGCGTCCCAGAAGCCAAGCTCGCGGCGAAGATCATCCTGTGCCATGTCGACGAAGTTGGGTTGGGGAGGAAGCGTGGTTCAGGCCAAACGGAGCGAATCGAGGGTAGGCGGTACGGGCCGAGCCGGTCGATGGCAGAGATGGGTCCCCTGTCGTTGCAGGCGACGCAGCCCCCTACACCTACGCCGGAGCGTGGTTCGCCGTGGCCCGTCACGAAGACGATTCTTCGTGCGCCTCGGTGGAGGAGTCGTCCAGCGCCGGCTCGTCGTGCTCGCGTACTTGGTCGGCCTCAGGGGTCTTGTGCTCCTGGTTCCGGACATCTGCGCCTTTGCCCACCAGCGCCACGAACCGGTCCTCGGGCCGTAACTGGAACTGTTCCACCTCGGAGACGACCTCCAGGTCGTCGTTCGGGGTCAAAACGAAGAGCGGAATGACGGTCGTCTCGTCGTATTGCGCAGACAGCTCCCGGTAGCTGTAGTAATCCTTCTCGGTCGGGGACTCGTCGTCCAGCGTGAGGACCTCGATGGTGTCCCCCCGTTCTGCGTGGGCCTCTAGCGACTCGTAGCTGGTGCCCTCCCCGAAAAGCGGCCGCCCGCGCAGGTGTCGGGGCATTACGCCTTCCCCCCCGTGCCGGCTGTCCGGGTGGGCCGCGAGCTGGTAGATGTCCGTCGAGTCGAACACTTCGGAGAAGTGAAGGGCCGTGAGCGAGGCCACCTCGTCGTTCGGAATCGTAATGAGGAGGCGCCCAATGCCGCTGAGATCGGTCTCGTCGAGGACCGTTTCCGAAAGGGCGTTGCCTTCGTAGGCCGGAAGGCCCGCCTCCCGGGCGGCCTGGACGTGACTGGCGTTGTTGTCGAGGAGGGCAACAGAGACCCCTAGCTCTTGCATGTGGCGGGCCACCCTGCGAACCCAGGGCGCGGCCCCCACAAAGAGAAGGCCGTTTGGGTTCGGCTCGGCAAGGTCAAGCCACTGCGCCAGGGGGCCGGAGGTCAGCCCGTAGATGGCCACCGTCCCTACGATCACCGCAAAGATCACCGGCACCATGCCGTCGACACTCCCCGGATAGATGGGCCGCAGCTGGTAGGCGAAGAGAGACGCCACGGCGGCGGCAACGATGCCGCGCGGTGCCAGCCACGACAGAAAGGCTTTCTCCTCCCAGTTCAGGGTGGTCCCAATCGAGGAGACGAAGACGGCAAGCGGGCGCACGACCAGGATCAGGATGCCCAGGAAGATGAGAACCTGCAGGTCAATGTAGTTCAGGGCACTCATCTCCAGCCGGGCGCTCAGGAGCACAAAGAGCGACCCGATGAGCAACACCTGCAGGTTCTCCTTGAACTCGATAATGCGCCGCACGGACACGTACGGCTGATTGGCCAGGGCAATGCCCATGAGGGTGGTGGCCAGCAGTCCGGACTCGTGCTGGAGCACGTTGGCCACGACAAAGGCCACGACCACCACCATCAGCGTCACCGGATTCCGGAGGAAATCGGGCACCATGCGCTGCCGCAGAATAAACACGAGCAGGAGAGTTGCCACGACGCTGATGCCCAGGGCCACGAAAATTTCGAGCCCGAGCCCAATCGCCACGTGCTCGGCGGCGGCCGAGGTGCCGGCGTCCGCCCGCTGGGGATCGTTCAGCAGGATCAGGGTTTCCAGAACCAGCACGGACAGGATGGCGCCGACCGGATCGATCGTGATGCCTTCCCACTTGGCAATGGTGTTGACGCGGCCTTTGGGGCGGATGTGCCGCAGGAGTGGAAGGATGACGGTAGGCCCCGTCACGGTGAGGATGGCCCCGATGAGGATTGAGAGGCCCACGTCGAACTGGAGGATGTAGTGGGCGGCAACGGCCCCGAGGCCCCACGTAATGAATACCCCAATCGTAATCAACTTGAGGACGGAGTTGCCCACCTCGCGCAGTTCAGAGAGGCGGAGGCTTAGTCCGCCCTCAAAGAGGATGATGCCGATGGACAGGGAGACGAAGGCAAACAGCCAGTCCCCCTGGAGCGACTGTGGGTTCAATAATCCCAGCACAGGCCCGGCCAGAAACCCGACCAACAGAAGCAACAGGATGGACGGCAGCCGCGACCGCCAGGCGGCCCACTGTGCCCCAATGCCCAGGATGATGACAACAGTAATGTCGAGAAGAATGGATTCGGGCACGAGCCATGAACAATCGACCAGAAAACGGCGAAAGGCGGGGCCTCTGGTAGGGAGTCTAACAAAGGCCCCTCAACAGTAGCAACTTCTTGGGGCATTTCCGCCACGGTTTGTCCCGTGCAGGAACAAAAATTTGCAACGAACGGACCTGGAAGCGCTTGCAGTTCGGCGGCCCGCTCACTTTCATACGGGTACGGCTTCTTTCTCACAGGCACAGTCCCCCCTTCTTTATGGCAACCACGACCCAGACGAATGCCCAGGCCGAATCGTCGCTCGGCTTTTTTGGTCAGGTGAACAAGATGTTTGACCGAGCCGCGGCCCATACGGATCACGATCGGGGCGTGCTCCACCAGATTCGGGCCTGTGACAATATTATCCGGTTCGAGTTTCCCATCCAACGCGACGACGGCAGTATCCAGGTCGTGCGTGGCTATCGGGGGGAGCACAGTCATCACATGCAGCCCACGAAGGGAGGCATCCGGTACGCGACCAGTGTAAACGTGGATGAGGTGATGGCCCTTTCGGCGCTCATGAGCTACAAGTGCGCCATCGTCGATGTCCCGTTCGGGGGGGCGAAGGGGGGGGTGTGCATTGACGCGCGCAACTACTCCATCGCGGAGCTGAAGCGCATCACGCGCCGGTACACCTTTGAACTCGCCCGCAAGGACTTCATTGGGCCCGGCACCGATGTCCCCGCGCCCGACTACGGCACGGGCGAGCGGGAGATGGCGTGGATCATGGACACCTACACGCAACTCGGCGACGAAGACCTGAACGCGCTGGCGTGTGTGACCGGCAAGCCGGTGGGGCAGGGCGGCGTGCGGGGCCGTACCGAGGCGACGGGACGCGGCGTCTACTACGGCATTCGGGAGGCCTGCGCGTACGACAAAGACATGGAGCGCTTCGGGCTGGAGCCGGGCCTAGAGGGCAAGAACATCGTCATCCAAGGATTGGGCAACGTGGGCTACCACGCGGCCCGAATTCTCGAGGCGGAGGGTGGGGCCAACATCGTGGGGATCGCCGAGATTGAGGGAGCCATCTACGATCCCGACGGGCTCTCCGTGGAGGATGTAGTGGCGCACCGTCAAGACACCGACTCTATTCTGGATTTTCCCGGGGCCGAAAACATTAAGACGTCGGCCAAGGCCCTCGAACTCCCCTGCGACATTCTCATTCCGGCGGCCCTTGAAGGCGTTATCACCGCCGACAATGCCCCGAACATTCAGGCGACTATCATCGCCGAAGCGGCCAACGGTCCTGTCACCTCGCAGGCCGACGATATTCTTCAGGAGAAGCAGGTGATGATCATCCCCGACGTCTACCTCAACGCCGGGGGAGTTACGGTGTCGTACTTTGAGTGGCTGCGCAATCTGTCGCACGTGCGCCACGGCCGCATGAGCCGGCGCTTCGAGGAGCGGAACGCCGAGCGCATTCTCCGGGCCGTCGATGAGCTGACCGCCGAGGACTTTAACGAGGATCTGCTCGAGTCGCTCATCGAGCAGGTGAGCTTTGGGGCTGGGGAGCGGGACCTCGTGAACTCGGGCCTGGAGGACACGATGACCCAGGCCTACCGTGAGATCCGAGAGATTCGGGAGGAGAAGGACGTGGACATGCGCACGGCGGCCTTTGTGAGTGCCATCGACAAGATCGCAAATTCCTACGAGCAGATGGGCATTTTCCCGTAGTGGAGAGGCCCCGAGGCCGTGTCCCTGGCCGCCCCACGAAGTCCCTCTGCATTCGTCCCCTTCTGCCACGAGGCGGCGCCGAGCCGCGGCAGAAGGGGATATTTTTGTGACGGGGGCATGGCGAGACGCTGCTTTCGGGGCGGCCTTCCCCACCCTCCCCGGACGGTTTCCCCGGGCCCGCCCACCGGATAGGAAGAGCCGTATGGGAGTGGGGAGGGACCAGGGCAATCGCATGAACGCAAACCGTCGCTCCACGCTCGACTTGGAGCCCATCTGACGATTGTGGAGCCTCTTCGCCCAGTCGGACGGGGCCCACACGAGCGAAGCGACTGATGCAATGAATACACTGATGCAATGAATACAAGTGTGGGACGACAAACGAGAACGCTTTTAGTGTCTCCACTTCTCGAAAATAGATGTCTGAGCGTCAGTCTGAAGCAGTAGGCTATTGATGCGGTTACCCTGGGGGAGGGACGCCCTAGTTGACATACAGTGACGATTGTGTTATTTTAAGAAAAAGAGTCTGGGCGTTGTGCTATGGGTTTACGGCATGTGTATCCCCCGTTCAAACGCCAGAGGGGAGCTTTTGTCGTCCCAAACTTGATTTACTCCGTCAGTACCACAAAGGGCATGACCGCTGGCCCTCGCTGATGGGGTGAATTGAGTTCGGAGCAATGGGTGTGATGGGTTCGCCCGAAGAAGGAAGTCTTCTGGTGCCGCGTGCATGTCTTGACACCATAGTACAGCCCGCTCTGCGATGGCTCCATAAAAAAGTGCTCCGCTGCCATGCGCACGACACGTCGTCTCTGCGGTCTCGTTCTTGCGCTATTGCTCACGGGGCCGATGATGGCCTGGGCCCAGCTTCCGGCGAACCAACTGGAGGGCACCTGGAAAATGGTGTCCCAGGAGCTGGTTTATCCGGATTCGGTGGTGGACCAGAGCGGGAGCTGGGGGGCGAACTACAAAATTCTGAACTCCACCCACTTTGCCTGGGGGCGCGAGACGGAAGATGGAGAGACGGTGCTCGCGGGAGGGGGGCGGTACGAATATTATCCGCAGCGGGACGTATACGTCGAGCACATCCAGTACCACTCGGACCCCTCCATGAACGGGATCACGCTGCGGTTCGAGGCCCGGATTGAAGGGGACACGTGGTACCACATCGGCGAGGTGGGCGACTACAAGCTCCGCGAGGTGTGGAAGCGGGTGGACGCCGAGCAGGCATGGGCCGAGATGCGGGGCGACGCCCCCGCCCGCTCGAATGAAACGGCCGACTCGGACGGTCAGTAGCCGCGACTAGTCGTTCTGTACGGAGGCCGTTCGTGTGGCGGCGTATTCGTCGATGAGCGACACGACCGCCCCGACATCGTCGGTGGCCGTCAGGCAGTCTGCGTAGGGGGTCCCCTCCGCCAGCGTCTCCATGAGCGGGTAGACAGGCTTCGTCTCGGTCCAGTAGGTGCGGTCGAGGAACACCATGGGACTGGCTGGTCCAAAGGTTTCGTAGTGGTTCTGGGCGGCGTCCATGAACACCTCCTGGATGGTGCCCGCACTGCCGGGCGCGTACACGACCCCGTAGGTCGCGATGGCAAGGAGCCCGTCCTCGCGGATGCTATTGGCAAAATACTTGGCCACGTGCGTGGAAAAGAGGTTGGAAGGTTCGTGGCCGTAGAACCAGGTGGGTACCGCGAGGCTCTCCGCGCGGTCGGGATAGCGTTCGCGGACCTCGAGGGCTCGGTCGAGATAGGGAGCGTCCTCGTAGTGCGGGGCGTCGGACAGACGATCCACCGCCTCGTCCACTGCGCTGGACTCGTAGGAGGAGAGGGCGGCGCCCAGGTTCGCCGCCTCCATGGCCCCCGGGCCGCCGCCGGTGGCCACGAAGAAGCCGGCGTGGGCCAACCGCCAGGCCAGGTGGGCCACGCGACGGTACAGGTCCGCGTCGCGCCGAAGCTGATGGCCGCCCATGATGCCGACCACGCGCCGGCGGGGGCCATCCGACGGGGACAGGAGCGCCCGCAGGGCATTGTCGATGGCGTGGTCGTGGATGCGAAAGGCGAGGGCATCCATGATGGGGGCGTCGCGTCCGTCGCGCTTCCGGGCCTTGAAGTACCGGTAGATGCGGGCGTCGGCGGTCTGGTCGCGCGTCTCGGGGCGTCCCCGCTCGTATCCCTCCATCAGCTCGGCGGGGGTGTAGAGGGAGGCGCGGTACGGACGAAACGGGACCCCTACGAAGCCCGGAAAGACGGTGCCGCCGGTCTCCCGCACGTGCTGTTCTGCGGAGTCGGTGAGCTGGCACCCCAGGAAGCAAGCATCCTCCGCCGGGACGGCCGTGAGGGCGGCCTCCACGGTCGGGGCTGTAAGGTCCACGCCCTGCACGGCAATGTTCTGAAGGGACTGCTCCCGGTCGATATGGCGGAGCAGGGCATCGGCGGATTCAATTTCAATGACGTCGCGGGGGCAGCAGTCGTACATGCCGAGCGCGGGAGATTGGGAAAAGCGGACGTGGAGGCTTCCGTGCCCCCCCGAACACGACCGTTACGAGGACGGTCGGAACGAGGGAACGGCCCCTCTATCTACGAGCCACCGTTGTGTACGCGCCTCCGTTTCGGGATGTCCCGGACGCGGAGGGGCCTTTGGGTTTTCTCGGTGCACGTCGTATCCTGTGGGCCGTGGATGCTTTCCCCAACCCCACCCCCACGACGGAATTCTGCCCCTCACTCCGCCCCTCGTCATGCTTGTCTCCCGCCCGGCCGCGTATGTGCTCGTCGCCGCGGTCGCGCTCGCCGTTTCTCTCACCGCCTGCTCCTCTCCCGCCCCAATGAACGCAACCTCCCCCGACGGCTCGAACACCATCCGCGTTGAGCTGCGCGACGGCCGACCGCACTACCACGTCGTGGCCGACGGCGACACGATCATCGCGCCCTCTGCGCTCGGCTTCGAGCTCGACAACGGACCGCCCCTGCGCGACGGCTTCGAGGTCACGGGGACGACCCGGCGCACGGTCGACACCACGTGGACCCCCGTGTGGGGCACGCAGGATTCGGTGCGCAATCACTTTTCCGAGCGCACCATCCGGCTCCAGGAGACGGACGGGCCGGGGCGGCGGCTCGATCTCGTCCTTCGGGCCTACGACGACGGGGTGGCCTTCCGCTACCGCTGGCCCGAGCAGGACGGCCTCGACTCGCTCCGCATCGCGTC
>CAJXKO010000026.1 GCA_913055845.1 uncultured Bacteroidota bacterium | reverse complement strand
CCCGACGCGGAGCGCCTGACGGACATCGAAGAGATCACCGACGAGATCTACGACATGGTGGGCCCGTCGCACCGGGCGATCTCGACAGGTGGGATGCAGACGAAGGTGGAGGCGGCGGAGAAGGCGACCGACCGCGGCATCGACACGGTGCTCGTCAACGGCACGAGGGGTGACCATCTCGATGCACTCGGACGCGGAGAGATGCCGGGCACCCTCTTCCGCCGCGTCGAGCGGCCCCTCTCCGCCCGCAAGCACTGGATGCTCCACGCGCTCCCGACGGCGGGGCGGATCGTGGTGGACTCGGGGGCCGCGGACGCCCTGCGACATGACGGCGCCTCGCTGTTGCCCTCAGGCATCGTAGGGGTGGAAGGATCTTTTGCGCAGGGCGACGCCATCGAGATCGTCGCAGAGGCAGAGGACACATCCCGCATTGCGAAAGGCATCACGCAGTACGGCGCCACCGACCTGCGACGCATCCGGGGGCGACAGAGCCACGCCATTGCCGAGGTGCTCGACGATGCCCCGGCCGACTACGTGATCCATCGGGACGACCTGGTGGTGGAGGGGTGACACGTATTGCGTATTTCATATTGCGTAGACGAGCGAGGGGACGCAATACGCACTACGCAATACGAAATACGCGCTAATGGACGGAGCACCATCGTCCGCTTTGTGTACGGTAGATCACAGCCCGACCCCCAAACACTAATCGCCGATCCCGTCATGCCCGAGACCATCACCGAGACTCCGTCCGTTCAATCCCTCGCGGCGGAGTGCGAGGCCGCCGCCCGTGAGCTAAGCACCCTCGCGACCGAGAAAAAAAACCGCGTGCTGCGGCAGATGGCCGACGCGCTGGAGGCGGAAGAGGAGGCCATCCTGGCCGCCAACGGCGAAGACGTGAGCGCCGCCCGGGAGGAGGGAATCTCCGATGCGCTCATTGATCGACTCGTCCTCAATCCCGAGCGCATCGAGAAGATGGCCAATGCGCTGCGGGACGTGGCGTCCTTTTCCGACCCCGTGGGCGAGATGAGCGGTACGACCAAGCGGCCCAGCGGCATCGAGGTCGGCCGGATGCGCATCCCGCTCGGCGTCATCGGCATGATCTACGAGGCGCGGCCCAACGTCACGGCCGACGCGGCGGGGCTCTGCTTCAAGGCCGGCAACGCGGTGCTACTGCGCGGCGGCTCCAACGCCTTCAACTCAAATCAGGTCATCGCCGCAGCGCTGCACGAGGCCCTGGAGGCGGAGGGCGTGAATCCAGCGGCCGTCACGCTCATCCCCACCACCGACCGCGACGCGGTGCAGGAGATGCTGACGCTCAACCAGCACATCGACCTCATCATTCCGCGCGGCGGCGAGGGACTCATTCGCTTCGTCGACGAAACGAGCCGCATCCCCGTCATCAAGCACTACAAGGGCGTCTGCCACCTCTACGTCGACGAGGATGCTGACCTTGAGATCGCCGAGGACCTGCTGCTCGACGGCAAGGTGTCGCGCCCCAGCGTTTGCAACGCGCTGGAGACGCTGCTCGTGCACGAGGACGTGGCGGAGGATTTTCTACCGCGCGCCAAGGCGCTCCTCGACGAGGCAGACGTGGAATTACGAGGTGACGCGCGGACCCGCGATGTTCTTCCAGGCATCACGGAGGCCACGGGGGACGACTACGCCGCCGAGTACCTCGATCTCACCCTGGCAGTCCGGGTGGTGGACAGCGACGACCAGGCGATGGACCACATCACCGAGTACGGCTCCAACCACACGGAGGTCATCGTCACCGACACGCTCCCCACGGCCCGCCGGTTCGTGCGCTCGGTGGACGCGTCGGTGGTCCTCGTGAATGCGTCGTCCCGCTTCTCAGACGGGGGCGAGCTGGGCCTCGGCGCCGAGATCGGCATCTCCACCACCAAGCTGCACGCCTACGGCCCGATGGGGCTCGATGCCCTCACCACTGAGAAATTCGTGGTGTACGGGGAGGGGGAGACGCGGCACCCGGTGGAGAAATAAAGCGTCCCCCGCGCCGTCCCTGTAGCAATCAGCCGAGAGCCTCTAAGCAAAGGAGAACACGAGTCCGGCGGCGGCAAGACCAGTGCCGATCGTGATGACGACTGCACTTGTAAGGTAGGCGAGAACCGGGAAGAGGCGGGCCTTCCAGCCGTGTTCGAAGAAAACCCCTCCGCTGTGGGCATGAAGTCCAGTCTGCAGGAGAAGTGGGAGGGGGCCAATGAACGCCGGCGCTCCCCAAAAGCAGAGGGGACCGAGGAGACCTAAAAACAAGGTGGCCTGTGCCGTAACGTAAAGCTCAAATACAAATCCCTCCGCGAACGTTCGCTTCGGCATTGTCCAGCGGAGAAACAGTCCTGCAAGCACACTGCTGAGCAGGCCGAGATAGGTCTGTACTTGCTGAAACCAGTCGAACAAGGCTCTCGCGAGATCCTGCGCGGAGGTCCAGTCGAACGCAGCCCGAAACGGCGATCCGGGGCGAAACACCTGTGTGGGGGCGATGCCCAGTGATCGCCACGTCGACTCGTACACCTTGGCCTGTCCTTCAACCCATGCCCCCCGGAAGAAGAGGAAGACGAGAAATGTGATTGTGGCGGTGAGCAAGAAGTACCCGATGGGGTTCACGAACTGTTTGCGCTCGCCCTCCACGTATCGCCGGGCCACTCGCCCGGGGTTGCGCGCGGCCTGACGGAAGGTTTGCCCGACGCCCCGTTCGAGGTCCTCCAGGTCCAGTGCAGATTCGAGGAATCGGCGCACGAGGTGGCGGACCCGGAGCACCGGGACCTGTCGCTGCCCGCAGTGGTGACAGTACTCCCCGATGAGTACCGTGCCACAGTTTCGGCAGGTCTCCTCACGGTCGGGGGACGAGGGAGCATCCGGGCGCTCCGACGCGTTGGACATAGGCCGAAAGGACTGAGAGGGATGTGGATAGACGCACGATTGCATCTGCGTACGCGGTGCTCGTTCCGGTCGTAAACGGACTCGATCGGAAGGGGATCGTCGTCTCCGGAGGCCGAATCCGCCGTGTCCGGAACGGATTCTGTTGGCATGGTTTTGGTCCCTGCCTGGGCCCAGACCCCCGAGACGTGAGGTGGGTGGGCTCCCTCCTGTTTACGTGAGCGCGCAACGGACGTGTCCTTCCCTCTGTCGAACATTTTTCGGTGAGATGACGTCGCTCACGCGCCGCACCGTCTATTACCTGCTGGTACTCGTTGCCGCCACCCTGGCATTGACGGGGGCCTACAGCCTTGGAATGAGCGTGTGGGAGGGGCGGCCCCGGCCCTGGTATCAGTCCCTCCAGGTCGTCGTGCAAACGTTCACGACCACGGGCTTCGGCGAGGACGCCCCGTGGCGGAGCCCGCAGATGAACCTGCTGGTGATCGTCATCCAACTGGCGGGCATCGGACTCATCCTCAGCGCGGTCGATGTGTTTGTCGTGCCTTGGCTGCGCAAAGCGCTTCGCCCGACCGCCCCGACCCGCCTCTCGTCCCGCTCGGGCCACGTTATCGTTTGTGGATACACCCCGCGCGTGGAGGTTTTCGTAGACGAAATGAAGACGCGTGGGCAGGACTACGTGCTGATTCTTTCGGACGCGGAGCGGGCCGGGACACTGATGGAGGAGGGATACACAGTGATGACGGGCGACCCGACGTCGATGGAGACGCTAGAGGCGGCGCATCTCGCCTCTGCCCGCGTGCTTGTAGCCGATGTGGCCGACGACGAAAATGCAAGCGTCGCATTGGCCGCCTGTGAGGTCGACCCCGACGGCCGAATCATTACCCTAGTAGAAGATGCCTCGCTCGCCCAGTACCACCGGGCCGCGGGGGCCGACTTGACGCTTTCCCCGCGCCAATTGCTGGGCCAGAGCCTCGCCGCGCGGGTGCCCATGGCCGCGGCGGCCAACGTCGAAAAAAGCGTGGCCGAACAGGACGACATCGAATTCGCGGAGATTGTCGTGACGCGCCGAAGTCCTCTGCACGGGTGCACGCTCGCGGAAGCGAAACTGCCGGATCGCTTTGGCCTCCGCGTGATTGGAACGTGGCTCGACAATTCGTTCGAGACCTCCCCGGCGTCGGACACCGTGCTTAACGACCACACGCGCCTGTTCGTGGCTGGGTCCGGCGACCAATTGGCGGACGTACGCCGTGAGATGTCAGCCTACGTCCGCGCTTTCACGGCGCAGTCCATCCTCCTGGCCGGATACGGCGATTCGGGGCACGCGGTGGCCGCGTCCCTCCGTCAGGCGCGGGCGGAGGTCACTGTCGTTGACGTTCAGGACCAGGAAGGAGTGGACGTGGTGGGCGACGTACGGGACCCTGAGGTGTTACGTGAAGCCGGCATTGAGACGGCCTCGGCCCTCATCGTTTCGGTGGACGACGACACCGTCGCCACGTTTACCACCCTCATCGCCCGCGACCTCAACCCGGATTTGCAAATCCTGGTACGCGCCCACGAGGAATCGACAGTGCAGAATCTGTACCGGGCCGGCGCTGATTTTGTACAGGCCCTGCCGGTGGTCTGCGGTCGCATGCTGGCGACCACCGTGTTCGAGGACGACGGACACTTGGCTCCGGACCAGCACGTGAACGTGGTGCGCCTTCCCGTGCCCACACTGGAGGGGCGAACCCTGGCGGACGTGGACCCTGACCCGCAGACCAACTACACGGTGCTCGCTGTGAGTCGTGGGGACGCATTCCTCACCGATACGAACAACGGAGCCTTCACCTTCGAGGCGGGCGATGAGGTCATCGTGGCTGGCACCGACGATGGTCTTGAGCAGTTTCGGGCGCGGCTCCAGGGAGCGGCAGGGGCGTCGTAGCGCTCCGGGAGGCGGCGGGGAGAAGCCCTTCTGCTATGATGTAGAGCCGGCAGGCTGCTCCGCGCCACTCCATCCGTGTCGGCGCAGTCGTTGCCAGGCCGCCGCGATCTGTTCTGGGGCGAAGCGCTCCGCCTTGCGGCGGCTCCAGTCCTGCACCGCCCGCACGGTCGCCGCGGGGCGGCGCCGCGCCTGCGGGTCGTGCTGGAGGATCCAGCCCACGGTGGCGAGCAGTTCGAGCTCGTCGGGCGCATCGCAGTCCGCGATGAGTAATTGCATCCGAGTGTGGCGCTCATCGGCCTTTGGGTGGTCCGAGAGAACGTGCCGGGCCGTGGTCACGGCCGCCCGCTGCAAGTGGAATGGTGAATCCTGGTGCGACGGGTCGTATCCCTCGATAAAGTGCCCCTCGATTCGGCGGAGCACGGCGGTGAGGCCCGCGGCACGAAGGCCACGTGTGCCCGGCTCGAACGTGAGGCGCAGGTCCTCGCCTGCTTCCTGCAGCAAAAACGCAAGATTGTGCGCCGCGTGTGGGCTGATGGCCCCGTCCATCGGAGCGAAAGCACGGAGCACTGCAAGGAGAAGGGCCCGCCCCCGTGTCATCGCAGGGCGTTTGGCCTCCGCGGCGTTCTCCTGCGCGTCGACCGAGCGGGGGGCGTAGACCAGGGCACGAACAGTGTCGAGCGATTCGAGTGGGGCGGTGAGCAGTGGGCGTACGGTGGGCCAGTCGAGCCCGCCCCCGCCGCAGCCCAACGCGGGAACGGCGAGCGACGAGATGGCGCGGGTAGTGACCTCATTGCTGAGGGCTGCCATTCCTGACTGGATATGTGCGGACGACGAGGCGTCCCGCCAGTGGTCCTTCGTTGCCACGTTTAGGACATAACGAGGCCGTTGGGCATCGCCAAAGAGTCCCCCGCGGTCGTGCACGAGCACATCGCCCGGCGCCAGGGCGCCGGCGGCGCAGGCAGCCTCGTACTCGGCAAAGTTGTCCGGGAACCGCGTCTTGAATTGACGACAGAGTCCGCGTTTCATGAGGCCGGCGCAGTGGACCGGATTTACGAGGGCCGCGACGTCCGCGTCGAACAGATTGCCCTGCACGATGTCGACCATAGCACGCGGAGTGTACAAGCAGAAATGCCTCCCGCCGCGAGACGACGGGAGGCGCGAATCAGAAAACCGGACAGAGCCTCCTACGTCTGCAACACAGCGTCCAACTCTTTCTCCTTGTCCGCCTCGTAGGCATCGGCCGGCGGACACGAGCAGAAGAGATTGCGGTCGCCGTAGGCGTCGTTCACACGGCGCACCGTGGGCCAGAACTTGTGGTCGCGCACAGCGTCCGTCGGGTAGGCCGCTGTCTCCCGGCTGTAGGGGTGTGCCCACGTGTCGGCCGTCACCATCTCGGCGGTGTGGGGGGCCTGTTTGAGCATGCTCTCCTTCGTCTCCAGTGTACCGGTTTCGACGGCCTCAATCTCGCTTCGAATGGCCTTGAACGCGTCGACGAGGCGGTCCAGTTCGGCCTTCGACTCGCTCTCGGTGGGTTCAACCATAAGGGTGCCCACGACTGGCCAGCTCATCGTGGGGGCGTGAAAGCCATAGTCCATGAGCCGCTTGGCCACGTCCTGCTCATTGATGTCGAGCGCCTTGCGGAATGGGCGCAGGTCGAGGATGAATTCGTGCGCCACGCGGTCGTTGGGGCCGCGGAAGACGATGTCGTAGTGGTCGGCCAGCTGGTCGGCGAGGTAGTTGGCGTTGAGGAGCGCGGTCTTGGACGCATTCGTGAGGCCCTCCGCACCGAGCAGCTTGATGTACGCCCAGGAAATCAGCAGGATGAGGGCGCTGCCGTGTGGCGCGGCGGCGATGGCGGGGATGTGGTTCTCGCCGCCGGTGTCTACGACCGGATGGCCTGGGAGGAAGGGGGTCAGGTGTTCGGCCGTGCAGACGGGGCCCACGCCCGGCCCGCCGCCGCCGTGCGGGATGCTGAAGGTCTTGTGCAGGTTGAGGTGGCACACGTCGACGCCGTACTCGCGGGGACGGCAGAGGCCCACCTGCGCATTCACGTTCGCCCCGTCGAGGTAGACCTGTCCGCCGTGCTCGTGCACCACATCGCAGATGTCCTCGACGTGCTCCTCGAAGACTCCATGCGTAGACGGGTACGTGATCATTGCGGCCGCCAGGCGGTCGCTGTTCGCCTCGGCCTGCTCGCGCAGATCGTCGAGGTCCACGTCCCCATTCTCGTCGCAGTCGATCGTGATGACGTCCATCCCGGCCATGTTGGCACTCGCCGGGTTGGTCCCGTGGGCCGACTCCGGAACGAGGCACACGTTGCGCTGCTCCTCGCCGCGCGCCTCGTGGTAGGCCTGAATGATGAGTAGACCGGTGTACTCGCCCGCCGCGCCCGAGTTGGGCTGGAAGGAGATGTCGTCGAAACCGGTGATCTCGGTCAGGTAGTCACTGAGTTCATCAATGACCTGGTCGTAGCCGGCCGCCTGCGCCGTCGGGGCAAAGGGGTGGAGATCCGCAAACTGTGAGTTCGAGATCGGCTGCAGGGCCGCCGTCGGGTTCAGCTTCATCGTGCACGACCCGAGCGGGATCATGCTGTGGACAAGCGACAGGTCCTTGTCCGCCAGCGACTCCATGTAGCGCGTCAGTTCACCCTCGGAGTGGTAGGAATTGAAGACCGGATGGTCGAGGTACGAGGTCTGGCGCGGCATCGGGCCGTCGTAGCCGCTGTCGAGTTCGGCGGCCAGGTCCTCAGCGTACAGTTTCTGGCCATTCGCGGCGCCGAAGACGGTGAAGAGGGCATCGAGGTCCTCGGCGCTCACCGTTTGGTCGAGCGCCACACCCACCGAGCCGTCGTCGTAGTAGCGCAGGTTGATCTCATGCGCCTCGGCCCGTTCCCGAACCCGATCCTGCGTGGTGTCCTGCAGGTCAACGCGTAGCGTGTCGAAGAAGGCGTCGTGGCGCACTGCGTGACCGGTGCGCTTCAAGCCGTCAGCCAGCGTCTTTGTGAGGTCGTGCACCCGCGTGGCGATCTTGCGCAGCCCCCCGGGCCCGTGGTACACGGCGTACATTGACGCCATGACGGCCAAGAGCACCTGCGCGGTGCAGATGTTGGAAGTGGCGCGCCCCCGGCGGATGTGCTGCTCGCGGGTCTGAAGGGCCATGCGGAGGGCCATCTCGCCGTCGGCGTCCTTCGTGACGCCGATCATGCGGCCCGGCACCTGCCGCTGGAAGTCCTCGCGGGTGGCAAAGTAGGCGGCGTGCGGCCCGCCATAGCCCATGGGCACACCGAAGCGCTGCGTGGAGCCGACGACCACGTCTGCCCCCCACTCGCCCGGCGCCTCCAGGAGCGTGAGGCTCAGCAGGTCGGCGGCTACGGCCACGTAGGCGTCCGCCTCATGGGCCCGATCAGCCACATCACGGTAGTCGCGTACCGCGCCATCGGTCGTGGGGTACTGCAGGAGGCAGCCGTACGTATCGTCGCCAAAGACGAAGTTCTCGGGCTCCTCCACGACCACGTCGACGCCAATCGGTTCGGCGCGGCCCTTTACCACCTCGATGGTTTGTGGATGGCAGTCCGCGGCCACGTAAAAGGTGGAGGCGTCGCTGCGGCGGTCCACCCGATTCAGCATCATCATCGCCTCCGCGGCGGCGGTTGCCTCGTCCAGCAGCGAGGCGTTGGCGATCTCCATGCCCGTGAGGTCGATCGTCATGTCCTGGAAGTTGAGCAGCGCTTCCAGCCGCCCCTGCGCGATCTCGGCCTGGTAGGGCGTGTACTGCGTGTACCAGGCCGGGTCCTCCAGAATGTTGCGCTGGATCACCGGCGGCGTGTGCGTTCCGTGGTACCCCATTCCGATAAACGAGCGCCAAGTCTCGTTTTTCTCGCCGGCGGTCTCCGCCGCATCGAGCACCTGCTGCTCGGTGAGGGCGGGGGGCAGGTCGAGCGGTTCCTCGGTGCGGATCGAGTCGGGAATGGTCGCGTCGACGAGGGCGTCGAGGGAATCGACGCCTAGGGTGTCGAGCATGGCGTCTACGTCGGCGGCATTGGGGCCGATGTGACGTTCGTCGAACGTGTCGGCGAACGAGAGGTCAATGGCCATCTGGAGGCGAGAAGTTGAGTGAGCGGACGAGACCGAAACGTCGAGTCAAAAAAGCATTCAGGTATATGCCGCGTGGGCGCGCGATGTTGTCCGGAATTGCTGAAAAGGCTGCAACAGACAGGGAGAAGCTTCCTGTGAACGGGGGGAGGGACCAGGAAGCACACCGATGCGGCTCCGAGCACAAACGGGACGAACCTCTTGGGGCATCCCAGCGCAGAGACGACAGCGATCAGCACACCGTTCCATCCTCGTTGACATGGCAGGTGTCGGACTGGAACCGATTCCAGTCGGCCATAAGGGTGCGCAGGTCGTCAAGGCGGCTGCGGAGGGCGGCCTCACCGGTAACGACCTCGCCGTCATCGCGAAGGGCCGGAAGGTCCGGCACGTCGTCCGGAAGCGACGCCCCTGCCTGGACCGTCTCCGTTTCGTAGGCGATCACCATGTCGTCGAGGGCCGACTGAATCTCGTCGGCCCAGGGATCGTCGGGGCGGCGGTAGAAGGTAATCATGGCGCACAAGCACAGGAAGGGAACAGTACGCTTCTTTCCCCTACGCAGACCGGCCTCTCAGGTGTCGGACCATAACCACAGAAGGTCAGAGCAATCGCATCGGTCGCGTACTCGCCTAGGCGGATTTTCAAGTATCGATTTTCTGCCCGTCGAGGCACAAGTCAGTGTTCTCGTTTGTCGTCCCAATCCTGATTGCCTCCGTCGGTCGCTTCACTCGTACGGGCCTCAACTGAGTAGGGGAGCCTTTGCCGCCGCAAGGGGGCGCTACGTCGATCTCGGGGCGACGTTTTACGTTCATGCGACTGTCCTGTCCAGAGAGAAGCCTGCTTGACGCCGTCGTCCCAGGCGGCTACTTTCTGGTTCGTACTCGTGATGATTTCGTCTCCGCCCGCTTCCCTCATGGACCGTGATCGCCTTGAGTTCTCCCGCGAGGAGATGCGGTCGCTTGGCTATCGGGTCGTCGATCTCCTCGTGGACCACTTTGCTGATGGAGAGGAAGAGGGTCTGGGCGCCTCGCCCTCACGGGCGAATCTTGAAGCACGGCTCCGCGAATCTCTGCCGGAAGAGGGAAACGATCCGCACGCGGTTCTCGATCAGGTGGAGGCGGACGTGCTGCCGAACACGATGCGGGTAGACCATCCGCGCTTTTTCGGCTTCGTGCCGGGTCCCAATAACTTTATCGGCGTGTTGGCCGACGCGCTGGCGGCCGGATTCAATGTCTTTTCGGGGACCTGGATCTCGGGGGCCGCGGCGGCGCAGGTAGAGCTCGTGGTGATCGACTGGCTCTGCGAGTTGTGCGGGCTGCCGGACACGGCGGGGGGACTGTTTACGAGCGGTGGCTCTATGGCGAACGTAACGGCCCTCGCCGCGGCCCGCCACGCGGTGCTGGACGACGAGGTAACAAACGCCGTGGCCTACTGCAGTAACCAAACGCACACCTCCGTCGACCGCGCGCTGCGCCTTCTCGGCTTCGGGGCCCACCAACTCCGCCGCCTTCCGTCCGACGATCGGTTCCGACTCGATCCGGAGGCGCTGCGTGACGCCATCGCGTTGGATCGCAACGACGGGCGCCGTCCGTTCTGCGTCATTGCCAACGCGGGGACGACCAACACCGGCGCCGTCGATCCACTGCCCAAGGTCGCCGACATAGCCGAGGCGGAGGGCCTATGGCTCCACGTGGACGGCGCATACGGGGCAGCCGCTGTCGTCTGCGAACGGGGACGTGCGGCGCTTGGGGGCCTGGACCGCGCCGACTCCCTCACGATGGACCCGCACAAGTGGCTCTTTCAACCCTTTGAGATCGGGGGTGTGTTGGTACGCGACGAACGACACCTCCGCCGCGCCTTTCGGCTGGAGGCGGAATACCTGGCGGATGCAGTCGGGGCGGAGGACGAGGCCAACTTTTCCGCGTACGGCATCCAGCTCACGCGCAGCTTTCGGGCGCTCAAGCTATGGATGACGCTCAAAGTCTTTGGGCGTAAGCACGTCGCCGCGGCGGTGCACCGTGGCTTCGAGCGAGCCGAGCAGGCAGAACAGTTCCTCCGCAACCGTCCTGGGTGGGCGGTGGTGACTTCGGCACAGATGGGCATCGTCACCTTCCGCTGCGAACCCGAGGACTGGACGGACGACCGCGTCGATGCGCTCAACCGCCACCTCGTTTCTGCGATCAACGAGGAGGGAGAGGTCTTTCTGACGAAAACGACCCTCGACGGCCGCCCCGTGCTCCGGCTCTGTCCCATCAATCCACGGACGACCGACGAGGACCTGCGCACCACATTTGCGCGGCTCGATGCACTCCGTCGGGACCACTGTCCCTCTGCGTGACCCTCGGCCGTCCACGCTGCATGCGGGGTGCCGCCCGGACAGAAGCACGCTCAGCCCGTGTAGTACAGTTCCGCGCCCGGTCCCAACGGCAGGCCCAGCAGCACCCAAATGAGGAAGACCAGCGTGCTTACCACGCCGAAGCTGACAGAGTAGGGGAGCATGAGGGCGATGATGCTCCCGATGCCAGCATCCTCGTCATAGCGCTGGGCGAAGATGATCACGAGTGGAAAGTAGGGAAGCAGCGGCGTGAGGATGTTGGTGAACGAGTCGCCGATGCGGTAGGCCGCCTGTACTGTCTCGGGCGAGTACCCCGGCTCTCCAGCGAGCATGAGCATGGGCACGAACACCGGTGCCATAATTGCCCACTTGGCCGAGGCGCTACCCACGAACAGGTTGATCAAGGCCGAGACGAAGATGAACGAAATCAGGAGCGGGATGCCTGTAAAGCCCACGCTCTGCAGTAGATCGGCACCACTGATGGCGATAATGGAGCCGAGGTTGGACCACTCGAACATGGCAATGAAGTGCGCCGCGGCAAAGGCAAGCACGATGTAGGCGCCCATGTCGGCCATCGTGTCCGCCATCATATCGGCCACGTCCGAATCGTCCTCGATCTCCCCCACCACAATCCCGTAGGTCAGACCGGGCAGAAAAAAGAGAAACACCATGAGGGCGACGATGCTCTCGATGAGGGCCTCAAACTCAGCGAGCGGGGCGCCCTCGGGCACCGACAAGAGCACCACGCCCACGATCGAGAGTCCCGTAACGATTCCGGCCCATCGGAGCCCGCGTCGCTCGTCCGCGCTCAATTCGCTATCCTCCACGTCGTCCTCTTCGAAGTCCTCAGGGGGCTCGTAGTCCCCGAGGTAGGGTTCTACGATGGCCTCGGTGACGTAAGATCCCACGGTGATGAAAACGGGTGTGAGGGCAATCATGAGCCACCAATTTGCCGTAACGGGCACGCTGTATCCCTTGTCGATAAGCTGGGCAGCCGGCTCGGTAAAACTGGCGAGCAGCGGGTCGAGGGAGGTGAGCAATAGGTTGGCACTGAAGCCGGCGGAGACGCCCGCAAACGCGGCCCCAAGCCCGGCAAGGGGATGGCGGCCTACCCCGTAGAAGAGGACGGCCCCGAGGGGAATGACGACGACGTACCCGGCGTCGACGGCGAGGCTCGACATAATCCCCGCAAAAATGAGGGCGGCTGTCAGGAGAACGTCGGGCACGCTGGCCACGAACGATTTGAGGGCGGCGCTGATAAGTCCCGTCTTGTCCGCCACGCCAATGCCCAGCATTACCACCAGGACGAGGCCGAGCGGGGGGAAGTCGGCAAACGTCTCGGCCATGTCGGTAAAGAGCCGCCGGATATTTTCGTCGGCGAAGAGATTGTCGGCAGTGATCGTCTCGTCGGTGCCGGGGTGTACAACACTTACGTCCGCCGTGGAAGCGATCCAGGAGGCCACCATCACCAGGGCGATGAAGATGAAAAAGATGGTGACGGGGTCGGGGAGGGCGTTCCCCGATCGTTCAATGTAGTCGAGGGCGCGGTCGGCGAACGACCGCTCGTCGGTGTCGGCGGGCATGAGGACACAGGGTGTATTGGTGGGAGAGGGCCAATTGAATTTCGGGTGTTGAGTGTACGAAATCCGATCCACGGATACAACGAGGGATGGGCCCCGACAAGCGCATTGGAGGCACTGGGTCAACGAAGATCGTCTCCTCCCAGAACTGAATGAGGCCTTCCGCGGCGTCTCCCTCAATTGCCCCAGACCCCGGGAACGCCATTGGCGCATTCCGGGGCGTAGAGGGACGCTGGTCGGGGTAGATGCGGCGAACACTCTGCAAAGGATGGGGGGCGGCAGCGCTTTCGGCCTGGCGGGGGCAAACTGCTCCCCCAGGTCCGTCGTACCGTCCGCGTTGTGTCGCCGTACTTCTCGCTCGATCCGCCGTTTTTCCGTGAGACTCTGGTCGTACCAGGGAGCCGTGCTGGGGGCGTGCACGCTGGCCTTCTTTGCCACGATGGCGGCACGGCTGGCCATCAGTCCCGTAGTGCCCGCTATTGGCGATACCTTCGCGGTTTCCAACGGCGCGATTGGATTGGCACTAACGGGAATGTGGGCCGCTTACGCCGCGTCGCAGTTTCCGAGTGGGTTGTTGGCGGATCGCTACGGGGAGCGGCGCATCATTCTGGTGGCGGTATGGGGGACAGCGGTCACCAGTGGGACACTCACGGCGGCTCCGAACTATCCAGTGTTTCTGCTGAGCGCAGTGGCGCTCGGGGGCATCGCGGGCCTGCACTACAGCGTGGCTACGTCGCTGCTCACGCGCACCCTGCCCCACACGGGCTCGGCCATTGGCCTCCACACGGCGGGCGCTCCGGTGGCGGGGGTGTTGATTCCGATGGCGGCGGGAAGTATTGGGGTGTGGTTGGGCTGGCGCTGGGCCGTGGCGCTGGGGATGGCCGTGGCGGTTCCCAGTGCCATCCTGTTCGCCGCGGTCGTGCGGCCCACCGCCCCGGTACGCCCCGACGAGTCGGTGTGGAGTCGCCTCCGGGTGCGTCCTCTGGTCGACCTGCTGGCCCGGCCGCCCATCGCCCGCACGGCGGCCCTGTCCGTAGGTGGGGCCTTCGTGTGGCAGGCCACGGCGTCGTTTCTGCCAGCATTCCTCATCGAACACCATGCCTACGGCGAGGCGCTCGCTGGCGTGCTCTTCTCGGTTTATTTCGGGATACAGGGGATTACGCAGCCTGCCCTCGGGGCCCTCTCGGACCGGATTGGTCGTTATCCAGCGGCTGCCATGGCGGTCGGGGCGGGCGTGGTGGGCTACAGCGGGCTCGTCGTTGGGGTGGGGCTGTGGATGATTGGCGGGGCCATCGTGTGTACTGGGCTGGCGATGGGGTGGGGCGCGGCCCTGCTACCCAAGTTCATGGATCACCTGGGCGAGGAGGAGCGCAGCGCCGGCTTTGGGCTGATCCGCACCGCCTACATGGTGCTGGGGGCCAGCGGAAGTGTCGTCACGGGCGCCGTGGCCGACCTCCTAGGGTGGGGGGCGGCCTTCCTCGGCCTCGCGGGCGTGCTCGGCGGAATGCTAGTCGTGCTCCTGTACGTGATACGGGACCGTCCCTCGGCGTGGACGGCGCCGACTGGGTTCTGAGATGATTGTCCGCGGAGGGCTGAAATCACGCTCTTTCTCGGCTCGGTGCGGTCGGGCTACCGGGCAGGGCCCTTTCCTCGTGCATCATGTGGGGCTTTGTCGCGTAAAGACCCGTGTCGTGTCCGTGACCGCACTCGCACATGCGCCTGCCCGATGCCCCTCGATGCCGATCGTTTCGACGTTCTTACCTTCGACTGCTACGGCACGCTCGTCGATTGGGCGACCGGCATCGCCGGGGCCCTGCGGCCAATCCTGCGTGCCCACGACACGGACCTTGAGGACGACGAGCTGTTTCGGCTCTACGGCCGGTTCGAGCGGGACGTGGAAGCCGGCGACTATGTGCCGTACCGCGAGGTGTTGCGACGAGTGACGCGTCGATTCGGCGATCGCTTCGGCTTTACGCCGACCAACGCCGAGGTCGACCGCTTTGCCGACTCGGTCGGCCGCTGGCCCCTCTTCGACGACACCAACGCGGCGCTCCGTCGCCTCGGCGACTCGTTTCGCCTCGCCGTCATTTCAAACGTCGACGATGAGCTGTTCCACGAGACTGCCCGGCAGGTCCACGTCGACTTCGATGACGTGATTACTGCCGAGCAAATGGGGACGTACAAGCCGCGCCTCGATCCTTTCGAGGCGGCCTTCACGCGGCTTGGCGTGCCCCCCAACCGCCTCCTCCACGTTGCTCAGAGCGTGTACCACGACATTAATCCGGCGGGCCGGCTCGGGCTCTCCTGCGTCTGGGTACAGCGGTACGGTCAGCGGTTCGACCCGCCCACGCCTCGGACCGCTCCGGTGCGCACCGTCCCCGACCTATCGAGTCTCGCCGACACGCTTCTTGCGTGACCATGCCCGACGTCCGCCTCCTCCAGCACGTCCGTCCCGAGCCGCCCGGCACCATCGCTGAGGCGCTCGGCGATCAGGGCCTTTCGTACCAGACGACCCAGCTCTTTCGCGGCGATCCGGTGCCTGACACCCTGAACGCCGACGCGCTCATCGTGATGGGGGGACCGATGGGGATAGCCGACCTCGAGGACCCTCCGCACCTGTCCCAGGAACTTGTCCTGATCGAGTAGGCACTCCGCAGCGACCACCCCGTCCTCGGGGTCTATCTGGGCAGCCAACTCCCGGCCCACGTGCTAGGAGCCGACGTACAGGCCGCCCCGGCCAAGGAGATCGGGTGGGCCGACGTCACCCTCACCGACGCCGCCGCGGAGGATCCGCTCTTTCGGGGCATCGATGATCCGTTCACGGCGTTCCATTGGCACGGCGACGTGTTCACGCTGCCGGACGGGGCCGTCTCGCTCGCCCGCTCGGTGCAGACCGAGCACCAGGCGTTCCGCTACGGCGACGCCGCGTACGGACTGCTCTTCCACCTGGAAGTGACGCCAAAGACGGTGGCGTGGATGACGAAAGCCTTCCAGGATGAGCTGGCGGACGAGGGGCTCGATGGGGCGCAGATTCGCCGGGCTGCCATGACGCACGAGGATGCACTCCGCAACACGGTCCACACGGTCGTTGGGGGATGGGCGGAGTCATTGTGAGCCCCGAAACTGCGTGGTATGTGAATCAATCGGAAGTCCCGGCATATCGGATGGGACAGTAGTCCCGCCAACGATAAGACGTTGAACGATAACGGGTTACAGTAGAAGCAATTCTACTGAAAAGTCCAGTGGTTGGCTTCCGGGAGGACTTTCTGTTCTGGAAACGGTATCAGTAGGCGTACTCGAAGAGCAAGTTGAGTTGCAGAGACTGCTGGTTGCTGCGAGACCGAAGCTGCAGGTAGTCGGTGAGCTGGTACTCCAGCGTCACGTCTGGAATGTACGCGGTCGACTGCACGGTGGTCTGCGATGACGGGGTGAGGACCGGTTGTTCGATCGACGCGAAGAAGCGCGGCGTTAGGTAGCGGCCGACAGTGAGGTAGGAAGCCCCTTCCGTGCGCACGTCCAACCGTACCACGTCTAGTCCCAGTTCGCTCGCGGCCAAGTTCTCTACAAAATTGGACGCCTGCCCCAGTGCAACCTGGGTGGCAAGACTGCCCCCCTCCGAATCCCCGCTGAAGAGGGCGTCGGCCGGCCGGCCCGTGGCCAGATACGACAAAATGTTGCGCGTGTCCATCGTGGGCTCCGATGAGAGCGAGGGGGACAGATTGTCGGGGCGACCGGAGAGGGACAGGGTAATACGGACCTCGGGGTTCTGGGAGCCGCGTGCTCGTTGCTCGTAGACCGCCGTCAGGTCGAGGTACGGGACGGTCGGGTCGCCGTTGAAGGTCAGCGTGCCTTGTGTAATCTGGAACTCCTGCCCAAACTGTCGCAGTGTGCTTCGGGCCTCCTCCACCTCGATGGTGCCGAACACCTGGGCGTCTTGGTCCGCTTCCTTTTGCAGATCCAGGTCGCCGGTAAACTGCACGTTCATCTCGGGGTTGCTGGTAGACCGGAGCCAGGTGTCGCGTTCGATTTGTACGCCCAGGTCCATGGCCATGGCCTGGTAGGTGTCAAACGTCGTAGTGTCGGCCGCGGAGAGGCGGAGTCCAAACCGCTCCTCGAGTGTCAACTGGTCCTGAGAGGTCAGGGCCACCGGGGCCATGGCGGACCCGCTCTGGGCGAGGGCCTCCGAATAGTATACGTCGGCGCTCTGTACCTGCACATCGCCGGTGAGTACGGGGCGCCGCACGGTGCCGCGGAGCGTCATGTCGCCGTCTACCACGGCCTCGCGGTACGCAGGGGTGTCGATCGCGAGAAAGTCGGAGGCCGTAAGCGACAAGTCGTACTCTCCGACCGTAAGTTCGGGGAGCGTGATGAGTCCGTTCGCTTGCAGGGAGCCGTCATTGTCGGTCCGGACGCGGGCATTTTCGAGCGTCAGCCGGTTGCCCGACAGTTGGAGGCGCGCCGTGCCCCCCCGGTAGTTGGTTTCCAGGGCGGGAAGGTACGCGCCCGCCTCCGTCAGGGACACTGCCCCCGACAGCTCCGGATCGCCTAGAGTCCCTCGCACCTCGGCGTTTGCGGTAAGCATGCCGCGCACCGAACGCACGGTCTCCGGGTCGAAAAACGGATCCACCCAGTCGATGGGGAAGCGGTCGGTGGCGGCGTCCAGGCGGACGGGTTCGTCGGAGAGGTCGACCGGGGCGGGGGCTTGAAGGCGAAGGTCGACGGGCACCGCGCCGGTGAGCGTAAGCTCGCTGCCGCTGGTATGCGTAAACTCGCCGTCCAGGGTGGCCTGGAGGTCCTCGTAGCCGAGGGACAGTTGAAGGGTCCCGACATCGCGCTCCTCCGACTGGAGGCGGAGGTCGAGCCGTCCGTCGAGCACGGGGGCCGTCGCGGCCTCCGTAAGGGTCACTGTTCCGGTGGCCCGGCCGTCGAGGCCCGCGAAGCCGAAGAGGGGCGCTACCCCCCCAAGCCGCACGTCTGTGAGGGAGGCCTCAACGTTTTGCGTTCCTGTCGGGGCGAGGAGGCCGTCGACTTCGATGCGCTGCGACCCGCTTTCCAGGCGCAGGTCGCCGATGCGGTAGGCCGCCCCGATGGTAATGTCGGTGGGCTGGTTCAGGTGCCACCGATCCGGGCCCATTCGGGCGTTCAATTCTTGGAGGCGGATCACCATCGGGTCGGCTGCCGGCTCGAACGCGGTGGCAAGCTGGACCTGGTGGGTTTGGTCCAGTCGCACGTCGGTGGAGAGGGTCGCTTTCGTGCCGTCGTAGGTTCCTTGGAGGCGCGTGCGGGTCGCGGTGACGTTGAAGGCGGAGAGGTAGCCCGCCTCGCCGTCCACGGTCAATTGCTCCAGGGGCTGGTCTGTCCCCCGTTGCCCGCTGAAGGACGCAGTTAGGTCGCTGAGGCGCACATCGGTGTAGATGAGTCCCCCCAGCTCCAGCGTCCCGTCAAATTGCTGCTCCCCGGTGGCCCCGTAGACGTGCGCGTCCACGACCCCCTTTCGGAGCCGCAGCGAGGGGAGCCCGACGAGACCACGGAGCGGCGCGGCGTCGGTCACGGTCGCCTCCACATCGAAGTCCGACGCCCCTGCCCCCTGGGTCACGGCGATGGGGCCCTGGCCCTGCGCCGTCAGCGCGTTGGAGCGAACCGTGAGGGTGTCGACCCGAAAGAGGCCGCGGTCGAGCGCCCCGGCCACCGTGAGGGTATCGAGGCGGAACTGGTTGGCACGGATGGAGGTGGCGGAGAGACGGGTGGAAGCCGTCAGGCTGTCGAGGGCAGTGCCTCGTCCCTCCACAGACCAGCGGGCGGCCTGAAGGCTCGTTTGAAGCGAGTCGAGGCCGGCCAGGGCACTCACGTTGATCGACTCGGCCCGGCCTTGCAGGGCGTAGGTGGGCGTGGTCGTGAGGCTGTCGAGGCGGCCGCGGAGGCGCAGCGTTCCTCCGGCACCGGCAAGCTGCCCGTCGGTCGTCAGGCGGCCCTGTGCCGCGGTGGCCGACAAGGTGCCTTCCGAAATGGTTGCCTGGTTGATCGTCGATTCCCGGAGCGTAAGCCCCGCGTCGAGGCGCAGGGCCGAGAGCTGCGCGCCCCGACCGGTCAGGCGAAGGTCGCCGGACAGTCCGGTGGAAAGCCCGGACACCCCGGCCAGGGCCCCTACGTTGAGCTTCTCAAACGCACCGTCCGAGAGTGCGTAGGTCGGCGTTCGGTCAAAGGGATGGGCCGTGAGGGACAGGTTCATTCCGCCCTCCGGCGTGGTCAGTGTGAGGGTGGACTGCGCCGTGCTGTCCTGGATTGTTGCGTCCAGGACGGCGTCGGAGATGGGCTGGCGGTTGAGGCGGGAATCGTTCAGCGTGAGGCGGACGTCGCCCCGTAAAGTGGCGGGGGCCGTGCCCCGCACACGGCCCGTGAGGGTGCCCTGCAGGTCGCTCGACTGGGTGGTGTCCTGTAGGAACGGGCCCAGGTCGAGGTTGTCGAACCGGCCCTCCGTGATTTCCGCGGACAGTACATCGTCGAAGGGACGCCCAGTGGCCGAGATCGACCACGAGCTTCCGTTCAGTTCAGCGGAGGTTTCCGCCCGCAGTTCGCCACCAGTGAGGCGCACGTCGGTGGTCAGGGACGACAGCTGGTGCGGGCCGTACCGGGCCGCCTGCATCGCAAGCGTGCCCTGGGCCTGCATCGTGGCGGGAGCAAAACCTTGTCCCGTTCCTTGCACAGTGGCCGTCACGCGGCTCGCGGTCGTGTCGCCCGCCAGGGCCGCCACGTTCACGTTGTCGAAACGGCCGGTGTCGAGGGAAAACTGCTCCGAGCCGTCGAGGGCGGCCTGTCCGGCAAGGGCCAGTTGGCCCGTGGGGAACCGCAGGGTCGCGTCGGCCCGCACGCGCTCAGGGCCCAGGGTGGCGGAGAGCCGCCCCGACGAGATCGGTTGTGCGTTGATCCGCGAGTCCGTGAGCCGCGCATCCACCGCGTACGTTGCGGCGTCGGTCATCATCGACTGGCCCGTGACCTGCGCGGTGGCCGTGAGGAGGCCCTCAACGCCCGCGTTCGGGGCCAGGGTGGCCAGCGACAATTCGCGAACGCGCGCCGTCAGGTCCATGGACGGGGCCGCATCGAACGGGCGGGCCGTCCCATCCACCGAGAACCCGATGTCGTTCAGCGTGCCGTTCAGGTCCACCGCCGCGGTGCCCGTTTGTACGGTAGACTGCAGTGTTACCGCCGAGGCCTGAACGCCCCCGAGACGACCCTCGGAGATCTGGGCCGTGACGGTGCCGTCTAGCGCGTCGAGGGACGGGCCCTTCAGTTGGCCGTCGACGGTGGCCGTCAGAAGGTTCTCGGTTGCGTCCGGGGGACCGATGAGGCTCGTGGTGAGGCGCTCCGCCTCGGCGTCGATGCGGTACCGAAGCGGCGGTCCGCCCGACGGCGTGTCGATGCGCGGCGTCGCGTCGATCTCCGCGGTCAGGCGGCCCCCGCCGCCCTGGACCTCCGCTTCTGTCGTGAGAGAGAGGCGCTGCCCCGATCCTGTGAGGCGAGCATCGAGCGTGATCGCCTCCTCAGGGTTCACCGCCAGTGTGGGCACCAGCGCCGTCAGGTCGCCGAGGACGAGGGGATCGGCCCGGAGCGACAGCGCTACGTCGTCGAGCGTGTCCTGCGGGCCCAGGGGGACGCGGGCGGTGCCGCGGCCCGTCACATCGCTCCGTGGGGAGGTGAGCCCGAGTGTGTCCAGTCGGAGCCGACGGTCAGAAAGCGATGCGCGCGCCGTCATCCGAAGGGCCGAGGTATCGGCGGGAAGGCGGGCCCGAAGACCAAGTGTGTCGAGACGCCCCCTGAGCGCCGGGGCGATCTGGAGGTCCTGGGCGCGCAGTTCGAGGTCCTCGACCTGGACGGTTGAGTCGCCGCCGTCGGCGTAGAACTGGGCCGCAGCATGTCCCTCTCCCACCCGGACGCGGTCGATTTGGATGGGCATGCCCGCGCTTGTGTCCTCCGGGGCCGTCGTCGTGTCGCGGGCAAAGGCCCGGCCCCAGTCCCAGGTGGAGTCGGCCGCCTGGCGCAGGGTGACCGATGGGCCCCGGAGGGAGACGCTCATGAGGTGGAGCCGGCCCCGCAGCAGCGCGCCGAGGCGGTACGATACCGCGAGGGTATCCACCTGCGCCATTGATACGGCAGTGCCCGATGCACTGTCGGGGCGGGTGAGCGCCACGTTCGTCAGGTGCAGCGAACGGAGCCAGCTTCCGCCGGCGCGCTCGACTGTAAGGGTGGTGTTGGGAACTGGATTGGCCTGTCGCGCCAGGAACTGTGCCGCCGCGGTCGCCCCCGTCTCGGTTTGTAGCCCGAGCAGGACGAGGCTCACCCCCAAGAGGAGCGTCGCCACGAGGCCACCGATGCCCCACGCTGCGCGCCGAGCCCAACGGCGAAGGCGCGACGGAGCAGACTCGTCGGGGGCAGGGGAGGAACCCGGACCGGAAGGGGCAGGGTGAGCAGGCACGGTGCAGTAGTCGGTAGACGTCGGTAGTGAGAGGAGGGGAGCCGGGGGCTCAGAACGACCGCCCGATGCCGAAGTGCAGACGCAGGCGTCGGATAGAGCGGGTATCAACCTGTGAGAGTGGCGTGGGTGGATCCCTGGTGGCCGCGCGCCCCACGTCCCCCGCGGAGCGAAGGTCCAGGCGGTCAGGGGTCAGTTTGTAGGCGAGATCGATCCGCAGGAAGCCGAACGGGGTCTGGTACCGGAGCCCCGCGCCGGTTCCCACCAGAAACTGCGACGGATCGGTCCCTACAGCTCGCCCGTCGGGGCCCTCCACGACCCCGGAAACGCTTGGGGGGGGCGTTAAATTTAGGGTGCCGGGAGACAATCGGGCCGCGTCAATGAACGCCGCGGTCCGCCAGTTGGGGCCGAGGCCCGGGAGGGGAAATCGGGCCTCCAGGCTCCCGCCAATCTTTGTGCGTGCCCCCGTCGGTCGGTACACGAATCCGTCCTCGATCACCGGGGAGCGGCGCAGCACCTTGCCGCCGGCCAGGCGCGAGGACCAGCCCCGCACGTCGCTTCCGCCGCCCGCGTACAAGAGGTAGTCGGAGAACCGATTCTGGAAGACGCGGTTTTGCTGGAGGTCCTCCGGGGAGGGATCGGCGGGCAGTGTGAGGTTGGTCCGGCTCTCTTCGAAGGGCCAGAGCGAGCCCGCGAACACTCGCCCCGCCAGCTCTACGTGCTCGGAGAGCGGAAGGTACCCGCTCAATTCCGCGCTCAGCTCTGCGAACTCCACGCCCGAGTCGAAGAGGTAGCCCCCGAGCTGGACGGTGGGACGAAAGATGTACCCTCGGGTGGGATTGATGAAGTCGTCGGCCTCCCCAAAGGTCCCGTTGAGCGTGAAGACGCTTTTGTTGAAGAGGTCCTCGTCCGCGCCCAGGGGGATGTCCGGACGCGTAGGATCCGAGACACCCGACGCCAAAAACTGGCGGGTGCGTGCAAACGAATGCTGAAGCGAGAGCGTCCGGTACGGAAGCAGGTCGTAGACGAGGCTGGAATTGATCCCGAACTGCCGCTCATTGAGGTCCAGGGACCGGTCGGGATTTGGGGCCAGGGCGGGGTTGAGGCGCTCCTGCACGAACGGCGATACCGAGCCGGAGAGGTCCTGGGAGAAGAGGTAGGGCTGCCGCAGGGTGACCGAGGCCCGGAACGTGCGGCTCAGCTCCTGCGACGACGAGCGCGTAAGAAAGCCGGGCAGGAAGTTGGGGGGATTCTCAGGGAGGCCCGTATCGGCCGTCAGGCTCACGATGAAGGTGCGGGCGTCGCCGTAGAAGTTTCGGTGCCGCCAACTGCCCTCCAGGGTCGCGCCCGACTGTGTGTCGTATCCAATCTGGCCGGAGTAGGCTCGGAGTTCGGTCTCGCGGACCCGGTAGCGCACCCGAACAGTGCTGTCGCGGGGCTGGTCGGGCACGTCGGCGAGGGCCACACGGAAGAGGTTGAGGTCGAACAGTTTCTGCTGGCCCTCGGTCACGGCATCGGCCGAGAAGCGGTCGCCCACGCCGAAGGGCAATTCCCGCAGAATCACGGATCGGTTCACCGCTGTGTTGCCCTCAATACTGATCTCAGAGACGGTCGCTTGGGGCCCCGCGTCCACAAAGAACTCCAGGTCGGCGGCATACTGGGCCGTATCCACCGCTGCGCTCGACTGCACCCGCGCAAATGCAAACCCCCGGTTGCGGAGCCAGGATTGAACCTGGTCCTCAATTTGGGTGCGCTTGAAGTCCGTGTACCGCCCCCCCACCCGTAGTGTGCTACGCTGGTAGCGGACCCAGTCGTCGTGGAGGGGCGCCGGTAGTGCCGCCCTGATCCCCGCGGTGCCGTCGGCGTTCTGGAACGTGCTCTCCCGAATGTCGAGCTCTGGCCCCTCCTGGATGGTAAAGATAACGTGGATCCGGTTCTTCGAGGAGTCAAGCTGTGACGCAGGATAGTCTATATCGGGGGTTGGAAATCCGTTCTGCTGATAAAATTGGCGCAGTCGCACCACGTCTTTCTGGAGGGTCACCGGGTCGAAGGGGTACAGACGTGGAGAGAGGCCCGGCAGGAACGAAAACTGGTTCTGGAGTCGCGCAAAGAAGCCGGGGGCAGCGGTGGCAATCTGTTCCTGCAGCCGGCTCGTCTCGAAGGTCTGCTGATCGACGAACCGGAAGGAGATTTCCGACACGGTGGTGTTGTCGTTCACGTACCGGAGGGGGGCCTGTGCAGAGGCGTCAGACAGACTTCCGGCCCCCCCTGCGAGCACGAGGGCAAGCAGTAGGCCCCGCACGCACAGGCGGCGCGGTGGGAAGAACATACGCGGGAGTACGGCGGACACGGAAGGGGAAAAGGTCGGAGACGCGAAGGCACTGCACATACGGGGGCGCACCGTCCTACGAGGCGGACGACGAGGACGGCGAAGAGGGAAGTGGGTCGGACTCGCTGGCGGAGGACGCGTCGGTGTCCGGAGCGGAGGGGGCGCCATTACCGGCGTCTTGCGTGAGGGCCCGGAGCTCTGGGGACGGGTTGGTTCCCGGCAACTGTCCGGACGTGACGTGTCGGTGCTCACGGAGCGACGCGACGATGGCCCCAATCATGAGCACCACGCCCGAGAAGTAGACCCAGAATACGAACGCAACAATGAGCCCGAACGTGCTGCCGAGGGCCTCGGTCCCCGTCCCGTAGCCCACGTAGGTGGCGTAATAGGTAAAGGCTTGCTTGGCCGTTTCCCATAACAGGGCGGCAATCATGGCCCCGGCGAGGGCGCTCCGGGGGCGCGGCGGCGGCTTGGGCACAAGGTAGTACAACTGGAAAAACATGGCCGTCGTAAGGAGGAGGGGCAGAAGGAGGCCGGTCACCCAGAGGGCCCGTTGCCATAGCCACTGGATCCACCACTCCGGCCCCACAACCTGCCCGATGATGACGTCGTTGACGAACGGGGGCAGGGAGACGGAGAGGCCCACGGTGAGGAGGAAGAGCACCCCAACCTGAACCACCATCCGGACGTCGAACAGGTAGCCCCGAAGCAACGAGCGCTGCTGATGCCAGTCTTGTTCAAAGGCGTTGCTCACTGCAATCCGCAGAGTGATGAACAGCGACATGGCGGAGAGAAACAGACCGACGCCCCCAATCCCTACGATCGTGGCACTGGCGTCCTGAAGCTGCGTCAGGAAGTCGATAAGTTGCTGGCTCTGGCTTCCTGGAAGGAGCTCCCGAATAAACCGCGTGACGGCCACGAACGCATCCTCTCCCTGCAGGATGCGGCCGATGATCCCGGTGGCCAGAATCACGATGGGGACGATTGTCACCAGCACCTTAAAGGCAATCGCCTGGGCCCACAGAAACACGTTTTTCTCCGACAACTCCAGGTACAGCCCGATGCTGTAGTATTTCAAACTCGTCCACAGGCCCGACAGGGTCCGCTGGACGGGGTATGGGAGTTCGAGCCGAGACATGCAGCCAGGCAGGGTCGCGGAAGGAGTGGGGTGTCACGAACCGGAATCAGCAGTTGTACCTCGAAGCCTGCGGCGGTGATTCCTCGTGTCAGAGGGCGTGCTGGGGGCGAGTGGGGGATCAGTCGAAAATCGGCCAGAAGACGCCAAACCGAAATTGTTGGGGCGGAAGGGGGTATACCGGCACTACGAACGTGCCGGGCTGTAGTTGGGTGCCGGCCTGTATATTCTGGAAGCTAAAGAAGAGCGTGGCACTGCGGAATCGAATGTCCGCGTGCACGTCGACCGTGCCGCTGGGCCCCACGTCCGACGGGGCGTTCGAAATTGGGATCGGGTTGTCCAGGGGTGGAACGGTGAGGCGACCGGTGGGCGGGTGCAGCCACCGGCTATTCATGGCACTCCATCCACGAGCCTGAACGTAGAGGTCCGTGATGAGGTCGGAAAACAGAACAAATCGGGCCCCGACGCGGGCCCGACCGTAGGCGGTGGGGAGGGTCTGGGCGAGTCGTTTGTGCAGTGGCGAGTCGCCCGCGTTGAGCGTCCGCAAAAGCGTGCCCCGCCCCGTGGCGTATAGTCCCCGTCGGGCGTTCCGCCGCCAGCCCCCGTCGAGGGTGAGCCCCGCCCGCCGGACGGGAGTCGGTGTGCTGCGGGCCGCCACGACATCCGTGTACGCCGTGGCGTCGGCACTGTCCGGGCGCACGGCATACAGGTCCACGGCGTTGCGAATCTGGTGTGCGAAGCCCTGCAGGCCCACGTCGAAAGGCCCCAGGCGCACCGCGGCCCCCACCGTCCCTTCGAGCAGAAGATCCGCAGTCCCGCCCCGTTCCCTATCGAGGGGCTGAACCGTGGCGAACCCCGCGTCTTCGATCCAGGCGCCGCGTTGTCCGGTGGCCGTCACCGACGCCGAGAGTTGCACCGGCCCCACGGGGCCCTGGGCCCGAGCCGCGACGGACGGGTAGGCTTGCTCAGCGGTCAGGTGGCCGCCCGCGTCGAGCAGAAGATCGGTCTGCCCCAGCCGTAGGGAGTCCCGGACGCCCACGTGTGCCGCCCCGCGTAGATCGCCGAGCCTCGAGGGCACATTCGTGCGGTCAAGACGCCAGAGGTGTCCCCGCGCCGTGCCCGTGAGCGTGTGGCGTCCTACCGACAGGGACTGTTGGAGGCGCACGTGTCCTCCATCCAGTTGGGTGGTCCACGTCGTATCCCGCACGCCGTCGTTTACCTCGAAGCGGTGGGTGGTCCAGCGGAGGGACAGTTCTGTGGGGGAGGCGAGGCCAGGGACGAGCGGGGCCCGTACGCGGGCCGTCAGGTCGTTGCGGGTTGTTTTGCGCCGGTTGCCCGGCGCCCGCACGCTGCTGCCGGCCACCGGGAGGTTGTAGATGGTCGAAAAGAAATCCCCAAGGGGCACTGCCCCCCCGTGGGCACCAACCCGATACCGGGACACCTGGTTCGAAAGCTCGGCGGCCCAGTCGCTGGTCTGGTACCGGAGCCGCCCCCAGATGCGCCGTTCGCTTCGGAGCGCGCTTCCGTTGTACACCCCGTCGGCCTTGCGCCCGCCGTAGCCAAACGTGAGGTGCAAGATCCCGGGCCGTCCAAAGAGGTCGAGTCGTCGCTTCTGCGAGTGGCCCACCTCTACCGCGTGGAGGCCGCTGTTGTCGAAGCGGTAGCGGATTTCGGTGAGCGGTCGCTTGGGCGAATAGGCACGCCACGACGTGTGCACGCCTACTGCGCCGCCGCCCGGATCCCTCCCAACGCGGGGACGGGCAAGGAACGAGGGCGGCAGCAGCTCGAAGCGGGGGCGGCCTGTCAGCGGGTCATCGAACGAGAGGCCGTCGAGCCAGAGGTGTACCCGATGGGGGGCAAGCCCGCGCGGGCTCCATCCGTTTGGCCATCCATACTCGCCCAGGTCGTACAAAAAGCCGCCGGCCTGGTCGGCAATCATCGTTTCCACGCTCACCTGAGGATGACGGCCCGGAATGGAATCGGTGACCGGGCGCCCGTACTCCGGTGGGGCAAAGGGAAGCGGGCGAAGAGGTGGCTGGGACGGATCTGTGGGAGGAGAGGGGGGGCGCTGGGTCGTGTCCGGACGGGGCTGCTGGAGGGAATCCGGCGGGACGGCGTCGGTGGTGTCAACCTGCCCGTAGGCCGTCGGGGGCCCGAGCAGGAGCCCGAGCACCACGACGAGCACCGCGGCCCGCCCGGCGATGCGGCCGGACCGCGACGGGGAAACCACTATGGAGCGAAGGAAGGCGGGCATAACCGCATCGCGTCCAGGGAGAAACCGACTGACGGAGCCGGCGGGCCGTTACTCGTCCGGAAACAGTCCAAAGAGCCGGCTTTCAATCTGGTTTAGGACGGCCCGTCGGTCCGTCTCTTCGCCGACAAAATCGAGTTCGTCGACGTCGATGATGAGTTTCGGACCGCGGTCGTAGCTCTCGATCCACTCCTCGTAGTGACCCTGTAACCGCTCCAGATAGTCGATGCGGATGGTCGACTCAAACTCGCGCCCCCGCTTCTGGATGTGATTGACGAGCGTGGGCACGGAGGCTCGCAGGTAAATGAGCAGGGACGGGGGCTCCAGGTGGGTGGTCATGATCGAGAACAGGTCGGTGTAGTTTCGATAGTCCCGGCCGCTCATGTGTCCCATTTCGTAGAGGTTGCGGGCAAAGATGTGGGCATCTTCGTAGATCGAGCGGTCCTGAACCACCGATTGGTCCATCTCGCCGATCCGCTGCAGTTGTTCAAAGCGCTGAGACAGGAAGAAGACCTGTAGATTGAAGGACCACCGGCGCATGTCGTTGTAAAAGTCATTGAGGTATGGGTTATCGTCCACCTCTTCGAAGACGGTGTGCCAGTCGTAATATTCACCGAGCACTTCGGTCAGAGCGGTCTTTCCGGCGCCGATGTTTCCGGAAATGGCGACGTGCTTTGTCGTAGGGGGGGACGCGTCGGGGGTGTCGTCCATGGGGGTATTGATCGTGCGCGAGGGAGCCGAGCGGCGATGCAATCTAGGAGGCTGCGGGCAGAGTCACACGAGGACTCGATCTTTTTTGTGCAAAGACAGGGGCGTGGGGCCTCCGACCATTCTGGGGGATGCCTTCCCGTCCCGACACGACGCGACCCTGCGGAGCACCGATTCGGCGGGCTCAAGAGGTCGAGCGGGTACCCCCCGTCGTGGACCACCACGGGGACGAGCACGACCGCGGGCGCGAGCCCATGGTGCCACCGGAACGAGCGGAGGCACTCACTCAGGCGCGTTCACCGCCCTGGGCGCCGAAGTGGCGCCTGGGGCGCTGCCGTCGATCTTGTTCTCCGCGGCCGCTACGAGCGCTTCTGCACCGCCCGAATCCACGCGACCTCCAGGCGGAAGGGGCCGTCTTGCTCGTCGGCAATCAAAAAGCCGAGGGTGCGGAGGTGAGCGGGGGCGAACGGGGGGGCGTCCGGCACCTCGGTGCCCCGCCGGTACGGGGTGAGGGCGTCGAAGGAAACGGAGACCGTAGACCACGCCGTGGAGGGCTGTAGCGGTGCCCGGTAGCTGATGGGGCCGCCCGGATCGGTGTACATCGTGCACCAGTAGCGCTTTCCGTCGCCCCGCACCCGGACCTGGAGGCCCGTGGTGTCGCCGAGATCGTACGTCCCCTCCGGCGCCCGCACTGAGCAAAACCCGCCGCCTTGCTTTAGCGATACGGTGCCGGCAAACGCCGCACCAGCCTCAGTGGCCGTGAACGCGCTTTCCGAGACGCCGCCCATCACTGGGTCGTCCACGCTGCGCCACTCCGCCGGATCGTCTGTCGAAGAGGAAAAGTCGAACAGAAGACGAGAGGACATGTCAGACCAAACAGTCTTTCGGTTGTGGGGGAACCTGAAAAGTGGACGTGGGGGCGCTTACCTCTCGAAGATGGGGTAGCCCTGCGTCGCGGTTTCCTCGCCGTACAGCGAAGAGAGCCGTTCCGTCATGGGGCCAATGGTGCCGTCGCCAATCGTGCGGCCGTCCAGGGCCGTAATGCCCGCCAGCTCGCCCATCGTGCCGGAGCAAAACATCTCGTCGGCCCGGTAGGCCTCCATCACCGAAAGGCGCCGGACGGCGTGTGGAATGTCGTGGCGGGCACAGAGGTCGAGCACGGTCTGTCGCGTGACGCCCTCCGGGCACGCATCGGCCGGGCCGGTACATACTGTGCCGTCGTCCACCAGGAAGACGTGGGTCCCATGCCCCTCGGCGATGAAGCCGTCGCGGTCGAGCATGAGGGCAGCGTCGGCCCCGGCGTGGTTCGCCTCGATTTTTGCCAGAACGGACTGCAAAAGGTTGTTGTGGTGGATTTTGGGGTCGAGGCAGTCGGGCGGAAAGCGACGGATGGAACTCGTGACAAAGGATAGTCCATCCTTGTCGTAGACCGGGGGCTTATATTCGGGCAGGATGATGAGCGTGGGGCCTTTCGTGTTGAGTCGGGGATCCATGCCGGACGTCACTTTTTCGCCCCGCGTGAGCGTTAGTCGCACGTGCACGTTGTCGCGCATGTCGTTGGCCACCAGGGTACGGCGCAGTTCCGCAATGATCTCCTCCGTCGGCGGAATCTCGTCGAAGGCCAGGGCCTGAGCGGAGTTGCGGAGGCGGTCCAGGTGGTCGAGTAGGCGGAAGATGGAGCCGTTGTAGAGCCGAAGGCCCTCCCACACGGCATCGCCCCCCTGCACCACGCTATCGAATGGGCTAACCCCGGCCTCATCGCGGGGCACCAGTTCGCCGTCGACGTAGACGATGAGGTCGTCGTTTCTCGGGTTGGGGGTTTGTCGCATAGTAGTGGGCTAGGGGCAAAGGCGATGGGCGGCGAGTTTGTCGTAGAGCGCCCGGCACTCTTCGTGCAGGTCGTGGAGCCGGTCGGGGAGGGGGATGTTCTTGGGCGTGTACGGCTGGAAGCCGGTGGAGTCGTAGACAGAATCGTACCAGTGCTTGGCCCAGATGCCGTCTGTCGTACGCGGACCCGGGGACCACGACAGCATGGCGTCGCGGTACGGCACCCCAAGGACCCCGCAAAGCGCGTCGAGCATGGGCCCAGGGGCCTTTAGCACGTCCTGGGCGCGTAGGACGGGTGGGGGGGCGTCGTGCTCGCGACGAAGTCGTTGGAATAGGCGCCACTGCTGCGGAAGGCCGGTGTCGGACAGGGTGGGTTCAGGGAGAAACTCGATCAGTGACGTGAGCATCGCCCGCGGCTCCCGGATCAGAAGCGCGTTGCGGAGGGCCCCGACCCAGTCCCAGTCCATTTTGAGAAGCAGGTGATGGGCCATGTGCTTCTGATAGAAAATGTCCGCATCGTCAGGGAGGGGGCCAGTGAGTCGGTCGACGACGGCCCGCCAGTCCGTGTCGTAGTGGGCAATGATCGCCTCCCGGCTAGGGTGGGCCCGGCCGGTCGCGTCCAGGTAGTGCGCGTAGAGCGGTTCGTCGACCACCACCGTGTCCTCCCGGCTGCCCCAACTCCGCATCAGCGCGGTCGAGATGTTGCGCGGCCCCGACCACATGGCGATCCGGGGCGGGGGGCGGTTTGCGGCGGCCATGGGGGAGCGGGAGGATCAGGCGGCGGCGCCGGAGCGAATTCTGGCAGGACTACTCGTCCCACAGCCCGGATTGCGTGTAAGGACTGCCCTCAATGGTCCAGTCTGCCACCTGCAGGTAGCGGCGGCCCTTGTCGAGGGCGGCGATGGCCTCCATGTCGTCCGCTGTCAGCTCTAGCTCGGCGGCGGCCAGGTTGTCCCGAATGTGGCTGGGGGTGGTGGACTTCGGAATGACCACGGTGTCGCGGTGCAACGCCCAGCTGATGAGCACCTGGGCCGGGGAGGCGTCGTGGCGGTCCGCGATCTCGTGGATCGTCGGGTCTTCCATCAGCACCGGCTCGTCGTCAGCCTTCATCGCCTCGGGCCGGTCGCCGGAGCCGAGGGGCGAGTACGCGGTGAGCGGGATGCCCTGCTCCTCGGCGAACGATAGCATTTCGGGCTGCTGCAAGTAGGGGTGCAGTTCAATCTGATTCATCTCCGGCGTCACGTTCCCGGCGTCCATCAGGAGCTGCAGCTTCGGAATGTTGAAGTTGGAAACGCCGATGTGGCGCACCAGCCCGTCGGCCTTAAGCTCTTCCATGGCCGCCCAGGTTTCGGGGAGTGGAATCTCGTCGAGCGACACAAACTCGTCGATCGACCCGGGATAATCGGTGCCGTGCGTAAAGGCCACGGGCCAGTGGATGAGGTAGAGGTCGAGGGTATCGAGCTGCAGGTCGCTCAGTGTCTGCTCCAGGGCGGGACGGACGTGCTCCGGGGCGTGGGCATCGTTCCAGAGCTTGGAAGTGATCCACACATCGTCGCGGTCGACCACGCCGGCCTCGAACGACTCGGTAAGGGCCTGTCCGACCTCGGCTTCGTTTTTGTAGATGGCCGCACAGTCGATGTGGCGGTAGCCGACGTTCAGGGCGGTTTTTACGGCCTCGTAGGCGTCCCCCGGCGCGGACTTCCAGGTGCCGAGGCCGATCATGGGCATTTCGTCGCCGTTTTCGAAAGAAATGGAGCGCATCGGTGGTCGTGGGAAGTTGATTTGGAGAATCGTGAGAAGGGGGGAACTGTGAAGACGCGGTCCCGCCGAATGATCCCGCTACGGCGAGGCGACCAGGGCGCACGGCCCCGCATCAGGCGCTCAGGATCTCAGAAAGCGCTGCGACGAAGCGGTCGATCTCAGCCGTCGTGTTGTAGTAATGCACGGAGGCGCGGACGAGGGGCGGTAGGGTACGGGCCTCGGCGTCGAGCCGGGTGGAGGCGGGGGGCGACACGGAGATGTTGATGTCCTGCGTACGCAGCGCCGTCTGGATCGTACGGGCACCAGCCTGCTCGGCGGTGAAGGTCGTGATGCCACAGCGCACCGTTCCCTGATCCTGAACCGTGACGCCGGGGAGATCCCCCAGCCGGGTCCGGAGCGTCCGGGCGAGGAGTTGGGTGCGCTCGAAGATGGCGTCGAGCCCGCGGTTGAGCGCGTAGTCGACGGCCGCGCCGAGCGCTACCTGCCCGGCCACGTGGCTCTCCCACGTCTCGAACCGGCGGGCGTCGGGGTGAATTTCGTAGTCGTCGGGCGCAGTCCAGGTGGCGGCGTGGAGGTCGAGGAGAGGGGGCTCCAGGCGCTCAATCCAGTCTTTCTGCACGTAGAGGAAGCCGGTGCCCCGCGGCCCGCGCAGGTACTTGCGCCCGGTGGCCGAGAGCATCGTGCAGCCGATCTCGTCGACCGGCAGCGGCATCTGCCCGGCCGACTGGCACGCGTCGAGCAGAAAGGGCAC
>CAJXKO010000025.1 GCA_913055845.1 uncultured Bacteroidota bacterium | reverse complement strand
CTCCTCGTCCCCGTCGTCCGAGACCCGGAACAGATCGGCGCGCCCCAGAAAGACGTCCTTGAGGTACTCTTCGTCGGTGAGCCCACCGGCCTGTCGGAGCAGGCTCCGGATCGTCATCCCTTCGCGGAAGCGATACGTTCCCGGATCTCGCACCTGGCCGGTAACCTCCACGGTGCGCCGGGCCTGCATCTTCTGGAAGGAGGCCACGTGCAGGCTGTCGCCCGGCCGGAGGACGACGTTGGCCTGGGGCTGGTCCTCCATCACGTCGTTCAGGTTGAGCGACCGGCTCGTTTCGTTGAGCGAGTCGTCGATGCGCACGAGGTCGGCCTGCTGGCGGTAGGCCGCGCCCGTCAGGCCGTCGGCCTGCTCAATGAGGTCCTTCACGGTGCGCACCCCACCGCCAATCTCATACTGTCCCGGCTGGTAGACCGCCCCGGTCACCTCCGCAGCCTCGATTCGGGCCCGGACGGCCGGATCGTTTGCCTCAGTGAGGGACAGGATCTTGACGTGGTCGCCGTCGGCGAGGGGAATCCGGGCCGTATCGGACCGGGCCGCCTGGAGGTTCGCGTCCCGCACCTCCCGGGCCACGGACGGGTCCTCCCGCTCGCTCGGGGGCACGATGCGCTCAATCTGAAACCGCTTGGTATAGGCCTTCGGCTTGAGCCCGCCCGCGTACTCGATGAGGTCGCCCACGGTCTCCTCCGCCGTCATCTCGTAGTAGGCTGGGCGCTTCACCGGCCCGGTGATGGCGACGGTTTCGCCCCGCGGCGGCACAAAGATGTAGTCGTTGCTCTGGAGCTGCACCGGATCGGGGCTGTAGCCCTGCAGGAGGTAGTCGTACAGATCCACGGTTTCGACGACCTCCCCGTCCCGAATCACCTTGATGTTGCGGAGGCTTCCGCGCTTCAGCGGCCCGCCGACGCTGTACAGGGCGTTGAAGACCGACGAGTAGCTGCTGATGACATACCCGCCCGGCTGGGCCACCTCGCCAAGCACGAACACCTGCGTGGGCCGCACACGGGTGAGCGTGAGGTCCATGAACACCGTGGGCGGATCGCTGGTGAGGCCCGAGTAGCTGCGGGACAGCCACTGCTTCATCTCCGTGCGCAGTTCGCTGAGCGTCTTGCCCGACACCGTAAACTGCCCCACGTTGGGGACCGTCACGCGCCCGCCCTGGTCCACCGGCAGTTCGTACGTAAATTCGGCCCCGCCCCACACGGTGAGTCGCAATTCGTCCTCCGGCCCCACGACGTAGCTGCCATCGGCGGGCCCGGTGGGCTGGGGCGTGAAGGCCTCCGGAATGGTGTCGAACGTATCGTAGCCGAAGTACTGCAGGGTGTCGCGCATGGCGCGGGCTGTGTCGCGCTTCGGCAGTTCGCCCCGTGGAAAGATCTGGAGACGACGGCCCGTGGCCAGCGTTACGGTCGTGTCGCGCGTAGAGGCCCGCACGAAGAGAGACCACGTGCCGCTGCTCGTGTCGCGCGGGATGGTGGTGGTGCCCCGCCACGTCCCGTTGATGACGGAGCCGCGGACGCGCTGGACGCGCTGGAGGGCCACCGAGTCGCCCCCGGCGGTGAGGAAGCCCGGTCGCACGCGCCGGATCTGGTTTTGGCTACGGAGCGGCACGCTCACCTCTACGTCCACGGGCAGCTGGCCGACGGAGATGCTGTCGGGGGCAATCTCGGGGGTTCCGGCCAGTACCGGAAAGGGCGGGTTGCGCGGCGTGCGGGTGCGCGCCGAGTCCGCCCCGGTGGTGTCTCGCTGGCTCCGCACGGCCTGGAGGAGGGCCTGAATGCGCGCCTCGGAGATGCCCAACTGCCGGGCGCGGCGGGCCGCCTGCTGGGGATTGGAGGGGTCAACGCCAAGCTGACGTAGCCGCTGACGCGCCTCGTCGACCGTGAGGCCTCGTTGGTCAAGCTCACGCTGCACCTCATCGGGCAAGTCCTCCCGCTGCTGCGCCCGGCTATCGAGGGACACTGCGGCGAGGGCCACGAGGAGGAGACAGAGAAGCGGAATGATGCGGCGCATCATGACACAAACCCGCGGTCGGCTGGCAGGATGAAAAGACGGTCCCGGACGCCCACGAGCACTACGTACGGTGGGAACCCAGCACAAACGAGGCGTACAGACCGAATGTATTTGGTAAGCGGCGTGGGGTACAAAGGCGAATGCAGCGCCTCGAAGTCCGATAACTTTTCTGAATATTCGCCTCCCCGTCTACCCGGACGTTCCGGCGTCTGCGGCGGACTGGGCGACGTGCTCACGGAAGCGGGCGAGCTGGGCCGTCCACGAGGGCAGGGCAAGGTCGAAAGCGGCACGGGCCCGGCTCGAATCGAGCGCGGTGTAGGCGGGCCGCGGCGCCGCGGTGTCGTACTCGTCTGACGACACCGGCTCGACCGTAACGTCGGCACGGTCGAACTGGGCAAAAATGGCCTTCGCAAAGCCGTACCAGCTGGTCTGTCCGGTTCCTGCAAGGTGGTAGAGCCCCCGCAAGGACGAGGGATCGGACGCCGTGAGGAGGCGAGTACTGATCGTGGCCGTGGCCTCGGCGAGCCAGCCCGCCCAGGTGGGCACGCCCATTTGGTCGTCCACCACCGTGAGGGTGTCGTGCTCGTCGGCCAGCCCGAGCATGGTGCGCACGAAGTTGGACCGTCGGTCGCTGTAGACCCAACTCGTGCGGAGGACGAGAACGCGTCCTCCCACCGCCCGGAGAGCCTGCTCGCCCTCCCACTTCGTCCGTCCGTACACGTTGATCGGATTGGGGGCGTCGTCCTCCGTATACGGCGTGCGCTTCTCCCCGTCAAACACGTAGTCGGTGGAGTAGTGCACAAGCCAGGCCTCTGCGTCCCGGGCGGCCTCCGCCAGTACGTGGGGCGCTTCGGTGTTGAGCGCGGCGGCGCGCTCCGGCTCGCTCTCGGCCCCATCCACGTCGGTATAGGCGGCGGCATTTACGATCAGGTCGGGCGCCGCCTGGCGCACGGCCCGACGGAGGGTGTCCGGCGCCCCAAGGTCGACCTCCGCCCGGCCCGGCGCCTGCACCGTGCCGAGGGGCGCGAGGGTCCGTGCCAGCTCGTGCCCCACCTGTCCAGTGGCGCCGAGGAGCAAAATGGTGGCGGTCGCGTCGGACATCGCGGGGAGAGGGCGGCCTTACCGAACGTCGTCGAACTGAAGCACCTCCGGGCCCATCTCCGCCAGGCAGGGGGCCTCCGCGTCTTTCTCTGAGAGGACAGGGTCCGACACCGGCCAGTCAATGCCGAGTTGGGGGTCGTCCCACCGCACGGTCTGGTCGGCTTCTGGGTGGTAGAAGTCGGTACACTTGTAGTGAAAGAGGGCCTCGCCGCTCGTTACCACGAACCCGTGAGCGTAGCCCTCCGGAACGTACAGTTGACGGGCGTTGTCGGCCGACAGGGTGGTCCCGTGCCACGCCCCAAACGTGTCCGAGTCGGCCCGCACGTCTACAACCACGTCGTAGACCGCCCCCCGAAGCACCGAGATGAGCTTGCCCTGCGGGCGGGGGTTCTGGAAGTGGAGGCCGCGGAGCACGTCCTCCCGGGAGCGGGAGAGGTTGTCCTGGACGAAGGTGACGCTGAGGCCGTGCCCCCCGTACTCGCGGGCGTTCCAGACCTCCATGAAGGCCCCACGGTCGTCCGCGTAGACATCGGGCTCGAAGAGGCGAACGCCGGGCAGGTCGGTGTCGAATACATCCATCGGGTGGGGGAAGGCAGACTGTCAAACAAAACTGCTATACAGAGGCCGGAGTGGCGTCGCTCTGCACACGCTCGACCAAGTCCAGCAGATACTGGCCGTACGCGTTGTTGTCCATCGACCGGCCGATACGCGCCACGTCCTCGGCCCCGATCCATCCGTTGCGCCAGGCGATCTCCTCGGGACAACTGATTTTGAGGCCCTGCCGCTCCTCAATCGTCTGCACGAAGTTGGCCGCCTGGAGCAGGGAGTCGTGCGTGCCCATATCGAGCCACGCCATGCCGCGCCCCAGCGTCTCCACCTGAAGGTTGCCCCGCCGGAGGTACCGGCGGTTTACGTCGGTAATTTCCAACTCGCCCCGATCGGAGGGCTCCAGGCCCTGGGCCACGTCCACGACGTCCGAGTCGTAAAAATAGAGGCCCGTAACGGCGTAATTGGAGGCCGGCTCGTCGGGCTTTTCCTCGATGGAGAGGGCCTGCCCCTCGTCGTCGAAGTCCACCACGCCGTAGCGCTCCGGGTCGTTTACATAGTAGGCAAACACGGTGCCGCCCTCCAGCTGTCCGGCCGCCCGGCGGAGCTTCTCGGGCAGCCCCTCGCCGTAGAATACATTATCGCCGAGGATGAGGGCCACGTCGTCACCGTCGATGAAGTCGGCCCCGATGGGGAAGGCCTGCGCGATGCCTTTGGGCTCGGGCTGCTCGGCGTACTGCAGGTTGATGCCCCATTGGTGCCCGTCGCCCAGCAGGTCCTCGAAGCGGGGCAGATCCTTGGGCGTCGAGATGACGAGCACGTCGCGGATGCCCGCCCGCATGAGGGTGGCGAGCGGGTAGTATATCATCGGCTTGTCGTACACCGGAAGCAATTGTTTGCTCACTGCCCGGGTGGCCGGGGCCAGGCGAGTGCCCGCCCCACCCGCCAGCACGATGCCTTTCCGCGTACGGGATGCTTTGTCACTCATGTGCGTGAACCGGTTTGTCGTGATCGATCCCTTCGTCGTGTGTGCCGGAGGCCCTTGCCTCCCCAAATGCTCAGTGCTGGACCGCCCGCACCCAGTCGCGGTGCGACACGTACCAGTCGATCGTCTGTCGCAGCCCCTCTTCAAAGTCGACCTGCGGGGCCCAGTCGAGTTCCGTCGCAATCTTGCGCGCGTCGATGGCGTAGCGCCAGTCGTGGCCCGGCCGGTCCTCGACGAACGTGATGAGGTCGTGGTGACTGCCGTCGAGGGCATCGGGGCGCATCTCGTCCAGAATGTCGCAAATCTGCCGGACGACCGCAATGTTCTGCTTTTCGCAGTCGCCACCTACGTTGTAGGTTTCGCCCACCGTGCCCGCCCGCAGAACGCGCACCAGGGCCCGGACGTGATCCTCCACGAACAGCCAGTCGCGCACGTTCTCACCAGTGCCGTAGACGGGCAGGGGCTCGCCGTCCAGGGCATTCAGGATGACGACCGGAATGAGCTTCTCGGGGTGCTGGTACGGGCCGTAGTTGTTCGAGCAGTTGGTGATGAGCACCGGGAGCCCGTACGTGCGGTGCCAGGCCCGCACCAGGTGGTCGGCCCCGGCCTTGCTGGCCGAATAGGGCGAGCTGGGGTCGTAGGGGGTTTCCTCGGTAAACTTTCCGGTCTCGCCGAGTTCGCCGTATACCTCGTCGGTGGAGACGTGGAGGAAGCGGAAGTCGCTTTTTTCGTCGCCGGAGAGCCCCTCCCAGTGGGTGCGCGCCGCTTCTAGAAGCACCTGTGTGCCCACCACGTTCGTCTGCACGAAGGCCGCCGGCCCGTCGATGGAGCGGTCCACGTGCGACTCGGCCGCGAGGTGGAGCACGCCGCTGGGCTCGTACGTCTCGAAGAGCCGGTGCATGGCCGGGGCGTCGGTGATGTCCTCCCGCTCGAAGTGGTGGCGGGGGCTGTCCATCACCGGCGCGAGGTTCTCGCGGTGGCCGGCGTAGGTGAGCATGTCGACCGTGACGACGGTGGCCTCGGTCTCCTGAATGAGGTGGCGTACCACCGCCGAGCCGATGAATCCGGCGCCGCCGGTAACGAGAAGAGTCGGGGCCATATTGAGAGCGTGAACGGTGTGTCGATGAGCCTTGCGAGCTTTCGCGGGCCTACAGCCACAGCAACGTAATGATCGTGACCGATGTTGTCATCACCAGGAGCGTTACCGGCCAACCCACGCGTGCGTAATCGCTGAATCGGTAGCCGCCCGGCGACATCACCATGAGGTTGGTCTGGTAGCCAATGGGCGTCAGGAAGCTCGCCGAGGCGGCCACGGCCACGATGAGCCCGAAGGCGATGGGCGGGGCCCCGAGGCTCGACGCCGCAGCCATCGAGATGGGCAGCATGAGCACGGCGGCGGCGTTGTTCGTGATGATCTCGGTGAGGAGATTGGTCATCAGGTAGAGGGCCACCAGCACCGCCACGGGGCCAAGGGGCTCGGTGATGGACAGCACGCTCCGGGCCACGGCCTTGGCGAGGCCGGTCGTCTGGATGGCCTTGCCGATGCCGAGCGCCGCGGCGATGACGACCAGCACCTGCACGTTGAGCGCGCGCTGCGCCTCCGCCGCCCGGATGCACCCCGTCACGATCATGAGGAGCGCGGCGATGAACGCGGCCGTGACGATGGGGGCGAGGCCCGTAGCGGCGGCAAGCACCATGCTCCCCGTCAACGCGAGGGCGAGCGGCGCCCGCCCGGAGCGATCCTTGTCGCCCGCCCCTTCCGGGTCCTCCGCCGTCGCTTCGGGCCGTCGCGCGCGCCCGTCACGCGGTGCCACAAGGTAGAACTCTTCGCGGCTTCCACTGCTCCAGCGCGTCTCGAAATCATCGGGCGCCTCCACGATGAGCAGGTCGCCGGCCTGCAGCTCCGTGGTCCCCACTGGACTCGCAACCGGCTCGTCCTGGCGCTGAATGCCGAGCACCACGCCCTGGTACTGCTCGCGGAAGTTGGCCTCCCCGAGCGTGGTGCCCACCAGATCCGACGACTCAGCGATGACCGCCTCGTAGAGCGGCAGGGTCTCGTAGCGCACCGGATCGTCGTGGGGGCCGTCCGGGTGGGGGAGGGGCCGCTGAAGGCCCGGGCGTTCCAGCAAGCGCTCGCGGGCGGCGAGGCTGCCGTTGAACGCGAGCACGTCGCCCTGCTCCAGGCCCAACTGGGGCCGCGCCTGGAGCACTTGCTCATCGCGCCGGACGTGCGTGAGGTAGGCATCCCCGAGGTCGCGGAGCCCGGCCGCCGCCACGCTCTGCCCCACGATGGGCGCCCGGGCCGCCACCTTCACCTCGAACATGTTTTCGTCCAATTCCCGCTCCACGGCCGGGGCGGAGGTCCCTCGATCGGGCAGAAGCCGGTGTCCGCCCAGCACGAAGTACAGGATAACGACGAGCGCGGCCGGCACCCCGATCCAGGTAACGTCGAACAGGTGCAGTGGCTCGTAGCCTTCCGCCTCCATGAGCCCCGCCACGATGAGGTTCGTAGAGGTGCCGATGAGCGTGGTCATGCCCCCAGTAATCGCCGCGTAGGACAGGGGGATCATGAGCTTCGACGCTGGGACGTCCTGCGCGTCGGCCCATTCCTGCAGGCGCGGCGTGAGCATCGCCACGATGGGGGTGTTGTTGAGGAGGCCCGACAGGAAGGACGTGGGCACCATGAAGCGGGCCAGAAGGGGCCCCAGCCGCGTCGTGTTGGGAAAGAGCACCCGGTCGAGCTTCGACAGGGCATCGGTGTGCTGCACGCCGCCGGCCACGACGTAGAGGGCCCCGACGGTCAGCACAGCCGAGTTGGAAAAGCCGGCGAACGCCTGGCCTGGCGACACCACCCCAGAGACGAGGAGCACCGAGAGGCCGCTCAGTAGCACGAGGTCCGGTCTCCCCCAATCCGCCATGAGCGCCCCCACCAGCCCCGCCACCACGGCGACCGTAATCCAGGCGTCGGGGCCGAGACTGCTAAGCGAAGCCACGAAAGCGACCGTTCTGTGCGATGGGCGCTTCAGTCAATGCCCTAGGGCGGAGGGGGCCGCGGATGTCCCTCAGAGGTGCCAGGGACACACGGCATGGAGCTGTTCACTCTCGCCGAGTCGGTCGTCTTTGAGGCACCGCGGGGCAACACCGCGTAGCAGGCGAAGCGACACGAATCGCACGGCGCGCCGTCGCGAAAAGATGCCCCGTTGCGGCCCTGTGCCGCTCTGTTACACGACGCCGCGTGCTTCGAGCGCCTCCACGATCTGGTCGACGCAGGCCTCCACGTCGTCCGCGTAGGTGTTGACGACCACGTCCGGATCGCTGGGCGCCTCGTAGGGGGCGGACACGCCGGTGAAGTTGGCGATCTCGCCCGCCTCGGCCTTCGCGTAGAGCCCCTTCGTGTCCCGCTCCTTGCAGACCTCCAGCGGGCAGTCCACGTGCACCTCCAGGAAGCGGTCGCGTACATCCTCCGGCAGAAGCTCTCGGGCCTGGTCACGGTCCTCCTGGTAGGGCGAGACGAACGAACAGAGCGTTACGTTGCCCTGCTCGAAGAAGAGGCGCGCCACCTCGCTGACCCGTCGGATGTTTTCCTTTCGATCGGCGGGCGTAAAGCCGAGATCGCCGCTCAGGCCGTGCCGTACATTGTCGCCGTCGAGCATCATCGTCTGCACGTCTTCGTCGAAGAGACGCTCCTCCACGGCCTTCGCGATGGTCGACTTGCCGGCACCGGAGAGGCCCGTGAGCCACACCACCGCCGCCTTGTGGCCATTCTTGTCCTCTCGCTCCTCCCGCGGAATCTGCAGGCCCTCCCACGTCACGTTCGGGGAGGTTTCCTTCTCCGTTTCCATGCCGGGCTCGGTGCGCTGGCCGTAGGGCGTCACGTCCTCGGCCACGCCCCGAATCATGCCCGCGGCCACCGTATCGTTGGTGTCCGGGTCAATCAGGATGAAGCTGCCGGTCGACCGGTTGATCTTGTAGGGGTCCACGAAGAGCGGATCGGCCGTCTCGACTTCGACCCGGCCGATGTCGTTGAGCTCAAAGGTGTCGGCCTCCTCGCGGTGGAAGGTCTCGACGTTGGTCCGGTAGACAATCTTCGAGACGTAAGCCTGGGTGCGGCGGGTGGTGTGCTGCAGCACGTAGGGCCGGTCCTGCCGCATTGCCTCCTCGTTCATCCAGCAGAGGTCCGCGTCGAGTTGCCGGGTGACGTCCGGGGTGTTGCGGCTCCGCACGATCATCGAGCCGCGGCTGACGTCAATCTCGTCGTCGAGCGTCAGGACCACCGATTCGCCCGGGCCCGCCTCGTCGAGGTCCCCGTCGAGGGTCGTGATCGTGTCGATTTGGGAGGTGTGCCCGGTCGGCAGAATGGTGACCTCCTCCCCCGGCCGGATCTTGCCGGACTCAACCCGTCCCGCAAACCCCCGAAAGTCCTGGTGCGGCCGGATCGTCGTCTGCACCGGGAAGCGGAAGTCGACCTGGTTGCGCGTAGCCTCGGCCCGCACGTTCTCCAGCCGGTGGAGCAGGGTCGAGCCCTCGTACCAGGGCATGTTGTCGGAGTGGTGCACCACGTTGTCGCCCTTCAGGGCCGAAATGGGGACGAACGTGATGTCCTTCACGTCCAGGTTCTCGGCGAACTCCTCGTACTGGTCCACGATCTCGCGGAAGCGCTCCTCGCTGTAGCCGACCAAGTCCATCTTGTTGACCGCCACGATGACGTGCGGAATCTGAAGCAGCGAGGTGATAAATCCGTGCCGCCGCGTCTGCTCCACCACGCCGTTGCGCGCATCAATCAGCTCCACGGCCAGCTCCGCCGTCGAGGCGCCGGTCACCATGTTGCGGGTGTACTGCTCGTGACCCGGCGTGTCGGCAATAATGAACTTGCGCTCGGGCGTGGAGAAGTAGCGGTAGGCCACGTCGATCGTGATGCCCTGCTCCCGCTCGGCCCGCAGGCCGTCGGTGAGGAGCGCGAGCTCCAGCTCCTCGTCGTCCCGCTGGGTGTTGCGCTCGATCTCCTCCATCTTCTCCTCGAAGATCTCCTGCGTGTCGTACATGAGCCGCCCAATGAGGGTGCTCTTGCCGTCGTCCACGCTTCCAGCGGTCGTGAAGCGCAGGACGTCCATGTCCTGGGGGTCCATCGAAGAAGTCTCCATTTTTCAATCGAGGTGTGTTCTATTCTGAAGCAAACTGGGGGGGACTGTAGGGGAGGCCTAGAAGTAGCCCTCGCGCTTCCGCTCCTCCATCGCGGCCTCCGCGCGCTTGTCGTCGGCCCGGGCGCCGCGCTCGGCCTGCTGCGTGGTAGCCACCTCGGCGATCACCTCGTCCAACGTCGTGGCCGTCGACTCGACCGCGCCGGTGCAGGTCATGTCACCAATCGTGCGGAAGCGGACCATTTTCTCCACGTACTGTTCGCCGTCGCGGAGGTCGTTGTAGGGCGACTTGGGCAGCAACACGCCGTCGCGCTCAAACATCGTCCGCTCGTGAGCGAGATACAGGCTCGGAATTTCCACGTCCTCCTGCGCGATGTACTGCCACACGTCCAGCTCCGTCCAGTTGCTGAGCGGGAAGACGCGGAAGTGCTCGCCCTTCCGGCTCCGGCCATTGTAGAGGTTCCAGAGCTCGGGCCGCTGGTTCTTGGGATCCCAGTTGCCAAACCGGTCGCGGTGGGAGAAAAATCGCTCCTTGGCGCGGGCCTTCTCCTCGTCGCGACGGGCACCGCCGAGGGCCGCGTCGAAACCGTACTCCTCGATTGTGTCGAGCAGGGTCACGATCTGGAGTTTGTTGCGACTCGCGTCCGGTCCCTGCTCCTCCTTGGCCCGTCCGGACTCGATCGTCTCCTCGACGCTTCCCACGATCAGGTCCAGGTCGTATTTCTCCATCAGGTTGTCCCGGAATTCGATGGTTTCCGGGAAGTTGTGGCCCGTGTCGACGTGGAGAATGGGGAACGGGACCTTCGCCGGGTAGAACGCTTTCCGGGCCAGGTGGATCATCGTGAGGGAATCTTTCCCCCCGCTAAACATGAGCACGGGGTTATCGAACTGCGCCACAGTTTCCCGCATCACGTGGATGGCCTCCGACTCCAGCCAGTCGAGGTGCTCGGAGGTATCGGTCGGAACGGTCATAGATGAACAAATCGAGGGTTCTGAGAAGAGATCACAGCACGAAGAATACGCTCAGCATCGGCGGGACGCACCAGTGCCGGTGGCGTGCTCGACGCCCGACGTCCCGGCGCCACGGCCAATTGTCGCGCCTAGCATTTTCGGGACAGAAACAACCACGCGCCGAAAGCGCCGTAGAGATGCACGACGAAAAGAGATTGGCCCCGCCAAGTACGGCCCGAAGGCCCGGTGAACATCGACAACGATATCGGAAAAAGCAATGCCTGTTTCCCGCACTTGATGCCGATTCTCCGCAAATCGGGCGCCGTTTCCCCCTCGATCCGTCAGTTTTTCACGTGATTTCGCCGCGGAGACCGGCCGGTTTCGACTTTCCCCGATTCCTTTCTAGGTTCATTTCGGACGTCCGACTATGGGAGACGACCTCCCGTTCCCGTTTCTGCTCTCCGCCACTTCCTCTCCGTCTCCGGTGTCGAGCCAACCCTCCCCGCCCACAGAGGCCCCACTGCCGCTCGCCCGCCCTAGCCTGACGGACCACGAGCGCGAGCGGGTACTAGAGGTCCTCCACTCTGAGCAATTGTCGCGCGGGCCCTACCTGGAGGCCTTCGAGGACGCGATGGCGGAACGGTGCGGCACCGAACACGCCGTGGCCGTGAGCAGCGGGACAGGCGCCCTGCACTGCATCGTGCGGGCCCTCGACCTGCCGGCGGGCGCCGAGGTCATTACGACGCCGTTTAGCTTTGTCGCGTCGAGCAACGTGCTACTGTACGAGGACTTACGACCGCGCTATGTAGACATTACCCCGTCCACGTACAACCTCGACGTGGACCGCGTGGCCGACGCGATTACGCCGGAGACTGAGGCAATCCTTGCGGTCGACGTGTTCGGCGTGCCGGTGGACTGGCCCCTCCTCAGAACGCTGGCCGACGAACACGATCTCCAACTCATTGATGACGCCTGCGAGGCGATAGGCGCCTCGGTGGGGGGCTGCCCGATCGGCGGATGGGGTGACGCGGCGAGCTTTGGATTCTACCCAAACAAGCAAATTACCACGGGCGAGGGCGGCTGCATCACGACCAATGACGCGGCCCTGGCCCGCCGGTGCCGCGCCTTCCGCAACCAGGGCCGTGCCGGAAATGGACGCATGCAGCACGACCGTCTCGGGTACAACTATCGGCTTGATGAGATGTCGGCGGCCCTCGGCTTCGCCCAGCTCGAGCGACTCGATGCGCTCCTCGACCGCCGCGCCGCCGTCGCGGACCGTTACCACGACGCACTTGCCCCCCTGGCTGAAGACGTGGCGCGTCCAGGCTGGCCGGCCGAAGCCGAGCGCAGCTGGTTCGTGTACGTCGTCCGGCTGCGCGACCACTTCGCGGACGACGCCCGCGACCAACTGATGGTCCACCTGCAGGACCACGGCATTGAGTGTGCGCCATATTTTCCACCGATCCACTTGCAGCCGTACTACCGCGATCGGTTTGGCTTCGCGCCCGGGGACTTTCCGGTGTGCGAGCGGATCTCGGCACGGACGCTCGCTCTTCCATTCTACGACACCATGACCCGCGCAGACGTGGATCGCGTGGCGAAGACCCTCACTGCGGCCCTCCCCTCGCTCCCGCGCCGCTAGCGTCATGCCTCCTCTTTCCTGCATCTACCCACCGGCCAAGCGGGGCCTCGACCTCATCGGGGCCGGCCTGCTGCTCGTGGCGTTGGCGCCCCTTTTTGGGTTCGTGGCGCTCTGCATCTGGCTCGACGACGGATGGCCCCTCTTCTTCACGCAGACGCGGGCAGGCTACCAGGGTGCCCCGTTCCGCATTGTCAAATTCCGCACGCTAACCCACGAACCGGACGATCCGACGCGGCCCGCGGCGCACACGACCCGCATTGGCGGCCCCTTGCGGCGCTGGGCCCTCGACGAACTGCCGCAACTCTGGAACGTCCTGCGCGGCGAGATGAGCCTCGTCGGTCCCCGCCCCACGCTGCCGGAACAGGTGGCACAGTACGGGGCCCACGAGCGCACCCGCCTCCAGGTGCCGCCCGGCCTTACAGGCTGGGCACAGATTCACGGGCGCAACGCGCTCTCGTGGCCCGAGCGGATCGATCTGGACGTATGGTACGTGCAGCACCGCAGTCTGGGACTCGATCTGCGCATCCTCCTACGCACGCCGGCCGTCCTGTGGCGCGGCACCGGAGTGAACGGGCCCCACGCCCACAATCCATCGTTCCCCTCCGACCTGCCCTCCGCCGAGCCCGATGCCTGACCCCTCGTCTCTCATCGTCGTAGGGGCGGGGGGGCTGGGCCGGGAGGTCGCGGCCCTGGCCGAGGCGTGTCACGACGCCCCTCCCGCCTCCGCAATTGCCGGCTTCGTGGACGATGATCCAGCCCTGCACGGCACAACGGTGCTGGGGTACCCGGTGCGGGGCGACGTCGACTGGCTCGCCGAGCAGTCGGAGCTGCGCTTCGTGATTGGCATTGGCGCCGGGTCGACACGGCGTGCGGTAGCCGAGCGCCTGGAGGCGGCCGACGTTTCGCCGACTACGCTCGTGCACCCGTCGGTCTCGGTGCACCGCACCACCACACTCGCCCCCGGCGCGGTCCTATGTGTCGGGGCCGCACCGACCGTCAACGTCGGGATTGGCGCGCACACCGTGATCGACCAGCACGCCACCGTGGGCCACGATGCGCGCCTGGCTTCGTTCGTGTCGATTCGCCCAGGGGCGCACATCTCGGGCTCGGTGCACCTCGAACCAGGCGTCACGATCGGGGCCGGGGCCGTCGTGCTCCGTGGCGTGCGAATAGGCCCCCAAACCACCGTGGGGGCCGGGGCGGTGGTAACCCACGACCTCCCGCCCGGCTGTACCGCCGTCGGCGCTCCCGCTCGCCCACAGCCCTGACGTCCCACGCATGCGGATCGCCGTCTTCCTCCAATACTACCATACGCCGGACTGCCCCACTGCCGGTCGGCCTCACGCCCTGGTCGAGCGTCTAGGGCGTGATCACGACGTGACGGTACTCACAACACGGGCCTGGGAGAAAACACGGAAGGCCCATCGGTTTCCGTGGGCGCCCCCGGGCGTCGACCTCGTGCGGTTCGACGTGCCGTACGACAACACCATGTCGGCCCCTCGACGGCTCGGGGCGTTTCTGCGCTACGCCGCCCGGGCCCTTCGGCACGGCCTGCAGATGCCACGCCCCGATCTCATCCTCGGCTCCTCGACTCCGCTCACGGCCGCGGCCGCGGCGGGGACCGTGGCCCGGCTGCGCGGTGTGCCGTGGATCTTCGAGGTGCGTGACCTCTGGCCAGCCTTCCCAATCCAGATGGGTGCGGTGCCGAACTGCGGGCTGCATGGCCTGCTGCGATGGGGGGAGGCAGCCCTGTACCGGAGCGCGGCGCAGGTCGTGACGCTTTCCACGGACATGGAGCAGCACGTTCGCACTCGGGCGCCCGGGGCCTCGGTCGCGACGGTGGAGTATGGCGCCGACTTCACGCGAATCGACGAGATTAGTCCGAAACGACGGGCCGAAATCTCGGAACGCTTTGATTTGGATCGCCGCTTCCTCGTGCTCTACGCTGGCACATTCGGCCGGGCCAACGCGATTCCTACCCTACTCGATGCCGCCCGACGCCTCGTTGCGGAGCGCTCCGACGTGCTGGTGGCCTTTGCCGGGCAGGGCCACCACGCCTCGACAATTGAGCGGACCGCCCGCTGGCACGAAGCGATTCGGCGGCTCCCCCCACTCTCATACCCCGACACACTTGCCCTCTTCACGCACGCCGACCTCTCACTCGTCTCCTTTGTCGACCGGCCCGTGCTGGCCGCCAACTCACCGGGCAAGTTCTTCGACAGCCTCGCCACTGGCACACCCGTAGTGGTGACGAACCCTGGGTGGACGAAGCGGTTTGTGGAGCGGCACGGCTGTGGGTGGTTCGTGCACCCCGAGTCACCGGGGGCCCTGGCGAACTGCATCAGGACGGCACTTGCGTCGCCCGACGCCCTTGCCGCGATGGGTCGCACGGCCCACGACCTGGCCCGCGACCGCTTTGCCCGAACCACCCTGATGAACCGGTACGCACACCTGGTTGCGCGGGCCGGGTCCGGCTCGGTAGATTGATCCGATCCGTGCGGGACGAGAGCATCCCGGCCTCTCCCTCCATCCACGCTGCGCCCTATGCCTTCCCCCAATCCTGATCCCTCGTCCGTCTGGGCCCGTCTCCGGGGACGGGTGCCACTCATGCTGGCCCTGCCGGATGCTCTGATCCTGTTTGGGGGGCTCCTCCTCGGCTACCGAATTCGTCTCGGAGAGTGGCTGTGGCCCCACGCGACGGAATGGGGCACGGCCTCGATCCTCGTCCTCTGTGCCTACGGGGCCGCCCTCGTCGCGAGTGGGGTGTACCGGCTCTCCCCCCGCCTCATGCACCTGTCGGAATTTACGCGGGTGGGCCTGTGGCTCATCGGTGCGTGGGTGCTTTCGATTCCGCTCACCTACGCCGTCGACCCCGACGTGCCGCCGCGTGGCGTAATGGCCGTGCTCGGGCTCGTGGCCCTGGTGGGTATACTGGGCCTACGCGCAGCCACCCGGGGACTGCTGGAGGCCGTGTCCGACGCGCCGGAGGCGCCTGCCCCCGGCACGGCCATCCCCACCGTGCGCCTCGACGACCTCGTGCCTCGCGCCCCGGTGGCGGTAGACCGCTCCGCTCTACGCGATGTGCTCTCCGACCGCACGGTCCTCGTGACCGGAGCCGGGGGGTCTATCGGATCGGAGCTGAGTCGGCAGCTAATCGCCCTCAACCCGTTCCGGCTGGCGCTGGTGGATGTGAGTGAGCACAGCCTGTACCGGCTCGAAACGGCCCTGCGCGCGGAACGCTACGACGGCGACCTGGAGTTTTGCATCGCCGACGTGCGCGACGCCTCCCTCATGGACGACCTGTTCCGGCGCCTCCGCCCCGACGTGGTGCTCCACACCGCGGCCTACAAGCACGTCCCCCTCATGGAGCGCCACCCGGCCGAGGCCTTCCGCAACAACACCAAGGCCACCGTTCACCTTCTTCGCCTCTGCGAAGAGCACGCGGTGGACCGGTTCGTGTATGTGTCGACGGACAAGGCGGTAAACCCCGCTAGTGTGATGGGAGCGACAAAACAGCTCTCGGAGTGGTACGTGCGCACCGCCGAGGCCCCTCCACACTGCACAACCGTGCGTTTCGGCAATGTCTTTGGGACGCAGGGCAGCGTCGTCCCCCGATTTGAGGAGAAACTCGCCGCCGGGGAGCCCGTGCCGGTGACGCACCCGGACATGGAGCGCTACTTTATGAGCCCGGCGGAGGCCTGTGGGCTCATCCTGCAGACCCTTCTACTCAAGGCCCATCCGACCTACATTTTCCGCATGGGCGAGCCCATCAAGATTCAGTGGCTGGCCGAGCGACTGGTGGAGCGCTGGTACCCGCATGTCGACCCGGAGACCATGATTGAGTACGTGGGCCGCCGCCCCGGCGAGAAGCTAAGCGAAGAGCTGGTGCGCGATGCCGAAACTCTCCACTCCATCGATCACCCCCGCATCGTAGGCCTCAATGGCCCTGTCCCGCATACCCGCTCCGCGCTGAACGCGCATCTGCAGCGCCTACAGGCGGTGTCCGATCCTACCCGTGAGTCGCGCGAGCAGCTACGCAAACTGCTCCTTAACGCACGTCCCGACGACTCGGCGACGGCAGAGCCTTCGCCGCCAGAGCCGCCTGCCCTCGAACTGTGATGCAGGAGGGGGAGGGACGAAAGAAGACCTTGCCGCTCCTCCCGATCGACGCTAGACATCCGTCCCTACACGCCGGTGTCCATGCACGTCCTCGTGGTTCCTTCCTGGTACCCGACCACCGAGGCTCCGCTGCAGGGCATCTACTTCGCCGAGCAGGCCCGGATGCTTCACGAGCATGGCTTCAAGGTGGGCGTGGTCTACCCCGAACAGCAAAGTCTACGTCGGCTTTCCGGGAAAGCCCTCCGAGAAAAACACTTCCAGACGGCGTGGACGACCGAGCACGACGTTCCTACCCTCCGCCGGTACGACTGGAACGTATGGTGGCGCTTTCCGCCGGGAATGCGCCTGCGGATCTGGCATGCCGTTCGCCTCGCGCACCGCTACGTTGGCCGCTACGGAGAGCCTGACGTGATCCACGCCCACAGCGCTCGCTGGGCCGGGGCCGCCGCGGCCCGGATCGGCGATGCGTTTGGGGTGCCCGCCGTGCTTACCGAACACTACAGCGGCTTCGTGCGGGACGAGGTGCCCCCCTGGCGGCGGCCGCTGGTGGAAGAGGGCATCCGCGGGGCCAGTGGCCTAGCGGCGGTGAGCACAGCGCTCCAGGAGACCCTCGTAGAACGCGGTCTCGCCGCCCCCGCAGACGTGACGGTGCACCCCAATCCCGTCCGCACCTCGCTCTTCACGCCTCCCCCGAGCGACCGCTCGTCCCCACCGCCCGTCCGCTTCGTGACGGTCGCCGGACTGAACGCCCGGAAGGACATCGGCACGCTGCTGGTGGCGTTTGCGCGGGCCTTCAGGGACGAGGCGGCCTCGCTCACCATTGTCGGCGACGGTCCGCAACGCGACGCGCTGATGGCGCAAGCCCGGCGCCTCGGTATTGCCGCCCAGGTAACCTTCCGCGGCTGGCTGGGCCGGACGGCCGTACGGGACGCGCTTTGGGAGGCCCACGCCTTCGTGCTCCCCAGCCGCCACGAAACGTTTGGGGTCGCGCTGGTGGAGGCTCAGGCCACGGGGCTGCCCGCAGTGGCCACGCGGTGCGGCGGCCCCGCGGACATCGTGACCGACGAGACCGGGCTCCTCGTGCCTCCGGCCGATCCTGAGTCATTGGCTGACGCCCTTCGCGCCCTATCGGATCGATGGACCGCATACGCCCCGGCACAGATCCGCACCCGCACTCTCGAGCGTTACGGACCGGAACCTTTCATTCGCCGCACGCGATCATTCTACCGCCAGGCACAGGAGGCCGCCTCCTGATCCTTCAGTTCACGCTCATCCCGCCCCTCCGGACGGTCGCCGCTGCTCCGTCATGCTGCCCCCCTCCCGCGCATTTTGGGCCATGCTCGTGTGCCTCCTGGCGCTTTTGCCTCCCCGCCTTGCCCCGGCACAATCCGGCGACTACGACCCCTCGTGGTACGACCCCGACGCCCCTCACCTCAAGATCAACGTCACCCGCGACGGAGTGTACCGCGTGCCGGCCAGCGCCCTTCAGGACGCACTTCCCGGGGGCACCAGTCTCTCAGACATCTCCCCGAGGACCCTCCGCCTGATCGAGAACGGCACGGAGGTTCCTATTGAGGTTCGTGGCGCCGCGGACGGCACGCTCGACCCCGCCGACACGATCACGTTCGTGGGACGCCGCAACCGCGGGACCGACGAGGTCTGGGCCTACAACGGCAATGCGTCCGCCCAGAGCAGCACGGCCCGCAGCCTCTACAGCGACACCACCCACTACTGGCTGACCTGGGGCGGCACGGACGGCCTCCGGTACGCGGACGCGTCCGCCCCCCCCAGCCCGCCCACGACGGCCCTCCCCGACACGGCCCACATCGAGCAGGACCAGTACTACTACTTTGGGCGGCCCGGCAAAACCGGCAACCCCCTCTACACCCGCTCGGAAGGCTACTATTGGCGCCGCTTCCGCCACAACGATACCGAATCCCTCTCGGCCACCTACACCCTTCCGGTGAGGCGCCGCGCCGCCTCGGACGACAGTCTTGAACTCTCGCTCCGGTTCGACGCCGAGACGAACGCCTCCTGCCACCGCGTTGAGGTTGAGGGCGAACTGCTCCAGCCCGACGGCACGTTGGCCTTTGAATCGCTGAAAACCCGCGAATGGGAGAGCCTGAACCGCATCACAGTGGAGACCGCGGTGGTGCAGGATCAGGTCCCCGAGACGGGCCTGACCCTGCGCGTCACGTCGTATAACAGCGGGTTTTCCGACAGTCGCAACTGCCCCGACCCCGCCAGCACGCCCAACTACGTGCTGTTCGACTGGGCCGAGGCAGCCTACACACGAGCGCTCACGGCCGAGGACGATCAGCAGCGCTTCGTACCGCCCACGGCTGGGGCGTCCACCTTCGCCCTTACCGGCCACACGGGCGACTCGGTGCGCGTCTACAATCCGACCGATGCCCACCAGTACACGGCTCCGATTGACGGCGACACCGCGACCGTCTCGGCAGCTCCGAGTTCGGACGCCACGGCGCTCTGGGCCGTGGGCAGTGACGGCTACAAGAGTCCCGCCTCTGTCGCGCCCGACACGCCGAGCAGCTGGTCAACCCCCGACGCCCACGGGGCCGACTACCTGATTCTGACCACCGAGGCCCTGCTCCCCGCTGCTCAGCAGCTGGCCGCCCATCGTCGGTCGCACGACGGCTACGAGGTGGAGATTGCCCTCGTGCAGAACGTCTTCGACGAGTTCGACTACGGGCGGCCCACGCCCATCGCCATCCGCCGCTTCGTGCGGGCGACACAAGACTGGAGCCCCGCGCCGCGCTTTCTCTCCATCTTCGCCGACGCGCAGTATCCCATCCGCGATGGCTCGGTCGACACGCTCTACCCCGAGTGGAGCGTGCCCTCGTTCGGCTTTGCCCCGTCGGACGGGTGGTTTGCCATGCAGAGCGACGGGCCCGACGACTGGTCGGAACTGCTGGCCGTAGGACGCATCCCGGTCCGCTCCGTGCCGCAGGGAGAGCTGTTCGTCGAAAAGCTACAAAGCTACGAGACGGCGCCCCTAGAGCGGTGGCAAAAGCGCATGCTCTTGCTGGCGGGCGGGACCAACGAGGGCGAGCAGAACCAGCTTCAGTTCTACTCCAATCGCTGGGGGGAAATTGCGTCGGACACGGTCGCCACCGTCGATGGGGATCCGGTCCCCGTGAACACCGGGGCGGACACGATTCAGTACTACAAGAAGGTGAACGACGCCCTCGACGCCAGCTTTCAGGACTCGCTCGCCGTGGACCTGCGGGCGGGGGCCGGGTGGCTCAATTACTTTGGCCACTCGGCCGCCCAGACCTGGGAGATCGTGACAGACCCGCCGGCCGAGTGGGACAATGCCGGCCGCCTGCCCATCGCTGTCTCGCTGGGCTGCCGCACCGGCTCCTTCGCCGGGGGCCGGTTCGAGGAGAAAAGTGCCCCCTCGCTGGGCGAGCAGATCGTCGTGGGCTCTGTGCGCCCGGATGGGACCCCGCGTGAGGGCGCCCTCAACGGCGGCATCGCCCACTTTGGCGAGTCAGCCCTCGGCAACCTGATTCCCTCGGCACGCATCAACAACGCCCTCGTGCAGCGCGTCTTCGTGGACACCATGCGCGTACTGGGCACGGCCATCCAGGAGGCCAAGGCCGAGATTGACGCCGACTTCGGAAGCAGCGACTTCTACGTGAAGCACCTCCTGCAGTACGGCCTCATCGGCGATCCAGCCACGAACATCGCCCTCCCCACGCGCCCCGACTTTCACGTCTCGCCCAGCCTCATCTCCACCGAGCCCACCACGCCGGTCCCCTCCGACGAGTTGACCGTGGAGGTACAGATCCAAAACCGCGGCCTCATTCCGTCCGACAGCGTGACCGCCCGCCTTACCTGGGAGCAACCAGACGGCACCGTCACCCAGCGCACCCGGCGCCTCGACCGCTTCCGGCTCGAAAAGACGCTCTCCTTCTCTTTTGATCTCGACGAGCGCGCCATCGGGGCCAATACCTTCCGGGCACGTGTCGACTTGGAGAACACCTACGCGGAGGCCAACGAAACCAACAACACGGCCGAGCGCACGCAGGTGGTGTTCGACACCGGGGTGTCCCTGCTCAATCCGCCCGACTACGGCACGGCCGCCTCCGACCGCCCGACCCTCGAGTTCACCGTCTCCGGCCAGCGGACCGACCAGGTCCCGGTCGAGCTACAGCTCGACACGGTGCCCGACTTCTCGTCGCCGGCCCGCCGGGAGGTGCGACGTGAAGTCGGGGGACTACGCGGCACGTGGCAGCCCGCCGCCCTCCAGCCCGACCAAACTTATTACTGGCGGGCCCGCCTCGCCAACATGAGCACCGAGGCCTGGCGCACCGCCCGCTTTACGGTGGCCCCCACCCTTCCCGAGCGGTCCTGGCTCCAGCGGGACCGCCTATTTGGCACCAATGCGAACACGCGGCTGCGACGCACAGACCGCTCGTGGGCGTTCGGCACGTTCCCGCGCAACGTCCGCGCCCGCTCCAACGTGGGCAACGCCTCCTTCGTCCACGGCTTCATCCTCGACGGCACCGCAAACTACGAGTACTTGCAGTTCGGCTTTGGGGTGCTCGTGGTGGACGATCGCACCGGTGAGGTGCGGGACAGTGAATCGTTTCCCACCTACGACCTGCAGGATCAGTACGAGGACGACGTGGGCGACCAGCAGGCGGCCATCGAGGCCCTCGCCACGTTTCTCGACGATGTGGCTCAGGAGGGGGACTATGTGTTCGTGCGGACTCGGCACCTCGCCCGCCAGAGCGGCGCGACCATCCCGACGGAGGTTGTGTCGCTCTTCGAAAACTTAGGAACCACATCGATTACGGACACCCCCCACTCGGCGGCCATCGATAGCCTCACCTACAACGACCTCTGGACCCTGAAGGCCCGCAAGGGCTTCCCCGACGCCACCGTGGAGCAGGTGCGGGCCCGGGCCGATACAAACCAGATCGGGCAGCAGGAGCGGCTGCGGTTTACTTACCCGTCGGGAACCACACGCTCCACACGAGTCGGGCCGGCGAGCGAATGGGGCTCGCTTCAGTGGAGCGGCCGTGCCCCCAACGCGGCCGACCGGATTGCCCTTGACGTTCTCGCGGCAGACTCCACTGTCCTCATCGACAACCTGAGTGGCACTTCGGGCGAGCGCGACCTTTCCGCGATCGATGCAGGGACGCATCCGTATCTCTACCTCCGCGCCACCCTGTCCGACTCGACGGACCGCACGGCGCCACAGCTTACGCAGTGGAGCGTCTCGCACACGGGCGTTCCCGAACTCGCAATCGACCCTTCAGGCCTAGCCGCCCTCCCCGACACCGTCCGCCAGGGAGAAACCGTCTCCGCCCCCGTGCCCGCGGTCAACTTCGGGCCAGTGGCCAGCGCCCCGGTTCGCCTCCGCGTCACCCTTCAGGACGCGGCCAACGCGACGACCACGCTGCTCACCGATACGCTCTCGGCCCTTGCCCCGAACGGAGGGCGCGACACGAGCGCCTTTTCGCTGTCGAGCACCGAGGTTCCCGGCAGCAACGTGATAACGGCAGCGGCCCAGACCGACGGCCCGCCGGAGCGTCTGCCGAGCAACAACACTGCCGTCCAGAACCTCTACGTGGACGCCGACGACACGCCGCCGTCCGTGCGGGTTCTGGCCAACGGCCGCGAACTGCCCACGACCGCCGACGACATCGGCCTGCAGTCGCCCCGCCTCCCGTTCGTGTCCACCCAGCCCACCCTCGAAATCCTCGTCAAGGACGACAACCCCAACCTCGTCTTCGACGATACGAGCCGCGTGGACGTGTACCTGAAGGGCGGCCCCCCGGAGCGCGACCCCGAGCTCGGCTCGCTATTCCGGCGCGTCCCCTTTACCAGCGACGCCCTGGAATTTGTGCCGCCGGACTCGGGCAGCACCGATCCGCTGCGGCTGCTCTACGAGCCGGACCTGCCCCTCCGCGACTCGACGTACACCCTGAAGGTGGAGGCCGAAGATGCGCGCGGGAACCAGGTGGAGCCCTACCAGGGCAGCTTCCGGGTGCAGCAGGAGCAGGTCATTCGCGACGTGTACCCCTACCCCAACCCAATGAACACCCACACCACGTTTGCCTTCCGCGTAGAGGGCGGGCAGAATAAGGCGCTCGGAGACTTCGCGCTGCGCATCTACACCCTCTCCGGGCGCCTCGTACGCGAACTCGACGAGGCCGACCTCGACGCGCCGCTACGCGTGGGGTGGAACACCATGCGCTGGAATGGGCGCGACGCGGACGGCGACCGGGTGGCGACGGGCGTCTACCTCTACCGGGTGCGCATCGAAGGGGCCGACAACACGTTCCGAGGCGACATCGAAAAAATCAGCGTGATTCGCTAGCCTACACGCTCCACGCCCCGAAGTCTCGTCCCGTGAGGTCGCGGAGCGCCGCCACGTCGGGACGAAAGATCGCTTCGAGGCGCGCCCGCACAGCCGGCGACACCTCAGGGCGAGCGACATGCTTTCCTGGAAGCCACTGGAGGGGCAAGTACAGGCGGAGACGATCCTTCAGTGACTGCGGCACCTGATGCGACAGCCAGCGCACCCACGGGCTGTACTTCTTCTTGGCCGCGGAGGGGTTGAAGCGCGTTCCCGTCCGCTGATTCCGGACCGAGGGGTTTACCCCCAGGAAGCGGTAAATCGCCCGGAGCGTGGCGGCCGGGGCCGCGCCCAACTCTTCGGTGGTGACCACCAAGAGGTTCTCCCGCGGAAAGCAATCGAGATACGGCTGGAGCTGTGCGTGGTAGCGGCTCGTGCGGACGTAGTTGCTTTGCTCTGGCTCCGCCACCGCGGCCTCGAAGGCGCGGTCCTCACGTCCCTGCTGGCGGCTCCCCTGGTAGTGCGACACCGTGCGCTCGATGGGATCGCGCACCAGGTAGATCAGCCGCACGTCCGGGCAGACCGACGCGATACGCTCGGGCACGCCGTCGAAAAGGTGCCGCTTCGTATAGTTGGGCGAGCACTCGCCCCGCGCGGACGATTCCTCCGGGAATTGCTGGCGGTACCAGTCGCCTCCCCGCGCCCACTGGCCGTGCTCCTTGAGGAAAAAGTCCGTCTCCTTGCGTCGCGACATCCCAATCTCGGGGTGCTCCGCGAGATAGTAGTACAGGCTGGTCGTCCCGCACTTCATGGCTCCGATGACGATAAAGGTCGGAAGCATCGTCGGAAGACGCTCAGCGAATAGGTGTTGAGGCAGACGCCGAAAGCAGCGTATGGTAGCACGCCACCAGACGCTCGCCCATCCCCTGCCACCGATACTGCGGGGCCGCGGCGCGAGCATTTTCTACGCACTGCCGGTACCGGTCCGGATGGGCCTGCCACTCGTCCAGCACGTTGAGGACTGCGTCCGGATCGCCCGGCGGCACCACAGCGCCGCACTCGTGCGCCTCCACGAAGCGCCGCCATAGCGGAACATCCGAGCAAATGATGGGCAGGCCGTAGTGGAGGTACTCGTAAAACTTCGTAGGGAGCGACGTGTGGTAGTTGGGGTGTGGCTCGAACAGCGCAAGGCCCACATCGGCCCAGCGATGGTGGGGCGGCATAGCCGTGGGCGGGACGTACGTGTCCCACCCTACGCGGTCAATGACCGCCCCGAGCCCCTCCGCTTGCATCCGCGCCTCCACCCGGGCCCGCTGCTCCTCGTAGCGGCAAATGCCGACCAGGGAAAGAGTCTCCGGGCGGCCGCTACGCCGAATGTGGGTGGCCAGATCGACCATCGTCCGGAGGCCGCGGCTGGCGGACAGCGTACCGGTGTAGAGAAGCCGCGTCGGCCTCTCGCTGATCTCCACGGTGTCGAGCGGCTCCTCGTCCCCGACTGGGCGGAAGTAGTTGGCAATGTAGGTGTGCGGGACCGCGTGACCATCCACAATCGACCGGTAGCTTCCCTCCGCAAGCAGCACGTGGTCGACCCACCGAAACGCCCAGCGCTCCAGTGCCCGAAGGCCCCGCCCCAACAGCGCCCCCTTCGACCGGTAGTTCTCGTGCATGTCATACACGACCGTCGTCCCCGTCGTCCGTTTCAGGAAAAACGCGAGGGGCAGAAGCTCCGGATCATGGACTTGATACAGCGCGGCGTCAAGTGATTGCGCGCTTTTAAACACACGCGGCTGAAGGGCGAGCCGGTGCCAGCGGGTCTCGGGCCGCGGGAGAGCATGAATCGAGATGCCGTGGGCCTGTTCGTCCTGCTCGTAGGGGGCGATGAGATGCGCGTCGAAGCCGGCGTCGCGGAGCGAAGCAAGCTGCTTGTAAAAGATGCGCGGGTCGAACGGCTGGTGGACCGTCGTCACGTGGACGACCCGTGACTGAGAATGAGCAGGCATGAACTAATGAACGCGTTCTCAAAAGATCCGCTCTCCCCCTCACCACTCCCCCATATTCCCCTTCCCAACGTTCCAGCGTGCGGCTCCGCACCTGTTTGGCTACCTTAACCCAAGTTACGACCTACCCGGAAGATGGGCATTCTGAACTTGATTCAGAATTTCAATGGACCAATCTGCCTGTTCAGGGGAGACTCCGCCTCGGAGTGCGGAATGACACGCAAGTTGGGCTACTTTATCCGCGCGGCTCACCCAACGCTCCGGTTTGCCTCCATGTTCGATGCCCCTGCGCACTGCCTTTCCCGTACCTGACGCTGCTGCCCTATGCCCCGTCCCGCCCCGTCGGACGCGGTCGTCATCTGTACGCGAAACCGGCCCGGCCCGCTCCGGCGGACCCTCAACAGCATCGCGGCACATCCGCCGGACATCGACCTCCAGCTCGTGGTGGTCGACGCGAGCGACGCTAGACAACAGGCCCGCACGCGACGTCTCGTGGAGAGCTTCGCCCTGCGGCCCAGCACGTATTTACCGTACACAGACGCTCCCTCCTCGGCCCGACAGCGCAACGCGGGACTCGACCTACTGTCCCCCTCCGTCGAGATTGTCCACTTCATCGACGACGACGTGACGGTGCATTCGGGCTACTTTGAGACGCTTTCGGAGACGCTTCGGGGCAGGCCGAATGTGGGGGGCGTGGGCGGGGTCGTTCTGGAGCCTTCGAGCACCAACTCGTCGGCTCGTGCCGCGTGGCTCCGGTACCTGTTTTTGCTAAGCCACCCCGAGCCTGGACGGGTGCTCCCCTCCGGCATTGCCACAAGTGCCCAGCACCACATCGCGGACGCTTCCTCAGGCCTTCGCACAACGGCGTGGCTGAGCGGCTGCGCCTCGTACCGCCGCCCACTTCTGGAACAGCACCGGTTCGACCGAGCCCTCACCGGCTACTCAATGCTGGAAGATTTGGATCTTTCTTACCGGATCCACCAGCAGACCCGTCTGGTCGTGCAGCCGAGAGCCCGCCTGACGCACCGACGTGCCTCTCGCAATCGCCTCGACGCTGAGCGGTACAGCTACGCTCTCACCGTACATCGCCGCTGGTTCGTGGAGAAACACTTCGCCGCCTCCAGTGCCCGACTGGCGTACTGGTGGGGGCTCGTTGGCCAACTTCTCGCGATCCTTACGTCCTCGAGCCCCTCCCGCCCCGCGGCACTCCGGGGACTGATCCGCGGCGTCCGTACGGTGCTTGCCCGCGACCACCCGCTACTGCGCTCGTGACCCCCGGATGGACCACTTCACTTCTTCCCCGCCCGATCCCTATGTTGGAGGGTCCGTACACTTTCTTTCTGGATTTTCCCTCACGACCCGTTTCGCAAGATGAAGTACGCCGTCATCATGGCCGGGGGCATTGGTACGCGCTTCTGGCCCGCCAGCCGCAAGGAGCACCCCAAGCAGTTTCTCGACGTGTTTGGCGACGGGACGCTCATCCAGAACACGGTTGCGCGGCTGCAGGGCCTCGTGCCGCCGGAGCGCTGCCTCATCGTCACCCACGAGCGGTACGTAGAGAAGACCAAAAAGCAGTTGCCGGCCGTGCCCGACGAAAACATTCTCGCTGAGCCGATTAGCCGCAACACCGCCCCCTGCATCGCCTACGCGGCCACCACGCTTGCCCAACGCGACCCAGAGGCCACGATGGCGGTGCTGCCGGCCGACCACGTGATTGGAAACGTGGAGCAGTTTCACAAGACGCTCCACGTGGCCTTCGAGACAGCCCGCACGCGCGAAGCGCTGGTCACCATCGGCATCGAACCCACCTACCCGGCCACGGGCTACGGCTACATCCAGTACAACGGGGCCGAGGAGACGGGCGAGCTCCGGGCCTACCCCGTGCGCACCTTCGCCGAGAAACCGGACCAGTCCACCGCCGAGCGGTTCATCGATGCGGGGGACTTTTTGTGGAACAGCGGCATGTTTATCTGGCGGGCCGACACCATCCTCAACCAGATCGAGGCGCACCTGCCCGACGCCCACGAGGCGTTTGCACCGGTCCGGGCGGCGGGCGGCAACGTGGACCCCGAGACGCTTACGCAGGCCTTCCGCAATAGCCCGCACATCTCCATCGACTACGGCGTGATGGAGCAGGCCGACACCGTGTACGTGGTGCCCGGCACGTTCGACTGGAACGACGTGGGCGACTGGCGCGCCGTCTACGACCTCAGCGAGAAGGACGATCACGGCAATGTCATCGAGGGCGACGTCATCATGCAGGACTCTAGCCGGTGCTACGTGCAGACCGAAGATCGGCTCGTCGTCCTCGTGGGCATCCACGACCAGGTGGTCGTAGACACCGGCGATGCGGTCCTCGTGTGCGACCGCGAGAATGCCCAGCAGGTGAAACAGGTCGTGGAGTACCTCCACGCCCACCAGTTCGAGGAGTACGTTTGATTGTGACGGCGGTTGGCAGATGATGGACCGCGGAACGAAAGTGAGAGCGGTGCCGCAGCCGGGGATCAGAGGTATTGGCGGAGGTATTCCATCACGGCCTCGGGACCGTCAAGGCGGGCGGCAGCCCGCGTGTCGCCGGCCCCGACCTTAATGGTCACGGCTGCCCGATTCATCTCTTGCAGCGCCTCGAACGCGTCTTCGTCCGTCACGTCGTCGCCCACGTAAACGGGCACGTGGTCGGGATGATCGTCGGCGATGCGGCGCACAGCGGTGCCTTTGGTAAGCCCCTTGGGCCGAAGCTCTACGACCTTCTTGCCCCAAATGGCGTCGAGCACAGCCGGCAGATCGGCCAGCCAGTCCCGGAGGCGCGACCGGGTCGCCGCCTCGTCCGCCACCGCGCGGTAGTGAACCGCGAACGACTGGTCTTTGTCCTCCACCTCCAGGCCCTCCACTAACGGAACGGATTGGCGCAGGCGCCGGAGCGCCCCCGCGGCGGCCTCGGACATGAGGTTGTTCGTTTCCCGTCCCACAATGCCTTCCTGCGCCCCGTGCAGGCCGATGGCGCGGTACGGCCGATCGAGAAACGATGCTAGTGCCTGCAGGTCGCGCCCCGTCACGATCCAGAGCGGGTAGCGGGCGTCGAGTTGCTCCAGGAGCTCGGGGGCATCGGGGTGCGGCACCGCCGCCGTCGGGTCGTCCACGATCGGGGCAAGCGTACCGTCGTAGTCCAGAAAAAAGAGCGGCTTCTCAACGACGGGGGGCATGGGGGATGCGGTTTCGTGTTGCGTATTTCGTTCTTCCACGGCTTACATCACGCAATACACACTGCGCAGCACACGTCATCATTCCATACAATGGAAGTCTCGGCTGACGACTGACAAGGATGAGCAGTGCCCCCTTACCGTTGAATAGAGCTTAGGAAATTCCCGGCCCACTTGTGGACGTCGAGCGTTTCGGTAGTGGACTTGAGGCCCCGAAGGCGCTCCGTTCGCTCCTCGGTTGGCATTTCGAGGGCCGTCCGGATGGCGTCGGCCACGCCGCCGTGGTCGTAGGGATTTACCTGCACGGCCTCGGGCAGCAAGTAGGCAGCCCCGGTTAGCTCCGAAAGGATGAGCACCCCGTCGCGGGAGGCGGTGATGAACTCCTGGGTGACCACGTTCATGCCGTCGCGCAGGGGTGTAATGAGCGCCGCGTCGGCCGCCCGGTAGAAGGCACAGAGTTCGTACTGCGTGTACGTGCGGTAGCGGTAGTTCACCGGCACCCAGCTTTCCTGCGCGAACCGTCCATTGATGCGCCCCACCACCTCGTCCACCTCCCGTCGGATCTGCTGGTAAGACTCCAGCTCCGTGCGGCTGGGAGTGGCGATCTGAAAAAAGCTCACGTTGCCGTGGTACTCGGGGTTCTCTTCCAAAAATTGCTCGAACGCCAGCATGCGGGAGCGAATGCCCTTCGTGTAGTCGAGCCGGTCGATGCCAATGACGATGTGGTCCGACCCAAGCCGCTCCCGGAATTTTTGCGCCTCCTGCTCGATGGAGGGATCCTGCGACATGCTCTTGAAGCGATCCACGTCGATGCCAATAGGATGAGCCTCCACCCGAGTCTCCTGACCGTCGTAGCGGATCCGGTTCCCCTCCACCTCGGCGTCGAGCAGCACATCGGCGCTCTCGATGAAGTTGTCGACGTACTCCTCGACGTGAAAGCCGATGAGGTCGCACCCCAGCATGCCCCGCAGTAGCTCGCGCGACCACGGCAGGATGCGGAAAATTTCCATGGCGGGCCACGGAATGTGCCAGAAGTGCCCAATCGTAGCCTCCGGGCGCTCCTTCCGGATCAGCCCCGGCGAAAGCATCTGGTGGTAGTCCTGAATCCAGATGACCTCCTCCGCCCCCTTCTCCGTCTCGTCAAGTACCGCTTCGGCGAAGCGCCTGTTGACGTGGCGGTACGTCTCGATAAACTCGTCCTTCAGCTCAAGGTGCTGGATGAGGTAGTGCGATACAGGCCAGAGCACCCGATTGGCCATGCCGTAGTAGTACCCATCGAGTTCCTGGGTGCTGAGCGGCACGCGGCGCACCAGAAAGTCGGGATCCTGGGCCGGGTACTCCTGGCGCTCAGGCAGGTCCGGATCCTCCCCCATCCCCACCCATACGCCGCCCTGTTCTTCGAGCACGGGGAGGAGGGCGGTGGTAAGCCCTCCCACGGACGTTTCCCAGCCCTCGTCGGTCTGTCGAATGGGGACGCGGTTCGCGACTACAGTCAGACTCAAAGTGCTATGGAATGCGTGGTCAAAGAGACGGTGATCGAGCGCTGGACACCTGACCGACAATCGCTGTGCGGGCCCCTATTGTCACATGTGGGCCAGGGCCGTTACTAGCATACCGGTACGGGGCAACGAAGGCAAGGACGACGGGGAAGGTCGTCGGCTACGCGGCAGGGCCGGCTTCACCACGGGTCGCCTCGTTCGGGCCGGTCTGCTCCCATTCGTGGAGCGCGCGGTGCTTTACGGCGTCACCAAAGAGGCAGAGGCCCGCGTTGAGGGCAACAAGGCTGGCGGTGCCGGCGGCCACCCACTTCCAGGTCGCGTCGCCTCGTCCCTTCATCAGGGTCGACTGTCCCACCCCGCTGGCGCCGAGGCCCGTCGCTAGCAGGCCGAGGGGGGCGAAGATCTTCCACTTCTGGTAGTGTCGCTTGGCGGTAGTGTCGCTGTTCATTTCATTCTGGGCCATCATCTGCGTGGTTGTTCTTTTTGAGTTCACTGAGTGACGACAAATGCAGCCCGCAGTAGAGCACTTTGGCCTACTGCAGTCCGCCGTCCGCCGACAGCTGTCTTGAAAACGGTTCAGTCCGACGACTCTTCCATCGCCCCCATCACCTCCTGGGCTACGTCCGGATAGTCGGTAATGAGCCCATCGACGCCGAGCCGGATCAGGCGGCGCATGTCGTCGCGCTCATTCACCGTCCAGGGCACCACCCGGAGCCCGTAGTCGTGGGCCGCCTGGAGGAGCATTCCATCCACTGAGCGGTATTCGGGGCTGTAGACCGCCGGGAGGAAGCCGAGACGACCCAACTGGTCGGGCAGACCGTCCGCGGTCCCCTCTTCCACAAGGAGGGCCCGTTGCAGGGAGATGTCGGGGGAAGGCGCGGCACAGAGCCGCCGCACGGCCTTCAGGGCGCGCACGTCGAACGACTGGATCGTGGTCCGCGCCGTTATGCCTTCCTCCCGCACCACATCGACGACGCGCCGCGCGAACACGTCGGGCGCAGGATGAAAGTCTCCGTCCCAGTCGGGCCGCGACTTGATTTCAATGTTGTACCGGACGGGCGGACGGGCGCGCTCAGCGGTAGAGGTCTCCGCCGCCGCGATCACGTCGCGCAGGCGCGGCTTCACGGCCGGCTGCGGCTGCTGTCGTGGAAAGTCGGGGTGTTGGCGCCGCCCACAGTCGTACCGCTCGATCTCATCGTACGGCATGCGGTAGAGGTTGTGCTCCTTTTCCGTCTCGGCGGGAACGGGTGCACCAGACGGCAGTGAGCAGATCTCGTGCGCCATCCAGGGCTCGTGCGAGACGACCACCGTCTCGTCCCCGCTGATCACCACGTCCATCTCCAGTGTCGTCACGCCCAGTTCGAGCGCGCGCCGGAACGCCGGCAGCGTATTCTCGGGCGCCAGGCCGCGGGCCCCGCGGTGCCCCTGCAGGTCAAAATCTTCAGGGGAGCCGTCAGGATCGGTGAGCGAGGACGAAAGGTGCGAAGAACGCGTCATGACAAGTGCGACAGCGCCGAGGATGCGACGGGAATTCATGCAGCGCACTGGAGCGGACGACTTGGCCCGAAGGACCGGACCACCCGTCGTCTGGGCGAACGCCCCGACGGAGGCACAGTTCGCCCGGTTCGGACCCGCCGTGTGGACGGGATGGGACCCGACCGGCCCTGCCTTGTCAAAAGCCGGTGGAGGCCGCGGCTTATCGCAATTATTGTGGCACTTTTCCAGTCAAATCGGTACGATATGTAAAATAGAGAGGCTTTTGTCACGCTGGCCCCACGGCGTGCCTCTCTCCTTGTCGCAACGACCTCCGTACCAGCCCTTCCCCTGCACATGGAAGCGGACGACAGCCGGGTGATTCCCATCAATATCGAGGAGGAGATGAAGTCCTCCTACATCGACTACTCCATGTCGGTGATCGTGAGCCGGGCGTTGCCCGACGTGCGCGACGGCCTCAAGCCGGTGCACCGCCGCGTGCTCTACGGCATGCACGAGCTCGGCCTCACCCAGGGGGCCAACTACAAAAAGAGCGCCCGCATCGTGGGGGAGGTGCTCGGAAAGTACCACCCGCACGGCGACTCGTCGGTCTACGACACGCTGGTGCGCATGGCGCAGCACTTCTCCATGCGCTATCCCCTGGCCGACGGGCAGGGCAACTTTGGATCGGTCGACGGCGACTCGGCGGCGGCCATGCGGTACACGGAGGCCCGCATGACGCGGATCGCCGAGCAGATGCTCACCGACATCGGCAAAAACACCGTCGACACGCAGGAAAACTTCGACGGGACGATGGAGGAGCCGACCGTCCTTCCGGCGGCCTTTCCCAACATGCTGGTGAACGGGGCCGACGGGATCGCCGTGGGCATGGCGACCAAGATCCCCCCGCACAATCTGGGCGAGACGATCGACGCCACGGTGGCCTACATCGACGATCCGGACATTGAGATCGACGACCTGATGGAGCACCTCCCGGCGCCGGACTTCCCCACCGGCGGCATCATCTACGGCTACGCGGGGGTCTACGAGGCGTACCACACCGGCCGCGG
>CAJXKO010000024.1:0-32500 GCA_913055845.1 uncultured Bacteroidota bacterium | reverse complement strand
AGACTCAACGCGTAGGGCTTGGTTTCAAACTCTTGCGTGAATCCAACTTAAATCGCCGCGTCGCAATTTTCTTTCGTCCAGAGGCCTCGGCGTCAGGCTCACTGGCCCTCCTCTTTCAAGGGACCGCGTTAGACATTGAACGAGTCTTGCTGTTCCAGCCCACTGTGTCAAGAACGAATGGACTACTGGCATGGGAATTTTTGGGACTCCGGCTAAGGGACCCACAGGGAAACCGAACGTATCGAGCCATGTTACCGTGCTGGCATATTGCCCCTAGTGGGCCTTTCTGCATTGAGGGCCCGGCGTCTTCTGATTCCTGTAGCGATTTCCCCACTTGCAATGCAGCTTCCACAGACACTCCGATCAGTACGGCGCTGGACACAAACCCTCCTTCAGAATCCTTACTTCTGGGGAGGACTTGGGGGGCTTCTCCTTCTCGGCTTCACAGCGTATGTTCTGGTCGATGCAGTGATCATGCCCTCGTACACTCGGCATGGCGTGTCTGTCCGCGTGCCCGACGTTGAAGACCGTCCGTTTGAGAAGGCGAAGGCACTGGTTCAGCGTCGCGATCTGGCGGTGATGCGCCAAGTCGGCCGCTTCAATCCAAACGTGCCCCAGGGAACCGTCGTGGACCAGAACCCACCTGCCAGTGCCGATGTGAAGCCAGGACGACGCGTCTACCTGACGGTGAATTCGGGAACGGCGCCCATGGTCAGTATTCCAGACCTCAATGGCATTTCGGTCCGGGAGGCCAAAAACCGTGCATCGTCCCTCGGGCTCCAAGTGGACTCGGTCAGACCGGATTCGATTCCGTCGCCCTACCCAAACACCATTACCCGACAGAAACCCGAGCCTGGTGACTCACTGAAGAAGGGCGGGGCCATAGACCTCTGGTACAGTACGGGATTGGGCCAAGACACTGTACGAGTCCCTAATGTCGCAGGTCGTCCCGTCAAGGGTGCCCAACGCCTCCTGCTCCGCCATAATCTCCGTTTTGTGGTCGTCAATCCTCGATCATCGGGTTCGACGACCGGCCCGACATCAATGACAGACACGTCAAGCGCAACAACGACGGATAGTTCTGAGACGAAACGGTTTGTTCGTCGACAAGGCCGCGCGCCTCGGACGAAGGTGCGGGCGGGAACAGAAATCCGCCTATTCACCACCACCGACTCTACGGAGGTCCCCCGCCCTGCCCCCCTCTCACGGGATTCTCCTGACGTCGCCCCCCCCACTACTCAGGATTCGTCGAGGCTGCTCGACTGAGGGGCTTCGGAGGGGGCGCCCTCCCCTTCAATGTAGACTGCAAACTCCTCATCCCCCTGCACGACAACCTGTTCTTCCTGCTTCGTCTGGAGACGGTGCCCGGTACAGTCGGGCTGGATAGGGTATTCGCGATGGCCCCGATCAATGAGTACGACAAGCTGGATGCTCCGGGGGCGCCCATACTGGAGAACAGCATCTAGCGCAGCGCGCGCCGTACGTCCCGTAAAGACAACGTCGTCGATCAGGATAACGTCCCGGTCCGTCACGTCCACGTCGTGCGGAGGGGGCGCAGGAGGAGACAGGTCGGGGCGGTCATCCCGAAAGGGCGTGACGTCGAGCTCATGAGCCGTGAGGGTCGTATCCTCAATGGCGCCGATTTCCGCCGCAACAGCGTGGGCCAGGGGCACACCACTCTTCTGGATGCCAAAGAGCTCGACCGAACCCGCCCCACGGTTTTGCTCAATGATTTCGTAGGCAAAGCGGCGGAGCGTACGGTGAACCCGCGCCGGCGACATGATGCGTGTGCGACCCATGAGGATTCGGCTTAGCGACTCGACTGACGAAGCGGGGCATTCGTAGCGTAGAAGGTTCTACACTTGAACCTACGACTTGCGAGGTCGAATATCGAAGACATCGCCCAGCCCTACCCGTCGGCGGGCGCTTCAACCACGGCCACGTCGAGGGCTTCCGTTAGGACCCCTGCACGCTGCGTCCCCCTCACGGCACGGTCCCCATCAAAGACGTAGCATGGAACCCCCGTGATGCCCCGCTGCTGCGCCTCCTGCTGACTCTCCTGAACCTCACGGGCGTACTCTGCCTTTTCGAGAAGTGCCTGTGCGCTCTCCACGGAAAGCCCGGCCTCATTAGCACAGTCCACAAGCACGGCCTGATCAGAGACGTTCCGCCCCTCCGAGAAATAGACCTCGAACAGCGCGGTAGCCACGGCATCCCCAACACCTTGCTCGTCTGCCCAGAGGACCAGCCGGTGCGCATCGGCAGTGTTCGGCGCAATCTTGATCCCCTCAAAATCAAACGTGAGCCCTTCCTCTTTCCTCATCCGCTGAATGCGGTCGAACATGTTTTGCGCGCGGTCCCAACCACCAAACCTTTCCTCGAGCACAGTGCGGAAGTTACGCCCCATGGACGGCAGATCGGGCTGGAGCTGGAAAGGGCGCCACTGGAGCGTCACATCGAGGGCTGGACGCTGCTCAGGGACTTCCGCGAGTCGGGCCCGTCCCACATAACACCATGGGCAGGCAATGTCTGCGCACACGTCAATGATCACAGCGTTGACGGGAGATGAGGGGGTAACAACCGAACACAAGGCGGGCGGGCCGTCAGCCGTTGGCGGGCGTGAAAATCTCAACGGCAGAGGAGGTAGCAGCCCCAATGCCAGCAGCGGTATTTCCGCCGATGGCGTAGAGGCGTCCACCGAGAGTCGCGCCGGCGAGTCCGTGCCGAGGGGTGGGCATGGACGGCTGTTTGGTCCAGGTATCGGCCTCCGGGTCGTACGCCCAGGTGTATTCGTACACGCCCCCATCCCCCGAAAAGTATTCGCCACCAAAGACGTACAGGCGGCCATCGAGCGCTGCTCCGGCGAGTCCTCCGGATGGTTGCGGCAGTGGACGCAACTCCGTCCATGTGTCAGCGACCGGGTCGTACCGCTCCAGCGCCCCAAGATTGGTGATCCCGTCGTCGGTACGGCGCCCGCCGGCCACGTAGAGGCGACCGTCAATGACAGCCCCGGTGGCACTGCTCCGGGCCGTGGGCACTGGACGGGCCTCGGTCCAGGTGTCCGTATTGGGTTCGTAGACTCGATGCGTACGAGACGCGCCTCGTGATGCCCCATCGTCGGGGTGCCGACTGCCAGTAAGAAGATGAATGCACCCGTCGTGCGCGAGCGCAACGGTTTCGCCCAGCGGCGTCGGCATAGTACCGACTCGGGTCCATTCCTCCCCCTCGAAAGCATACACGTCTCCTCGAAACTGAAAGCCGGTGCGCAGGGTCTCGCCCTCGAAGCCGCCGAACCCATACACCGTGCCGCCGGCCGTGGCCAGAACGATATGGTGGCGGGGCGCTGGGAGGTTCGGTCCGGTCGTCCAGGCCTCACTCGACGGATCGAAGAGAGCAGTTTCCCGGAGCGTCGTGAACCGCCGACTACTGTCCGCGCCGGAGCGAAGTCCCCCGGCAACCAGGATCTGCCCCCTCCAGGTTGTGCAGTAGACTTCTTGCGTCGACCAGGGCAGCTTGGGACCGGTTGTCCATCCCTCCTGTCCCCAAGCCCTCGCCACCGACGGACGGATAGCCAGTGCTGTAGCTCCCGCAGCGCCGAGGGCACAAAAACGTCTCCGAGAAATCGCCATGATTCTGCGTTCATTCAAGGACCGAGTGCGAAGAAACTCGCCGCGAAGTGCATATCTTATAGCGGTGCAGGTGTTTTTCTGGGCCAGCGGCCCTCCCCGACGGTCTACGCTCGTTACCGTTGTGCACAACCGAAACACATCTGCAACAATTCGGAGGACTTGTGGGTCTTCGCACTGTTCGCTCCGTTTGATTGTTTGTACTATTCACGACGTACTACCGACGACCTAGTCCACCGCAGCAACCCTCGCCCCCTATGACTCCCTACGAGTTTTTGCGCCGTTACGACCGTGAAGATTATAATAGCGACTCCCGGCTCGTGGAGGGAGGATTTTTCCCCTCGTCGAAGCTCGGTGTAGAGTCGGGTGACACTGTTGGAGTTGTGCTTCTTAACCTGGGCGGTCCCGACAGCGAAGAGGCCGTGGAGCCGTTCCTCTACAACCTGTTTATGGACCCGGCCATCATCGACTTCTCGCAAGTCGTGTACTTCCAGGCCCGAGGGCGGGTCCGGCAGGCCTTCTCCAAAATCATCTCGTACTTCCGCTCCCAGTCGGTCGCCGAGGACTACAAGGAGATTACCGACGATGGGGGCTCTCCGATCAACCCGCTCACGCGCGAGCAGGCCGACAACCTCGAACGTCGCCTCAACGGACAGTACGCGGCGCAGACGGGTGCCACGTTCAAGACGTACATGGCCATGCGGTACTGGGAACCGTTCAGCGAGCAGGCCGCCGCCCAGATGCAGGAAGACGGGGTGGACAAGGTGGTGCTGCTTCCCCTGTACCCGCAGTACTCCAAGACCACGACCGGCGCCTCGCTCGTGTACTGGCACGAACTGGAAAAGGCGGGCGAGATCCCGGCCTGGCCCACGACCTCGGTCTTCGAGTACGCGACGTATCCGAAGTACATTGAGGCCTTAAACGACCGCATCGACGAGGGCCTGGAGCGCTTTCCGGAGGAGATCCGCGACGACGTGCACCTCCTCTTCAGCGCACACGGGACGCCCCTCAACGAGATGATGGATCGGGACGACCCGTACTGCTGCCTCGTTCACTCCACCGTAAAACACGTCATGGAGCAACGAGGACACGACCACGACTTCACATCAGCCTTTCAGAGCAAGGTGGGCCCGTCGGAGTGGCTTACCCCCGCGACGGACGACACTGTCGAAGAACTCGCCGAAGAAGGCGAAGATGTGCTCGTCATCCCGGTAGCGTTCGTGACCGAGCACATCGAAACGAGCTACGAGCTGGCCATCGAGATTCCGGAGGAGCTGGAGGAAGAGGGGGCCCCAATTCCGGAGCACTACGAGGTGATGCCGGCCCTCAACAGCCATCCCAAGTTCATCGAGACGCTGGCGGACATGACCGCCGCTCAGCTCCAGCTGCCCAACGTGCAGACGCCAACCCCGGCCTGCGAACGCCCATGCTACCAGGTCAAGGACCGCGACATCCGCTGCCACCAGTGCCAGCACGTCGCCGAGGCGACCAACTGGAACACCTCGGAGGAAGAGCAAGCCCGCGAACTGGAGACGGCGTAACGTGATGGGGGCGTCACGGGTACTTTCCGCTACTTGCCCGCCCGAACGTCTAGTGATGGAAGGGCCTCGGGGGACGGGCCCTTCTTGATGGAAGGCCTGAGGCGAAAGGTGGCCGTAACGGCGCAGTGGTCGGACGGCGGATTGGGAGTTCCACACCATCTCTGCGCGTCGATCGACTGAAAGAAACGCGGAGAATAAAAAATGTAGTCGATCGGGCGCGTCGGCGCGTCGGCCGGGTACGTGGCCTGTCCCGTCGTGTCGGCCGGACGCAGATCGGTATCGTCCAGCAGATGCCACATCGTGCGGTCGCGCGACGCGGATTCGGCGTCGGAAAGACGGCTGTTGAAGTCGCCAAGCAAAAGCGTGGGAACCCCCGCCCCGGCCAGCCGGCGATAGAGGCGGTTCACGCGACGGGCCTGGTCCTGACGCGTGCCGATATTGAAGGCCTCCAGGTGCACGTTGATGACGACCAGCGACGGCCCGCCGAGGTCGACGACGGCGACCTGAGCGAGACGGTCAAGATAAAACGCCTCCCGATAAAATGGCTGTGGCGGCCGCGGGAGGACGTTTCGCACGTGCTGCACAACTGGGAAGCGGCTGACTACGGCTTGTCCCGAGAGGGTGCGACCAAAGTTAACGGCGGGACGGCCGTATGGAAACGGCAGGTAGCGCTCGTCCCAATTTACGGCCTGCGCCGCGGTGGGATACCCCAGCCGCGTGGCCAGCGTATCGAGTTGGTGGACGTAAGCAACCCGGGCGCCCCCAAAATCAATCTCTTGCATTCCAATGATGTCGGGGCGGACCGCCCGCAGGAAACCAACGGCTTGGGCCATGTTTGCGTGGAAGAGGCTGTCGGGGCGCACCACGGGCTCGTTGTTCGTCATGCCCGACAGATATCCGATGTTGTACGTCGTAACGGTGAGCGTGTCCGGAACGGTTGCGTCGGGAGTGGTGGGATACGTCCGGACCTGCGCGAGGTCCTCCGCCGGAAGACGCCCCGAACTGGCCCATAGAAAAAATGCTACGACTCCGGCCAGAGTCCCTCCCACGACTATACCGATCCCCCAAATCGTTCGTCTCATAATCGCCTCCCTGTCCAGTGCATACGGAAGTTTGGAACGCTGAAAGTGCCCGAGTGGCCCATTCCTGCCGGAAGGGAAGACGGCAATCCCCTTCCGCGTGGGCCTCCCTCACACTCGGATTTCTGCTCCTTCTCGTAAACCTTCCTGCGCCTGCCCAGTCGCCGCGCGCTGCCCTGGAGTCGCTCACCGGAGAGTGGAAAGGGCCGTTCGTGGTGTACGACTATGCAGGCAACCAGGTCGACTCGCTCACGGCGGCGCACCGCTACCGATGGTCGGACTCAGTACAGGTGGGCACGCAGGTAGACCGCTATCCCGACGGGCGTGTCGTGCGAAAAACCGCGCGCAACTACGTGAACGATGCGGGCATGCTCATCTGCGAGGTCGACCAGCCGGACGGCACGACCCTCACGTACCGCGGCCGTGTGTCTGGCAGCGCCATTGTGTGGCATCGCCGCACCCAAGCAGGCCTCGTCGAGAGCTTCCGCGAGCGCGTCGTCGAGACACCCGCCGGTCCCGAGTACCGGATCGACGGATTCGGCGTATATCCGAACGACGACGGGTCACGCAGCTACCTCCAGTTCGTCGGGCGGTACCGAGCAGTTCACCAGGACGTTTCGAAAGGGCGCGAGTAGTCGCGCGGCGGAGGTAGCACGGCGATGCGGACGCGGCGATTGCGACGTCGCCCTCGAACCGTCTGGTTGGAGGCCACGGGCTGCGTCGCCCCATAGCCTACGGCCGCGAATTGTCCGGGGGACAGGTCGCTGTTCGTAACCAGGTGCCGAACCACGGCGGTGGCCCGGGCCGCCGAGAGCTCCCAGTTCGACGCAAACTGTTCCTGGAGCGACTCGCTCAGCGGCGCATTGTCGGCGTGCCCCTCTACCCAGACCGTGCGAGTGGGATAGGCAGTCTGTAGCTGAGCAATGACGACACGAAGCCGCTTGGCCCCGGCGTCCGTGAGCGTGGCGGTCGCCGACTCGAAAAGGGAATCGGCAGGGAGGACACGGACCGTACGCCCGCCGTTTCGGAGCGTGCGGGCCTCGTAGGTGAGGCGGTTCAATTGGTCCTGCAAGACGCGCAGGTCGCGGTAGTACTGCCCCGTCTCCACATCCTCACGCAACGCCAACGAGTCCCGCACCTGTTGGAGGCGGGCACGCAGGGCAGCGTTTTCGGATCGCAGCGAATCGACCCTCGACGAGGAGGACCCGATCGGCATTGTGGCACAGCCCCCGAGCGCGGCGAACACGCACACAAAGCCAAACAAAAGACCGAGGTGACGCATCGGACAGAAGACGACAGCGGAGCGAGACGAAGCGGGACTATTGTTCACGACCCAGGGGCTGTCGCCTGCGCCTCTACCTCCGCAGACGGGCTCCAACGCAGAAGCGCGAGCACGGCCCCAAACCCAACCACCCCCAGCATCACCACCGGCAATACCGGCTCCCCGGCGTCGGGCCATCGAAGGGCACGTTCCGGCCCCACGTAAGGCCACAGGGCGCGGAGGGCCCCAGCAATAAGCCCCACGAGGGCCGCCATTGTGGCGTCGTGACGATGTTTGAGTAACAAGTCGAGCAGGGTCGCGAAGGTCGCCAGCCCTACGGCCGCCCCTCCACAGAACGTGAGCACGTAGCCCCATTCGAGCCCGTTAAGGGCCTCGAGCGTAGGGGTGTAGATGCCCAGCGCTTCCAGCAGGAACGCGCCGCTGACCCCCGGCAAGATCATCGCGCAGATTGCTACCGCGGCCGAGAGGAACACTCGGAGCAGCCCCGGATCGGCCACCGACAGGACAGGCAGCCCCGTCAGCAAAAACGCACCGGTGGCGCAAACGCCCCCGATGGCCACCCGCAGTCCCGTCACCCGCATGATGCGGCGGGCTGGAATGAGGAGCGATGCCGCAACGAGCCCAAAGAACAGCCCGCGCATAGATTGCGGGTAGGCCTCCATCAGGGGCGGAATCACCTTCGCTCCAACGACGATAGCGAGGCCGATCCCCCCTAGAAGCGGCCCAATCATGTGCCACGGCACCGCCGCCCAGTGCCGCCGCGCCACGTCGAGGTCGAGCCGCAGGACCGCCAGGCCGAACGACACCGCGGAGCTGAGGGCGCTCACGAGGCGCTCGTAGATGCCTACGATGAGCGCCATGGTGCCCCCGCTCACCCCAGGAATCACATCGGCCCCACCCATGAGCACGCCGTAGAGCACGTAGCGGAGAAGAGCAAACGGCGTGGAGGGCATGCAGGACAAGAAGACAGGTTCGGAAACGAGACCGGGGACTGGCGCACGCAGGGGCGGTACGACGATCCTTCGTCCTTACGAATCGAGGTCGAGAAGCTGTCGGACGTGGTCGTTGTCGTAGAGGTTCGGGTAGGCCTGCCGAAACTCGTCCTTCTTGGCAGGATCGAGCTGAAAGGCCGTCTTGAGGGCCCGAATGCTCTCGTCCGCCCGGCCCAGGGCCAACAGGGCTTTCGCCTGTCGGAAGTACGTACTGGCCCGGTCGGGGTCGAGCTCCAGGGCCTGCCGGTACGCATCGAGGGCCTCTTCCGGCTGTTGATTTTCGAGGAGCGCCTCGGCGTACCCCATCCAGGCGTGTGGATCCGACTCGTCGAGCCGCACCGCATGACGATACGACTCCAGCGCCTCGTCGAACCGCCCAGCCTTATACGCACAATCGGCCCGTCCCCTCCAGAACTTGGGCACGTTCGACTTCAGGGTTACGGCGTAGCGGAAGCATTCGAGGGCCTCCTCAAACTTATCCTCCGCGTCAAAGCAGCAGCCGAGGCCATACCAGGCTTCCGGATACTTCGATTCCAGGTCGAGCGTCTTCTCGTAGTAGGTTCGCGCCGCACCGAGGTCGCCCCGCTCCTCGTAGGCCAGCGCGAGATTGTAATACGTCGCCGCGTCGGGGCCTTCTAGCTCCAGCACCTGCTCGTAGCTCTTGATGGCCGCCCCCAGATTGCCCAGATTTGCCTGTGCGTTGCCCCGATTGTAATAGGCCGACGCAAATTCGTCCTGGATAGCGAGGGCCATGTCGTAGCTCTCTACCGCCTCTTCAAAACGCCCCAGGCGATTGAGTACGATGCCCCGATTGTACCAAGCATCCTGCGAATACGGGTCGATGTCGAGGTGGTTGTCGTACGCCTCTACGCTTTTCTCATTGCGGCCGAGACGGTCGTAGCAATACCCCAGCTCGTACCACACCTCCGGGTGCTCCGGATACACGTCGGTGCACCGTTCGAAAGCGTCGACCGCCTTTTCCAACTGATCGTCCCGCTCCAGGGTGACGCCCAGGTTGAAAAGGGCCTCGCCGTGGAGGGGATTGATCGACAGCGCCTCGTGGTAAGCCTCAAGCGCCTCGTCGATCCGGCCCAGCCCATCAAGGGTAATGCCCAAATTGATGAGCGTCTCCGTGTCGGTTGGGTTAATGTCCAGGGCCTGCTCGTAGGCCTCCAGCGCCTCCTCCGCACGATCGAGATTGTTCAGGAGAATGCCGCGCCGCATCCAGGCATCGGACGTGTACGGATGAAGCTCAATGAGACGATCAATGACGTCCAGCGCTTTTTCCAACTCTCCCTCCTCGAAGTAAAACGACGCAATTTCTTCGAGGTCGCCGGAGTCGAAATACGCAGACGGGTCGTCCTCGTACGCGGCCACGAGATCCTTGAGCGGATCCTCCCGGTCCGAGTCCTCGAGGTCGTCGAAGCCAAAATCGAACGTGTTCATACCACACCAGTACGTGATTCGCGAGAACACACGGTCGTCCCTGGGCCCATGTGGCGGACCCCGGCCAACGTGTTCGTCCCTAAGTATAATGCCTCCTCGAAAGAACTTGCAAAAACAACGCCTGCGTGCGGCCAGTCGTCTGCGTACGGGGAATCGTCCCGGCACCATGGCCGCTCCTTTGGGCCCAATCGCCCTATGCTTCTTCTTACCTTTGAGGGCATTGACGGAAGCGGGAAGAGCACGCAGGCCCGGCTTCTGGCCGAGTACTTGCGGGAGCGCGGGCAGGATCCCCTGCTTGTCCGCGAGCCCGGCGGCACCGAGCTGTCCGAAAAAATTCGCTCTGTATTACTAGAGCCGGACGTAAACGTCCATCCGATGGCAGAGTTGCTTTTGTTCTCGGCGGCCCGCACCCAACTCGTGGCGGAGCGCATTCGACCTGCGCTGGAGGAAGGTCGGATCGTCCTTTGCGACCGGTTTTACGACTCTACGACCGCGTACCAGGGCGCGGGACGGGGCGTGGCCGACCCCGCGTGGCTGCAGTCTTTTCACCGCCGAGTGACCGACGGCCTTGTGCCCGACCGCACCTATCTCGTGGAGCTCGATGCCGAGACGGCCCAGGCGCGTCGCGAGGAAGCGGGAACGAAACGTGACCGCATGGAGGCCGAGGCCACGTCGTTTTATCACCGTGTTGCGGCGGCCTACGACACCCTCGCCGACGAGCATCCCCACCGCTTTCGACGGCTCGACGGGCACCGCTCTATCGACGCAATCCACGACGCAATCCGGACCGACGTGGAGACGCTGCTAGAGGAGCAAACTGGAACCCCCTTCGCCAGCACCGGTTCGTCCGACCCGTGAGCAGGACCTACAGTTTCAAGGTACGCCCCCGCCGCGTCGCTCCGTCCTGCTCCGTTCCGTGCTGTCGAATACGCGCTCGCAAGTCGCATGTCGACCCTCCCCCAACAGAAGATCGATGAGGTCCGCTCCATCTTCCAGGCGTTCCTCAAGAAGCGCAACAAGCGACAGACGCCTGAGCGCTTCGCCGTCCTGGAGGAAATCTACGAGACCGACGATCACATCGACGCCGATGAGCTGTACGTCCGCCTCAAGCAGGACGGTACAGAGGTAAGCCGCGCTACGGTCTACAACACACTGGAGCTGCTGCTGGAATGCGACCTAGTGGTGCGGCACCAGTTTGGGAAGAACCAGGCCAAGTACGAACGGGCCTACAGCTACTGGCAGCACGATCATCTCATCTGCATGGACTGCAACGAGCTGTTCGAGTTCTGCGACCCGCGACTGCAGAGCATTCAGGAAATGGTGGCCGACATTTACGAATTCGACATCAAGCATCATTCGCTGAACATGTACGGCCATTGCATCCGCGAGAACTGTCCTAACCGCCCCGAAGAGGCCACCGACGAGGACGCCTCTCCCGCCGACGAGTCGACCGCCCGGGAGGCCGCCACGACGGAACCGGAGACGTGACTGGCAGCGCGGTCTCCTTAACTCTACTCCTGTGGTACTGTTGGTGTAGCACTCAATGAGCTCCCTTGAAATCGCACTTCGACTGGTGGGGGGCGTTCTGCTTACGGGGGCAAACGCCTTCTTCGTCGTCACGGAGTTTGCGCTCACCCGTCTCCCTCAACTGGACCCTGCCGACGACCCGCCGGGCCTGGAACGAGCTCGTCGCATTACCGACCAGTTGGAAATCTACCTCACGGGGTGCCAGCTCGGCATTACGACGTCCAGCATTCTCTTGGGGGTCGTGGCCGAGCCCGCCTTCACGTACTTGCTCCAGCCACTGTTCATCCTCGTCGGGACCCCTGAGGGCCTATCCCATGCGATCTCGGTGGTCGTGGGCATCGTACTGATCAACCTGATCCATAAAATCTGGGGCGAGCAAACCCCGACGTATCTCGGGGTAGAGCGGCCTCGTCAGGTGGCTCGACGCACCGCCTGGGCTCTTCAGGGATGGACCACCATCGCCTACCCCTTCATCATGGCGGGCGACGGGCTGGCGAAGGGCACGCTTCGGGTTTTCGGAATTGAGGTGCAGCGGTCGTGGACCGAAGCGGAGGACACTAGCGACGACTCCTCCCCCGCCAGCATCAGCGCCGTGCGGAGAGAGATCGGAGAGGTGCTCAGCCGTGCCAACCTCTCCCGCGAGCGCCGAAACGAAATCCTACGGGCCGTTGAGATTGAAGAGATCCCGGTGCAGCGCATCATGGTGCCCCGCACCGAGATCGTGGCGTTGAGCACCGCCGACGATCTCCACGAAACCCTGCATCGCATGCGGACGCACCCGCATGACCGATATCCACTCCTCGGTGGGGATGGCGAGGAAGCGATCGGCATCTTGTACATGACGAAGGTCTTCCGACACCTCCCAGACCTGGAGCGGGGGGCTGCCACGCTCCACGACATCGCGGAGCCGGTCGTGTGGGTTGCCCCGACGCTGCCCGTCAGCGACCTTATCGATCAACTTCAACAAAAGCAGCAGGAGCTAGCCCTCGTCCGCGAGGACAACCATGTCCACGGTCTCGTCACCGCCACCGATGCGTTCGAGGCCATCGCGGGCGAGCTTGAGGATCCGAAAGATGTGGGCCGCCGGACGGAAGCGTCCCGACCGGCCGCTCCACAGCCTCCTGCCTCGCAGTGACCGGCCTACCGAGCAGAGGACGCCCCCGCGGACAAAGGCCATCGGTCACGGCCGTCCATGCTCTCTGGCCCAAGAGCCTTAGTTAGTGCAGGAGCGTGTCTGCTCACTGTGCTCAAACGTGATGGCGTCGTCCCCAATTGCTGCCGCGGCTGCTCCGCCCCGGTCCATCGTCGCGAGCACGTACGGCGAGGTCAGGACCTGTGTCGCTGCGCAGCCCGGCACCTTCTCAGTAAACTGAATGCGAGTCTGGTCCCCGTCCTCACTGACCTGCGCCCCATCAATCTCAACACTGTATCCCCCGTTTGGACGTTCCCCCAAGACAATCGCCACAACGACCTTCGAGCCAAAGTCGACGCTGGGGGGGGCGGGGACCGTGCTCTTATCCGCATGCAGGTCCGCCCATAACTCTTCGTACTCCGTCTGATTGCGGAGCACAGCGCGCGTGCCGTCTACGATGTTTCCGTACTGTCCCTTGTCAATCTGATCGAGGTCCACGCCGTCGGCTTTCAAGGTTTGTGTCGCGACTTCGGTCGTATAGTTTGGGGAGTCGTCTGCGTCGCTGCCAACGCTGTCGCACCCCCCAATTGCAACCAGCAGTAGCGCCACGGCAAAAACGGCGGGGCGCTGCACGAGGATCCATCGTCCGTCACGCTGCAGTTGGGCATCGAGCATAGGTGGCAAGGCGGATTGGTCCAAAGATCTACGAAGGCGCGTTCTCTCGTCTCGCTCGTTTATCATACACGTGTCCCCTCGAACGACACACAGTCGCCTCGTCCAGCCGTTGCAGGTGTGCCCGGATATCGTCTCGCTCCGCGCGTTGCCGGATCTTCAGGAAGCGCGCTGCCCCTTGTGCACTGCCCAAGTTGGGGCTATATTTTGCCTGTCGTCCATGTTTTTCCCTGGCACCCTTCGGGCTGAGCCATGAACGGGATCTCCCCCAACAATATTATCGTGTCCCTCGCCATCGTCGCGGCTGGAATTTCCGGGGCCTTTCTCCTGTACCACGGGCTCCGCTGGCTAGGCCGTAAAGCCGACCGGGGCCGGTTCCGTCTCGACGGAGTCTTGGTCCGCGTGCTGGGTCCCCCCATCAGCGTGCTGGTGGCCCTCGTCTCCGTCAACTACGCCCTGTACCGCATCCCGCAGATCCGTGAGCAGTTCGGGCAGTGGGAGGGAGCGCAACAGGCAATCTTTGTACTCACCGGCACCTGGATTCTGGCGAGCCTGGTCAAGAACCTCATCCGGGAGTACGGGCTTCCGCTCGCCGAGCGAACCGATACCGACATCGACGAGCGAATCGTCCGGCTGATGGACCTGACAGCCGTCTACGTAATCTGGATCGTGGGCACGATGGTTGCGCTACGTGAACTCGGCATCCAGGTAACGGCATTTCTCGCATCGATGGGCATCGTGGGCCTGGCCGTGGCCCTCGCCGCCAAGACAGTCCTCTCCAACGTCCTGGCGGGGGTCACCCTCACGGCCGACCCCAATTTCCGCGTCGGCGACCGAATTGAGGTGGGCGGATACCTGGGAGACGTTCTCGCAATCAACCTGCACAAAACGGTTATTCGCACGCGGGACAACGAGATCGTGATGATTCCCAACGATGTGCTCGGGACGGAAGTCATTGTCAACCACATGCTTCCGGAGCAAAAAACCCGGATCAACCTGGAGATTGGCGTGGCGTACGATACGGATCTCACGGAGGCCACCACCATTCTGCACGACGTCATTGGCGGTCTGCCCCGAATTCTGTCGACGCCCACACCGGAGGTAAATGTGCGCACTCTCGGGGATAATGCCATCGTCCTCCAGGTACTGGTGTGGATCGACGCTCCTCGTGGGAAGCGATCGGTCCGAGACGCCGTCTACCGACGTGCCCTCGCCCGGTTCAGAGAGGCCGGCATCGAGATTCCCTTCCCGCAGCGCGTGGTTCAGATGACAGATGGCCCTCGCATTCGCAAAGCGTAGTGTCGCTACCTGTCGTTTCCAAAGGCGTCCCGAGCCCATTACAGATCCGGTCCCCGTTTGCCCCAAGAAGCATCGGTTCCGGCGCCGCATGATTTTTGCACCTAGCAGCGATCACAGACGGAGTTCGGACCGTGCCCCCCTTAGGAGCCCATACCACGGGACCCTCCGCGAAATAACGGATGCAGACACTACAAAATGACATTGAACGATCACTCATTCTGTAGTAGATGTCGAAGGGTCCTCCCATCATGTCCACGCAAAACGACGGGGCAATGGCAGGATGTCTTGCACCACCATCCATGACTCGGCGCCGTCCCCATCCTGGACCGCGCGCCGGCGGGGCATAAGATCATGACCTCCCAGCCACTCTTGGCTCCCAGTATTCTTTTCGTCGGATATACGACGCTTTTCGCCGCCGCGGCCCTGATTTGCCTGGGAGGACTCTGGCGCACCCGCCAGATCTCGGCTCCGGACGTGCGTCATGGACTCACGGCGCTCCTGCTTACCAGCGGCGGCTGGGCCGCAGCCCACGCCGTCATGCTTCTCGCCCCCACTCCCTTCCTCAAAGTTCGGCTCTACGAGGTGGGCCTCATCGTCGGATTTGCCACGGTGTGGGCCTGGCTTTACTTCTGCTCTGCCTACAGCGGGCGCTCACTGCACCGGAGCCGGGCCGCCCGCGGAGTAGCGATCGTCGTACTGGGAGCCGTCACGCTGACGAAGTGCACCAACGCATGGCACGGGATCTACTTTTCGGCCGCGGCGGTCGGGCGTCCGTTTCCCCACCTGGCGGTGGACCACCACGCCCTATACTGGATCACCACGGGGCTGTCCTACGCGCTGGCGGCGGTCGGCTTCTTTATGCTGTACGAGTCGCTCCGCCGGGTCCAGGTAGGAGGGCGACCGCTGGGAATCCTGTTCGGGCTCACTGCCCTGCCAGCCCTGGCCAACGCGATCGGATACGTCAGTCCATGGCTGCTGGACATCAGCCACGAGCCGGTTGGCGTAGCGGCCTTTGTCCTCGGCGTGCTGTTCGTGAGTACCGGCCGGTTTGAGGAGATCGAGCAGACGGCTCGGAGCGGGAACCCGGTTCTTGTACTCTCCGACGCAGGGCGGGTGCGAAACTACAATGACCGTGCCGCCGCTCTTTTCCCCCCGCTGGACACGCCGGAGACGATCGACATCCCCCTAGCAGAGATTCTACCGGCGGTGGCGAACGCCTTATCCCACGAGCCTCTAGAACACGGATCGAATGTCATCCAGGTCGACGAGGCCGCGCCCGATGTCCCCCGATATTACCGGGTCGACGAAAGCACGTTTGGGCACAGGCACGGTGGGCGCCTTGTCGTTCTGACCGACGTGACCGAGGAGGAACTCCGGCGACGGAAACAGCAACAAGAGCGCCGGTTCTTGTCGAAAGCGGTGGGGCAGTCCCAGGAAGCCGTGCTCATTACGGAGGCCGAGCCGCTAGAGGAACCTGGCCCGCGCATTGTGTACGCCAACGCTGCCTTCGAGGCGATGACGGGCTACGAGGAGTCGGAACTCTTGGGGAAAACGCCCCGGATGTTGCAGGGGCCGGAGACGGACCAGGCGGTGTTGGACTCGCTCCGGGCGGCCTTGGAGGCAGAAACGTCGTGGGAGGGCGAGACCATCAACTACCGAAAGGACGGAAGCCCGTATCTCGTGCAGTGGACCCTGGCGCCGGTACGGAACGACGCCGGTGAAACCGAGCACTGGGTTTCCATTCAGCGGGACGTGACCGAGCAGCGGAACCAGGAAGAGACCCTTCGCCGACAACGGAACCTGCTGGAGCAGACCCAGCGGCTGGCGGGGGCCTGGGAGGTAGACCTGCAGTCGGGAGAGACCACCTGGTCGGAAGAGACGTACCGAATCTACGAAGTTCCCCCCGGCACCGAGGTGGGTGTCGAGGCGTCGCTTGAGTTTTTTCCGCCGGAGGCTCGCTCCGAACTTCGCGACGCGTTCGAGCGGTGTGCAGCAGAAGGAATCCCCTACGACCTCGAACTTCCGCTCGTCACCGCTAACGAGAATCAACGATGGGTACGGGCAGTGGGGGCACCGGCCCGGAAACGAGACGGGGAGGTTATCAAGGTTGCTGGAGCCCTGCAAGAAATTACCGAGCGGAAAGAAGCAGAGGCGGAGCTGCAGCGTAGCCGGGAGCAACTCTCCATGGCCGTCGAGGGCGGCGACATCGGCACGTGGAACTGGGACCTCGACACCAACCAGGTGTTGTTCAATCGGCAGTGGGCCGAGATGCTCGGCTACTCGCGGGACGAGTTGGCCTTCCAGTTCAGCACGTGGGAGACCCTCGTCCATTCCAAAGATCTACCCCGAGCGATGAAGGCCCTGGAGGCCTACCTCGCAGGCGAGACCAACACCTATGCTCCCGAGATTCGGATGCGCACCAAGTCCGGCGACTGGAAGTGGATCCAGACGATTGGCAAGGTGATCGACCGTGACGACGACGGCACCCCAACCCGGGCCGCGGGCATCCACCTCGACATCCACGATCGCAAGCAGGCCGAGCAGAAACTGCGTCGTAGCCGGGAGCGGTACCGGTCGCTGTTCCGCGACTCCAACAATGCCATCCTGGTTCACGACCTGGAAGGGCGCATCCGGGAGGCCAATCCGCAGGCCGAATCGCTTTTCGGCCGCGACGTCGAGAACCTGGAAGGCCGATCGGTTTTCGACTTACACGTTCCGGAGGAGCAGGACACAGCCCAGGAGAAATTGGAGGCCTTGCGGGCAGGAGAGTTCTATCGCGGGGTCTCCCGGTACGATCGCGTCGACGGCCCGGCGTTTTGGGGCGAAGTGTCGGCCAGCACGACCGAGATTGGGGACGAGACCGTCGCACGCACCCTGATTCGGGACGTGACGGAACGGGAGCAAAACCGTCGCCAGCTCGAACGCTACCGCGAGTACACCGACCGCCTGCTCGATGCCATCGACGACCTCTTCTTTGTCCTCGACGAGGACGGACGCTTCCAGCGCTGGAACCGCCGCTTTTCCGAGGTGACCGGCTACACCGACGCAGAGATTGCCGACATGAGCGCGTTCGACCTCGTGCCGGAGGCGGACTGGCCACGGCTCACTGCGACCATCGAACACGGCTTCGAAGAAGGCTACGCGCAGTTGGAGGCACTGCTTGTCTGCAAAGACGGGACACGCGTGCCCTACGAATTCATTGGCAACCGCGTCTCCCATCCGAACGGAGAGCTGCGAGCGGTGGGAATAGGCCGGGACGTTACTGATCGAAAGCGGCAGGAGCAATCCCTCCAGGACCGCCAAGAAAAGATGGGACGGCTCTACGAGGCAACCAACCAGTTGCTGCAGGCCGACGACGAAGAGACCCTCGGAGCGCGTCTCGTGACCCTGGTCGACGAGACGCTGGGCTACTCAGCAACGACGATCCGCCTGGCCCAGGACGGTCAGCTCCTACCCAGCCAGGTCTCGCCGACGGTCCAGGAGCACATGCCAGAGCGCCCAGCCTACGAGATTGAGGGGGATACGCCCGCGGCGGCGGCCTACCGAACCGGAAATACTCGCATCTACGACGATCTTTCCGCCGTTGTGAAGTCGATGGACCGGGGCGATATCCGGGCAACGGCGTATGTGCCGATGGGCTCCTACGGACTCATCTCGGTGGGAAGCCTTGAGGTCGGGGGCATCGATGCGTTCGACCAGCGTCTCCTCGAGGTGCTGGCGAGCTATGCCGCCCTCATCCTGAACCGCCTTGAGCGCGAGGAAGAACTCCGCACGGCCAAGGTCGAAGCCGAGCACGCCAACCGAATGAAGTCGGCCTTCCTCGCCAACATGAGCCACGAGATCCGCACCCCCCTTACCTCCGTCATCGGGTTCGCCGAAGCGATCGACGCGGAAGTGGCGAAGTTGGAAACGCGTTTGGAGGCCTCCGACCTGTCTACCCTCAGTCAGTTCGCGGGGCTAATCGAGCAGAGTGGCCAGCGCCTGCTGGAAACGCTCGACGCCGTGCTCAATCTCTCGAAGCTCGAGACCGGCGAGATGGAGTTGGATATAGGAACGGTCGACCTGGCCGAAGAGGCCAAAGCCGCCGTCGAGCGGTTTGCTTCCCAGGCCCGAGAGGCCGACCTCACCCTTCGGCTCGACCGCGACGAATCATGCCCCAACGCCTGTGCTAATGCTGGCGGTGTGCAGATCATCCTTCACAACCTCATCTCGAACGCGATCAAGTACACCGAGGCGGGAGGGGAGGTGAGCGTACGCGTCCGGAACGACGCGGATGCCGTGATTCTGGACGTTGAGGATACTGGTATTGGGATGCCCCCGGAAAAGGTGAGGAATCTGTTCAAGCCATTCCGACAAGAATCCGAGGGCATAGGCCGCACCTACGAGGGAACAGGGCTGGGCCTCACGGTGACCCAACAGGCAGTCGACCAGATGAGGGGCTCCATCGAGGTCGAGACCGAGAAGGGAACCGGGAGCCGGTTTACCGTCCGACTGCCGCGGTCGCGGCCCGCACACGCAACCGACTCAGACTTGGCGGATGCTTCTCGTGTCTCCCAGGACTGAGAAAGAGAGCCGCTGCGTTGTGTCCCCCGATCTACCGTTCGCAGCCCTCCCGCCTCCCGCAAGCCCGCCACCTCTGTTACGTCACCAAAAAATCGACCGCGCCACGCGAGCGACCGAGCCACGGAGGCACAAAATTTGTTGATGTTGACATGCGATCTCGGTCGTGATTGGCCCGCGCAGTGCGATCGTCTCGCTGCCCGCCCCGTCGCGCCCGACCAGCCCCCCTGTCCCCGAAAGGGCCGACGCCCCCCAGTGTCCGACGACCTTCAACACGGGACAGCATTCTCAACTCCTCGCATGTTTCCGCCCCGTAATCATGGCTGCTGCCCCCTCGTCCCTTGTTCATTTCGACGGCGACTGGACGGCCGACGAACGCGAGTTTGTGGAAACCGCCGTGGCAGAGGCTGAAGCCGCCGACCTACCGGCTCCGTCCAGGGCACTCGGTGCTCCCTGGGTGGCCACCCGGCAGGGGCTGGGGGAGGCCCAACTCTTTATGGCCTCCCGACAGCAAGGCGACAGTGCCCTCATGGACCGGAGCGCCAAGGGCCTGGCCGCCCGCATTCGACGGTTCGCCGAACGCACGTCGGGCACAGCCAACGACACAATGTCTGGGGCATCCTCCGAGGCGCTCGTACAAGTGGTCTACGAGAGTACGGCGACGCGTCCCATGAGCGAGGCGGATCTCCGTGAACTGCTGCAGACGGCCCGTGCCAAGAACGAACGACTCGGGGTAACGGGGCTCCTGCTCTACGCGGGGAACCGGTTTCTACAGGTGCTCGAAGGCCCCGAGCCCGCCGTCCGCACCCTCTACGCTACCATCCAGGCGGACACGCGCCACACGAGCATCGAGACCCTCCTCACCGCCCGTCCTCCCAAACGCACCTTCCCCGACTGGGAGATGGGCCTGGAACGTCCAGGGGCCTTTGTCGATCTGGACGGCCTCTCGTCTTTTCTCCAGTCCGGCAACCTTCCCGCAGCCGCTGAGCCCATTAGCGAGGTCATCGCGGCCCTCAAACGGTTTCGCAGCGGCGGGCCCGCGGATTGAGCGTGCCCTGACTCCTGCGTTCGGAGATTGGGGCGACGTGCTCCCCCTCCCACGTCTTCGCAGAATTGCTAACGGCTTTTTCTTCCATGTCCCCTTCTCCCGACTCGACACTTCCGAATGTTCCCTCCGTGCTCTACGACGAGGACCGGATCGGCGAACTTCGAAAGACGGGACTGCTGGCGGAGAACACCGTCGAGAACTTCGATCGACTGACCCATCAGGCCGCGCAGGCGGTGGGGGCCGCAGCCGGATTCGTGAGCCTCTTAACCGAGAACGGTCAGTTTCTCCGCGGGTGCGTGGGCCTTCCCGAGCCGCTGAACTCGACGCGAAAAACGCCCATCGAGCACTCGATTTGTGCATACACCCTCGACCGCAACGAGCCACTTGTTATTGACGATGTCGGGACGGATCCCGATCTCGGCGGACACCCCGCCGTTGAGGAGTACGGAATCGAGGCCTACCTGGGCGTTCCCCTTGTTACCTCGGCGGGCCACACTGTGGGCACCTTTTGCCTCGTGGAATGGGAGCCGCGCACCTGGACGGACGAGGCCGTGACCACGGCCCAGGATTTTGCGGCCTCGGCCCGTACGGAGATCGAGCTACGGCTGGAGTTGAACCGACGCGAGGCACTACAAGAGCAGCTCCTGGCTCGTACCGAGGCCTTTGAGGCGCTCGTGGACAATATCACGGACGTGGTGACGGTCCTCGCCCCCGACGGGACGATCCAATTCGAAAGTCCGTCGGCCTCAGAAGTACTCGGGTACGCCCCACACGAACTGGAAGGCACCTCGATCTGGGAGCATGTGCACCCGGATGATCGTCCGGAGCTCAAGGAAAAGATGGAGGCTGCACTTGCGGATCCGAAGCGGCGGCCGACTGCCACCTTTCGCTTCCGGCACGCCGACGGGGGCTGGTGCATCCTGGAGTCGAGGGGCCGTCGCCTGCCCGAGGAGACCGACCTGGGCACGTTCATCGGCATCTCCCGCGACGTCACCGAACGCCGACGGCTCGAAGAGCGGGTTCGGCTCCTGGCCGACGCGGTGGAGCGGGCCGAGACGGGCGTGGTCATCACGGGTCCCAATCTCGATCCGCCCGGCCCCACGATTCAGTACGTCAATGAGGCCATGTCCGAGATGACGGGGTACGACGAGGAGGAAATGCTCGGCAATACCCTACGCATGTTCCAGGGACCCGACACGAACCGGGACAAACTCAACCAGCTGAAGCGTCGTCTTTCTCAGGGCACCTCCGTCGTCAACGAAGTGGTGAACTACAAGAAGGACGGTACGCCCTACCACGTGCGCTGGCGCATCTCGCCGATCGTGAGTGAGGAAGGTGCCATCACACACTTCGTGTCAGTGCAGGAAGACATTACGGCCGAGAAGGAACGCGAGCAAGAGCTCGAACGACGCGTCCAGGCGCGCACCCAGGAGCTCCGAGCGGCCCGCGACGAGGCCGAGCGCGCCAACCAGCTCAAGTCGGCCCTGCTCGCCAACATGAGCCACGAGATCCGCACCCCACTTACGTCAATCATTGGATTTGCCCGGTCTATCGGCGAGGCCGCTGAGACGAATGAGGACGGGTCCAGCCCCATCGCTCGGTTCGCAGGCCTGATTGAGAAAAGCGGCCGTCGCCTCCTGGACACCCTCAAGGCCGTTCTCAACCTCTCGAAGCTCGAGGCGGGCGAGATGGACCTGAGCCGCGAGGCAGTCGACGTGGTGACCGAACTCGAGAATGCCATCGAGCTCTTCGCGGTGGAGGCCGAAAACGCAGGCCTCTCCCTTTCGGTCGAGGTGCCCAACACACCGCTCCGGGCCCGGGCCGACCGAGATGGGCTTCAGGTCGTGCTTAAGAATCTGCTCAGCAATGCCGTGAAATTCACGGGTGAGGGTGGGACCATACACGCCCACGCCCGTGCCGTGGATAGCGCCGTCGTGGTAGAGGTTGCAGACACCGGCATCGGCATGCATCCCGAGAACGTGCCGGGCCTCTTTGAGGCGTTCAAGCAGGCTTCCGAGGGCGTGGGCCGGGAGTACGAGGGAACGGGCCTCGGCCTCGCAGTGACGAAGGAGGCCGTCACCCAGATGGGCGGCTCCATCCAGGTAGACACCGAGAAGAACGAGGGGACCAATATTGCGGTGCGCCTCCCCGCGGCGGAGCCCCTGCGCCAGGACACGTCTTGAGGCAGAGCGGAGCGCTCACGGTTGGCTCCCTACCTCTCCGTCCGCCGGGGCCGGAATGCCGAGCTGCTTGCGGAAATAGTCTAGTGTGCGGCGGAGGCCCTCCCGTCGGTCCACCTGCGGGGTCCAATCGAGGTGCTCCTTCGCCTTCGTAATGTCAGGCTGCCGCACCTGCGGGTCATCGGCCGGGAGCGGTTCGTAGGTGATGCCGCTGTCACTACCGGTCACCTCGATGATCTCCTCCGCAAACTCTTTGATCGTAATCTCGTCGGGATTGCCCAGGTTGACCGGGTCCGATACGTCGCTCATCAGCAGCCGGTAGATACCCTCCACCAGATCGTCGACGTAACAGAAGGCGCGCGTCTGGCTCCCATCGCCGTACACGGTGAGCGGCTCCCCGCGCAGGGCCTGCGCCATAAACGTGGGTAGGGCCCGCCCGTCGTCCACCCGGATGCGAGGGCCGTAGGTGTTGAAGATGCGTACGATGCGGGTCTCCACCCCGTGGTAACGGTGGTAGGCCATGGCGAGGGCCTCCGCAAAACGCTTAGCCTCGTCGTAAACGCCCCGTTCGCCCACCGGATTCACGTTGCCCCAGTAGTCCTCCGGCTGGGGATGCACCAGCGGATCGCCGTACACCTCGCTCGTGGAGGCAAGAAGCAGGCGCGCATCCTTTGCCTTCGCCAACCCGAGGGCCTTGTGGGTGCCCAGCGCCCCGACCTTCAGCGTCTGAATCGGATACTCCAGGTAGTCGTCCGGCGCGGCGGGGCTGGCAAAGTGGAGAACATAATCGAGATCGCCATTGACGTGCAGGTAGTCGGTCACGTCGTACTCTACGAACCGGAAGCGGTCCTGTCCCAGCTCGAACAGGTGCTCAATGTTCTCGGTGTCCCCCGTGATGAGGTTGTCCATGCAAATGACCGAGTGGCCCTCCTCGATGAAGCGATCGCAGAGGTGGGAGCCAAGGAAGCCGGCGCCGCCGGTGATGAGGGTGCGGGGCATGATGTTGAGCGTGGGCGCGTGGGAGAACGGAAAGAGAAAAGGTTAGGGTTGGCCGTTTTCAACAATGGCCTCCTCGATGGCCTCCTGGTTGGTTTCCGGGGCGTAGCTGGGCCGTCCCACGGAGTGGTACTCGAAGCCCATCTCGGCCATTCGGGCCGGATCGTAGAGGTTGCGACCGTCGAGCACGATCGGGTTCTCGAGGCCATCCCGGACCCTGCCTAAGTCTGGTCGGCGAAACTCGTGCCACTCCGTGCAGATCAGCAGCGCCTCGGCCCCGTCAATGACATCGTACATGCCGTCGCCGTAGTCGATGCGGTCGCCGAACGTATCCTTCGTGGTCTCGATGGCTTCCGGATCGTACCCCACAACGTTGGCACCGCGCTCCAGGAGGTAATCGATAATGACGTGGGAAGGCGCCTCGCGCGTGTCGTCGGTGCCGGGTTTGAACGACAGGCCCCAGACAGCAATCCGGCGTCCCTCCAGGTTCCCGTCGAAGTACTCCTCGACCTGCGTGGCCAGGCGGCGGCGCTGTTTGTCGTTCACATCGAGAACTGCGTCCAGAATCTGAAAGTCGTATCCCTCCTGTCGCCCCTTGCGGGCCAAGGCCTTCACGTCTTTCGGGAAGCAACTGCCCCCGAATCCGATGCCCGCGTACAAGAAGTGGGGACCAATTCGGTGGTCTTTGCCGATGCCCAGCCGCACCTTGTCGACGTTGGCCCCGACTCGCTCGCACACGTTGGCAATTTCATTCATGAATGAGATGCGTGTGGCCAACAGGGAGTTGGCCGCGTACTTGATCATCTCCGCCGAGCGGCGATCCACCACCAGGATGGGATTGCCCTGACGCACGAACGGCTCGTAGAGCCGCTGCATCTTCTCGGCGGCTCGGTCGCTCTCGGTGCCAATGACGACGCGATCGGGCTTCAGGAAGTCCTCCACGGCCGCCCCCTCACGCAGAAACTCTGGGTTGGAGACCACGTCCAGGTCCTCCCCAATGTTCAGTCCGCGGTCGGTAAAGACGGATTCTACCTTGTCGCCCGTGCCCACCGGGACGGTGCTTTTATTGACGATGATACGGTAGTCGGAATCTTCTTCGGCAACCAGCAGGTCCGCCACATCGTCCGCCGCGTCGAGCACGTACGACAGGTCGGCGGCGCCGTCCTCGCCCGGCGGGGTCGGCAGCGCGAAAAAGACAATCTTTGCACCGTCGAGCCCTTCGGCCAGATTTGTCGTAAAGTGTAGCCGATCTTCCTCGCGGGCCCGATCAAAATAGCGGTCGAGATCGGGTTCGTAGATGGGAACCTCGCCTGAGGAAAGCTGCGCGATTTTTTCTTCGTCGACGTCGACGCAGGTCACGTCGTGGCCCATCTCTGCGAAGCAGGTCCCAGAGACGAGACCTACGTAGCCCGTACCAATGACTGCAATGTCCATCGGAGCAAGAAGAGTAGAGTTGTGAGACAAATGTGATGTGGGATGATGCCCGCCCGGACATGCATCTACAAAAGATGTACCAGCCGTCCCGGGCGATCGGCATTTTCGCCCGGCACGACCTGCGGCCTGACGGGTCTTCGAAGGGTAAGGGCGGATGTGCTTCGGGGGTCTTGATCGCAGGCAGTAACAGGATCTACCAGGGAAGGTTTTTTAAATAACTGCAATGACGACGGTGTCCCCCGGCAGTAGTTGGGACCAGTGTGGCGGAAAGGCAACAACTAGGCACGGACCACCGGCCTACAAAAATAGCCGACCGGCCCTGTCCTGGACCGGTCGGCCGATGCGTATCCACCGCACGCGGCAGGTGTTTACTTCGTGGCGTACTTGATGCTACAGCCGTAGGGCTGGGCCTGCTTCGGGCTCACCTCCTCCCCATTCATCACCGCGTTGAGCGCGTTCTCTACGTAATTCGTGGCCCCCTTGATGTCTGCCTCGTCGGTGGTCGGCTTATCGTCGATGCCCCCCCGATAGACGAGCTTTCCGTCCGGATTGATAATGTACATGTGCGGCGTCACCGTGGCACCGTAGGTTTTGCCCACTGTGCCGTCCGGATCCATGAGAATCGCCGTCATGTTGCCGTCATGCTTATCCTTCTGCGCCACCATTTCCTCGGGTGGATAGTAGCCCTGCTTGCCCGGGGCCGAGGAGACAATTGAAAGCCACACGACGTCCTTCTCGGTATAGGTCTTCTGGAGCTCCTGCATGTGACCGCTGCCGTAGTGCTTACCAACAAACGGGCACTCGAAGTTGAGCCACTCTAGGACAACGTACTTGCCCTGAAACTCGGACAAGCTGTGCGTGTCCCCATCCGCCGCCGTGAGGGTGAAGCCCGGCGCGGAAGCGCCCACCTCAGCCTGATCGGTCTGGGCGGCGGCCGTAGGGGCGAACGCAACGGCTGTGAGCAGAGCAAGAGCGAGGGTTGCCCACGTAGTGTGGAATGCGCGTTGGATCATGGCGTGACGGAGTGAATGTGAAGGAACCGAACACGAAAAGAACAGCAGTCCAAACCGGAGGAACAAGGCCGAGGTTGGGCCCACGATGCTACGATCGTGACAACAGCGGGTCCGCTACGACGAAGGCTGTAGATCGTCCAGTGCATTCAGGACGATGTCGTCCGTAAGCACCTCAGGCAAGAGCGTGGGGGCGGAGCCATCGCCCGGATACAGCACGTACACGGGCACGCCACTTCGCCCATGGGACTGGAGCGCTTTTGTGATTTCGGGGTCGCGGTTTGTCCAGTCGGCCCGCACGAGCGCTACGTTCTTGTCGTCGAAGGCCTTCTGGATCGGTTCCGTCGTCAACACGCGGCGCTTGTTCACCTGACAGGTGAGGCACCAGGCGGCGGTAAAGTCGACGAAGACCGGACGTCCCTCAGCCCGGAGTTGCTCGACCGTCGTGGAAGAGTAGGAGCGCCAAGCGGTCTCCGCAGCGGACGCGTTGGTCGTGGCGGGGGTCGTGCGGTCGGCGGGCGCGCTCCCGGCCCCGATGACCGCAACGGCGATGCCCCCCACGAGGGCGGCCCCGGCAAGGCTTCGCGAAAGCACGGTGGCCGTCCGTGAGAGCTGGGGGGGCGACCATCGGTGCACAATCCAGGCCGCCACGCCCAGGAGGAGGAGGCCGGCGAGCAGAAAGGCCACCCCCCCGTTGCTCGTCTGCCGCCCAAAGACCCACACCAGCCAAATGGCGGTGGCGAACATGGGGAAGGCGAAGGCCTGCTTCAATGTCTCCATCCACCCGCCGGGTTGGGGAAGACGGTCTAGGAGTGCCGGCGTGGTGGCGAGGATCACGTAAGGCGTCGCCATCCCCACGCCCAGCGCCGTAAAGATGAGCAGGGCCCCCACTGCCGAGAGCGTGAGGGCCACGCCGAGGGCCGCCCCCATGAACGGCGCCGTGCAGGGCGTAGCCACGACCGTGGCCAGAACACCCGTTAGAAAGGCGCTCGTGCCCCCACTACTGGAGGTACTCGTCTGCATACGACCGCCCCAGTTCATCAGCGTCGTGCCCACCTCGAATGTCCCCAGCAGGTTGAGCCCAATGCCAAAGAAGAGCATCGTCATGAGGGCGATAAAGACGGGCGACTGGAGTTGAAAGCCCCACCCAATCTGACTCCCCGCGGCCCGCAGCGCCAGAAGGGCTCCGGCCAGCACCCACATCGACGCCAACACGCCCGCCCCAAAGAGCAGCCCGTTGCGTTTCATCGCGCCGCTTCCCTCCTCGGCCTCCTGCGCAAAGCCGAGGATCTTGACCGACAGCACCGGAAAGACGCAGGGCATCAGGTTCAGCAACACGCCGCCGATAAACGCAAACGCGAGGGCCCACGGTAGCGAGAGGCCGCCTCCTGCGGTCGAGGAGGAGGCGCCCGTCGCCGTGGCCACCGAAAGGCTCGAGTCGACCGGCACGTCAATGTGCATGGCACGCACGTCGCCCTCCGGATCCCAGTGCTCCCCCTCTGGCGCCACCAGTACACCCCGTAGTCGCTCGGCCGGCGCCTGCGCGTACTCCGACTGCGTGAGGGAAATTGCGTAGGTGTCCCCGTTCTTCGTCACCGGCTGCGGCGCCCCGGGATCGACGACCGACTGCTCGGCGGCGTAGAAGTGCGCCCCCTCCAGGTCCGGTTGAACCCCGTCGGAGGCGTTCAGCAGCAGCTGGTACTTCCCCCCGCTACGCCCCGCACCCACTGACCATTCGGCCACGGGCGTGGGATGCTTCGCGCGCGCCCGCTCGAAGGCCTCGGCCCACTGGGTCGGCTCCGGCGTCTCCTTGGCTACCGGAAGGGACAGCGCAATGTCCGAACGGGCCGGGAGGCAAATTTCCTCACAGATCAGCCAGCTCGCCGTCCCGTCGAGGGTCACCGTCGTTCCGGCCGTGAGTGTATCGGGCGGCGTAATTTCAGTGAGGAGGAAGACCTCGTCGGAATACCCGTAGCTCACGAGCGACCCAAACTGGATCTGGTGGGGATACGGCCACTGTATTTCTGCGGCCTTATACCCGGCCGGCAGCGACCAGTTGATGGACGTGGCCTCGCCGGACGCGCCCGGATTCTTCCAGTAGCTGTGCCAGCCGTCCTCCATGGTCATTCGGAGCGCCACGGTGAACGGCTCACCCGGCACAACCGCGGACTGCTCGCTGACTAGCGTCGCCTCACTGTGGGGACTCGGGTCGTCGGAGGCCGTCGTCTGAGCCTGAGCGGACCAGGGCCCTCCCAGTCCGAGCAGGACGGCACTTCCCCATACCACGGCGATGAGCGCAGCACGTCCGGTGCGCAGGCAAGCGGTCATAAATTTCTCGTTTTGCCGTCAGGTATCGAGCCATGGTGTAGCTACCCGGAGCCCCGCCGAATGGTTCGAACGCCCCCGTCCTCAAGGGCGGCGCCCCGGTCGTCTCCCTCGAGTCTTCCCTCTCCCACTTTTCCGATTTTCCCACCGTCCTACCCTTCCGCCTTGGCCACCGGTAGGTCGCTCCACTGCGTTGTGTAGTGCGGTGAGCGCTGCTCTCGTTTCATCGTCCAGTCGCGCTCACCCCGCACGCCGGCCGCCGCGAAGCCCACGGTGCCGCGGCCCATCGTCCGGTTGAGCTGATCGACTGCGTCCATGAGGGCCACGTCGTCCGGATCGGGATCGTCAAAAAGGTGCCCCTGCCGAGGCGTCTCGGGACGAAGCTGCTGTAGGATGACGCCCGCCTTCTTGTAGGTGGGACTGTCCCGGTAGATGATCCGCAAGAGGCGGCGGGCGTGGCGGAGAAGAATCGGCGTGTGGTGGGTCACCGGACGCAGAGTGCCCCCGGCCGCGTTGGCGTAATGGGGCGGCTCCCCGAACCGCTTCGTCGTGATAAAGACTTCCAGGTAGCCCGCCACGAGGCCCTCGGCCCGCAGCTTCTCGGCGGCGCGCTGGGCGTGTTTGCCCACGGCCTCCCGGAGGGTCGGCTCGTCGGTCACACGCCCGGAGAACGACCGGCTGCGGATGAGGCTTTTTCGCGTCGCCGGCACATCCTCTAGTTCCAGGCACGGGAGGCCGCGGAGCTCGGTGGCGAGCCGGAGGCCGACGACCGTGAGGACACGCCGGAGCCAGGAATCGGGCTGTTGGCGCAGTTGCTCCGCCGTCTCGACGCCGTGCTCGTGCAGGGTCTCTGCCCAGGCAGCCCCAATGCCCCACAGCTCCGCCACCGGCACCGTGCGCAGCATGGCGGTGCGGGCCTCTCCGTCCGGACACACATACACGCGGCCCGGCGGGGGCAGGGTAGTGTCCACCGGCCGATTGCCCTTCGCCTTTTCGTCGGCCACTTTTGCGAGCGTCTTCGTAGGTCCAATGCCAACCCGTATGGGGACGCCCTGCCGCCGGGCCACCCGTCGCTGGAGTTGCTGCGCCACCGCGTACAATTCATCGCGCTCTAGCGCCGGCAGCGTCAGGAAGGCCTCGTCGATCGAGTAGCGTTCGAGGCGGAGGGCCACCTGCTCCAACTCGTGCATGACGCGCCGCGACATATCGCCGTACAAGGCATAGTTGCTCGACCGTACGGCCGCGCCCATCGCATCGAGCCGCTCCTCCCACTGAAAGTATGGTGCCCCCATCGGTATCCCCGCGTCCTTGACCGCCTGCGACCGGGCGATCACGCAGCCGTCGTTGTTCGACAGCACGACCACCGGGCGGGTCCGAAGCGACGGCTCGAAGACGCGCTCGCAGCTCACGTAAAAGTTCTCACAGTCGACGAGAGCGAAGGCGGTGTCCATGGGAGAGGCGGCGCTGCGGATGGATAGGGTTGACGCACAACAAGTGAGTCCGAGCCGATGAGCGAGGTCGTAATACGTGAATCGTGATGCGTGATTTTGCACCTCACGTCTCACGCTTCACTCCTCACGCCTCACTCGTCATGTTCTACGCTCCAACCGACCCGGCACGGTCATTCCTCCCCTGGAGCTACGACACCTCATGAATGACGTGCCGCACCACACCCCACACCACGAGTTCCTGCTCTTTCCGAATCGGAATCGACGGGTAGCCCTCGCTTTCGGGAACGAGAGAAGCATGCTTTTCCCCCACCCGGTAGCGCTTGACGGTGAGCTCGCCGTCGAGGGCGGCCACGACGACCGATCCATCCGTCGGCTCCACGGCCCGGTCCACTACCAGGATGTCGCCGTCGTGGATGCCCGCGTCGGTCATGGAGTGTCCGGCCACCCGCACAAAGAAGGTTGAGGCCTCCCGGCGGATGAGGTGCTCGTTTAGGTCAATGGTCTGCTCCACGTAGTCGTCGGCCGGAGAAGGAAACCCGGCGGGGACGCGCGAGAGGTAGATGGCCACCGGACAGGCCTCCTCCGGACGGGCCTGGTACACGTCGGTGACCGTGGGGGCACGATCGGACATGGGGGGTGGGGGCTTTTGGAAAACGCGGCTGTCACCCAACATAGCAACCAGCACACATATTTCAAACATACCCTCTTGGGGTACAGACTCTCCCTAGAGGCTGCGCCAACAGGAACAGCCAGACGGGAAAATTCTCTTAAAGGAAGGAGCGTACAATTCCTCATTCGTCCTCATTCCCCATGTCTCCGTCCCTTCCGATGCGCCCTGTCCCCCTCCTCCTCGGTGCCCTGCTCGCCGTCCTTCTCATGGGTGGACTTCTCGGAGCCCCTGCCATGGCCCAACCGGCCCCCGAGGAGGCCAAGACGCCCACACTCGACGAAGCCGACTACGGACAATGGGAGCGCCTCGGGCCCGGCGGCACCCTCTCCCCGGAGGGCACGTGGATGGCCGTGCCGGTTCGCCGCGTGAACGACGAGCACGAGCTCCGCATCCGCCACACGGAGCGGGACTCAATGCGGACCGTCGACTTTGGGCGCTCCCCGGCATTCTCGGCGGACGGGCAGTGGCTCGCCTACCACATCGGGATGTCGGAGGAGAAGCGAAAAAAGCTCCGCAAGCAGAAGAAACCGGCCCACCAGAAGCTCGGGCTCTTAAACCTGGAGACTGGGGACACCACGCTCGTGGAATCGGTGACCAACTTCGCGTTTAGCGACGATGGACGCTACCTCGCAATGCGGCGCTACCCACCCAAGGAGGCGCCCGACGAGATGCGCGGAGCCGACCTGCTGATCCGTGACCTGAGGACCGAGACCTACACTAGCTTCGGCAACGTCGCCGACTTTGCCTGGCAGGACGACGCGCCGCACCTGGCGATGGTGATCGACGGCCTGAACAAAGCAGGCAACGGCGTGCGGCTCTACGACGCGTCGAGCGGTCGGCTACAAACGCTCGCCTCCACGCCCGGCGAGTACACCGGCCTCTCCTGGCGGCCCGCGGAGGACGACCTCGCGGCGCTCCGGGCGCGCGAGTCGGACGACTGGGAGAAGACGAACCACGTCGTGCTCGCCTGGAACGATGTGGGCGCCCCGTCGCCGCCGGCACACCAGTTCGATCCGACGACGATTGAAACCTTCCCCGACACCCTCCGCATCGTCGACTACCGCGACCTGGACTGGTCGGCAGACGGCGACCGGCTCTTCTTCGGCGTGCAGGCACGCGACTCGGCTGCGACCGGTGCGGCGAAGAAGACACAATCCGCCGCAAAGAGCGACTCCGCGGCGGCCGACTCGACTGAGGCCTCGGGCCCGGAAGAGTACGACCCCGCCGATGTGCAGGTGTGGCACACGAGTGACGTCGAGATCATCCCGCGTCAGGAGGTGCAGGCCAAGCAGGATCGGCGGGATAACCATCTCGCCGCGTGGCACCTGTCGGCGGACAGCGACGAACGCTGGACCCGCCTCGGCACCGAGCGGACCGAGGACGTGCAGGTCCTTCACGGCGGCGACATGGCCGTGGGCCTTGACCAGACGCCCTACCGGCAGGAGCGTATGTTCGGCCCGGTGTACCACGACATTTACACGATCGACGTGGCCACGGGCGAGCGCGAGAAGGTCGCCGAAAAGGTGCAGTACTGGGAGGGCGGCAGTCCTAACGGCGAACACCTGCTCTGGCTGAAGGACGACCACTACTACGCCTACGACGTGCAGGCGGGAACGACCTCCAACCTCACCGAAGATCTACCCGTCTCCGTCGTCGACCAGGACAATGACCTCACTGTGGAGCAGAAGCCGCCATTCGGCGTGGCGGGCTGGACGGACGGGGACCGCTCGGTGGTCCTCTACAGCGAGTACGACGCGTGGCGCATCGCCCCGGACGGATCCACCGCGGAACGCCTTACGAACGGACGCCCCGACTCCACGGAGCATCGCTACGTGGACCTGACGGACGAAAAACCGGGAGAGCCGGACGTCATTCCCCGGGACAAATCGATCTACTGGAGCGTCTACAACGAGTGGACCGAAGAACATGGCTACGCCCACTCGTCGCAGCTGGGCAGCGATACGGAGCGGCTCGTGTGGGAACCGCAGATGGTCATGGGACTCACGCGGGCCGACTCGGCGGACGTCTACGCCTACCGGATGGAGGACTTCGAGGACTCGCCCGATTACGTTCGGGCCGGGCCCATGCTCACCGACGCCCAGCAGGTGACCGAGACGAATACGTTCCAGAAGGACTACGCGTGGGGCCGCTCCACGCTCGTCTCGTACCGCAATCGCGACGGCGAGAAGCTGCAGGGCGCGCTCTTCTATCCGGCGAACTACGACCCGGA
>CAJXKO010000023.1 GCA_913055845.1 uncultured Bacteroidota bacterium | reverse complement strand
GTGGCCAGGGACGGATTCGAACCGTCGACACACGGCTTTTCAGGCCGTTGCTCTACCACCTGAGCTACCTGGCCCATCGACGCGAGGTCAGGAAGGCATCAAGATTGCGCGTCAAACGTAGCGGTTTCGGCCCCGCCTGTCAACGACTACGCGCAGGGTTTCATGCCCCATTCACCGGGGGGCGTCGTCGCCGTCAGTGGGAAGGAGGCCTCGTTCATTCGACTGCTCCGAACGGCGCGCGCCCCACATCAGTTTCGACCGCAAGGTGTGGAAAAAGTGTTGGCCGGGAAGCTTGACGAGGTTTACGGTGTGCGCGGCTCGCTCCACCGAAAACTCAAGTCCGTGCTCGTCGAACATCGTGCTTCGGCCGTCGGCCGCGAAGACATACGGCTGGTCGTTTTGGAGCACCTGGCAGGTGATGGTGGCATCGGCCGGAAGCACCATCGGGCGCACGGTAAGCGTGTGTGGGGCGATGGGGGTGAGAATGACCGCCTCTACGTCCGGGGCGATGATGGGGCCACCAGTGGAGAGGGAGTAGGCCGTGGAGCCAGTCGGGGTGCCCATGATGAGGCCGTCGGCCCAGTACGTGTTTAGCTGTGTCCCGTTGACGGTTACTTCGATTTGGATCAGCCCGGCAGCCCCGCTGCGGTCGACCACGAACTCGTTGAGTGCCCACTCGGTATCGAACGCATCGTGCGATTCCAACTGGGCCTCCAGCACCAGCCGTTCTTCGACCCGGTAGTCCCCGGCTTCCAGGGCGTCGATGGCAGCGTGAATCTGTTCAATTTCAATGTCGGCCAAAAACCCGAGGCGACCGATGTTTACCCCCAGCAGCGGCGTATCATTGGGCCCGGTAAGATGCGCACTGCGCAAGAGGGTGCCGTCGCCCCCAAACGACAGTACGAGATCCCCCGCCTCGACGATGTTTTCCACGGCGTGCTCCCGGCAGAGCGCTGGGTCCACGAGATCACGCGCCATGAGGCCGGTGGCCAAGGGCGCATGGATCCAGTAGTCAAGGTTGTCGTCGTGCAGCCGATGGACCAGTTCCGACAGTGGCGCCCAGAGCGAGTCTTTTTTCGGGTTTCCGGTGATGCCGTAGACCATAGAAAGCGACCGGATCGGTAGGGGGAGAAAAGGGACTGTGGGCGAGGCTTGGAGGGCCGGGCTGATAGCGCCGGGCCAAGGGGAACGTTCCGATGGTGGAGACAGAGACGAGGGGGAACCTTCTCGCTATCTGCTCTCCGTATACGCGGGAGAAATTCTTTAAAATCCACGGGGTAAAGCAAGAAGAGTCCGCTTCCCCCGACCGTCAATCTACCTTCTTATTCCGGAAACGTCTTTTTGTCTTGATGCCAAGGAAAAAGGACTCGTTCGCGTCAGGAAGCGAGGTCTTGCGGGCGCACGAGGTAGACAGAGCAGGGGGCGAACACAGCCACCTGATGGCTCACGCTTCCGACGGTGGCGTCCGGATCGTCCCGGTCGATTGTGTGGGAGCGCATGACGATGAGGTCCACCTGCTCCTCGGCGGCAACCTCGGTAATCGTGGGGCCGCGCTCTCCGTATTCGATCGTAGACTGCACCTCAAACCCGTCGTCTGCCACCGTTGTCGCCCAGTTTTCCATTTTCGCCTCCGCATCCTCGCGGAGCTCCTCGTAGAAGTCGTCCATTTCGCCGGGCTCCTCGTCTTGCAGCGTCTCGATGACGTGGAGGAGTTGGATTTGGGTTTGGTCCGGGGTGCCGAGGTGGCGGGCTGTCTCAAGGACGTGTTCGTTCGTGCTGGAGAGATCCACCGGAATCAAGAGGGTGTTGTGCATGCCAGAAGCGAATGGGTGCGGGGAGAAGGTGAAGGGAATACGGATCCCACAGTCGTAGTGTAGCATTTAACCACAAAAGAGAAAAGCCTGAGGCCAACGCTGGAGTATGTCGTTATGCCGCAGTCTGACATCGAGCAGTTGCGACAGGCACTCGCGCATCGCCTGCGGGAAAAAGCGGAACTCGAACAACAGGTGCGCGCCCTGCAGTCGCGTCTGGACGCCGAGGTAGCCCCTTTGCAGGAAGAGGTACTTCGCTTGCAGATGGAATGGCTGAAGGCCAAGGCCCAGGCACAGATGCGCAGTGCCCGTCTCCGCAACGCCTACCACGATGCGCAGGACGAGTACGAGACCTTTCGGGACGGCCGCCCTCAGACACCGCCCAACGATGCTGCCGCCGCTGATCTGAAATCGACCTATCGGCAGGCCACCAAGCGCTGTCACCCGGACACCGTATCCGAGGCGTATCGGGATGAGGCGGAAGCCACGTTCCGGGCGCTCGAATCGGCCTACAACGCCAACCACCCCGACGCGGTGCAGGCCATCGCCGAGGCCCTGGAGAACTGGGGGTTTCCCCCGGCCCCGTCCGCTCCCATGGCCAACACCACTCGCGATCCGGACGCTCTACGCCAGGCAGTGGCCGCGCTGGATGACTCCATCGATCGACTCCAATCGTCGGAGGCGTATCGGGCTGCTACTCAGCCAGGTAATGTGGACGTAGAGGCTGTCGTGGGGGCCCAGAAGCAGGCCCTTAAAGAGCGCTTGAGGGCCCTGAAGCGACGCCGGCATGCCCGTCCCTGATGGGGGACGAAGCCTCGTGTCTCTTCGCTGTGGGGCATTGTGATTCGGGCGATGCACGACTACATTGTATCGTCGCCTCCACCAGGCCCGGGTCGTGGCGAACGCTCCGATTCGTTGCGTTGTGGGGCGTACCGGCGAGATGGGCGGGGACCACGGAGGAGGTATCATCGACCTCTCTTTGCTCAACGCCTGAAGCATCTCTCCTATGGCGCAGTCCACCACGCAGCGCGGGCGCACCCCGCTCATGCGGCAGTACTATAAGATCAAGGATCGTCATCCCAAGGCGATTTTGCTCTTCCGCATGGGCGACTTCTATGAGTCGTTCGACGACGACGCCAAGACCGTGAGTCGCCTGCTCGGCATTACCCTCACCGAGCGCAACAATGGCGACGCCGACGACGTCCCGATGGCGGGGTTCCCCCATCATGCCCTCGACAGCCACCTGCCTAAGCTCATCCGCTCCGGGTTGCGCGTCGCCATCTGCGAGCAGACCGAGGACGCCGACAATTCGAGCGGTAAGGTGGTGGACCGCGACGTGGTGGAGGTCGTTACCCCCGGGGTCTCCTTCCATGATCAATTACTCAACCCGAAGCAGTCCAACTTTCTGGCGGCCATCCACTTTGGGACGGGGCGGGACAAAGATCGCGTTGGGTTCTCCTTCATCGACGCCACGACCGGTGAGTTTAGCGTTACTGAGGCCGGAATCGGACAGGTTCAGGACCTGATCCAGACCGTCGCGCCGTCGGAGGTGATCCTCGACAAGCGGCGTACGGACCGACTCCAAAAGCACCTCCGCGAGATTCCGTTTACCGTGACCGAGCAGGAGGACTGGGTGTTCAAGTATGATTTCGCCTACCAGACGCTCCTAGAGCACTTTGAGACGCACTCCCTAAAGGGCTTTGGGGTGGACGACATGGACCTGGGCGTGGTGGCGGCGGGAGCGGCGCTCTACTACCTCGGCGAGACGCAGAAGGGCACGGTGCCCCACGTCCGCAAAATCAAGCGCTACTCGAAGGACGAGCACATCGCCCTCGACCCTGAGACGAAGCGCAACCTGGAGCTCGTGCAGTCGATCCAGGACGACGGGCACGACGGCACGCTCGTCAACATCCTCGACGATACCGAAACTCCAATGGGGGGGCGACGGCTCCGGGCGTGGCTGGTGCGCCCGCTGCGCGAGGTGGACCGCATTCAACACCGGCTCGACTCCGTCGAGGCCTTTGTGGACGACCGGGATCTGCGGGCCGACGTTCGGGAAGAGTTGGGACAGATGGGCGACCTGGAGCGACTAGCGGGAAAGGTGGCCACGGGCCGCGCCGCCCCCGGCGACCTCATCGACATCAAACACACGCTCAACCGCCTCCCTGCGGTGCTGGAGCTTCTTCGAGACGCGGACTCTGGGGCACTCGACCGGATCGAGGACCGTCTCAACCCCTGTCCCGACATCGTCGACCAGATCCGGAGCGCCCTCGTGGACGACCCACCGGCGAAGATCAGCGAGGGGGGGCTCATCCGCGACGGCTACTCGGAGGAGCTTGACGAACTGCGCACCATCGCGCAGGAGGGCAAAGATTGGGTGGCCAACCTGGAGAAAGAAGAAAGCGATCGGACCGACATCCCGTCGCTCAAGGTCGGGTTCAATAAGGTCTTCGGGTACTACATCGAGATCACCGATACCCACGCCGACAAGGTGCCCGACGATTATATCCGCAAGCAGACGCTCGTGGATTCAGAGCGCTACGTCACGCCAGAGCTGAAGGAGAAGGAGGAGAAAATCCTGACGGCGGAAGAGAAAATCGAGACGCTAGAGCAGGAGCTCTTCAATGAGCTCCGCGACGCCATTGCGCAGCAGACGGGGGTGCTTCAGGAAAACGCCGAGCTGCTCGCCTACCTCGACTGCTTTGCCGGGCTCGCCGAGGTGGCTGAGCGTCACGACTACGTGCGTCCCAGTGTGGACGACAGCCTGGAAATCGACATTGAGGAGGGACGGCACCCAGTGGTGGAGCAGACGCTCGAGCCGGGCGACCCGTTCATTCCGAACGATATGCACCTCGACCCCGATGACGAGCAGGTCCTCATCATCACCGGACCCAATATGGCCGGCAAGAGCGTGGCGCTTCGACAGGTGGGCCTCATTGTGCTGCTCGCACAGGTCGGCTCCTTCGTCCCGGCCGATGCTGCACAGATCGGGGTGGTGGACCGCATCTTCACCCGCGTGGGTGCGTCCGACAACCTGGCGGCGGGGGAGAGCACGTTCCTCGTGGAGATGAATGAGGCGGCCAACATCCTCAATAACGCCACCGCGCGGTCCCTCATCCTGCTCGACGAGGTGGGGCGGGGCACTTCTACGTTCGACGGCTTGTCCATTGCTTGGGCCATCGTGGAGTACTTGCACGAACGGCCCGAGGTGGCAGCGCGCACCCTCTTCGCCACGCACTACCATGAGCTCAACGCCATGGCCGATCGCCTGGAGCGGGTGCACAACTACCGCATTCAGGTGAGCGAGCACGAGGGCGAGATCGTCTTTCTGCGCAAGCTGATTCCCGGCGGGGCCGACCACTCCTACGGCATTGAGGTGGCTCGGATGGCTGGCCTACCGGACGCGGTGATCGCCCGGGCCCGCGAGGTGCTCCACAACCTGGAAAGCCAGCACCTGGAGGTGGGGGGCGACGGCGAGATGGGAGACGGCGAGCGGGCCGACGATCCTTCGGGCGATGGCGTGCGGGCCAAAACGGGCGACGCCGACGCAGTACCCGATCTGGAGGACAGCCAGGCCAACCAGATGCACCTGTTCGCCCAGCCGGATCCCGCCGCCGAGGAGATCAAGGAAATGCTCAACGAGATCGATCCCAACCGGATTACACCCGTGGAGGCGCTCATGAAGCTCTCGGAGATGAAAGAGAAGTTGGCCGACTGATCTGTCCCGCAACAGACCGGGACGCTAGGGGTTCAAGTTGTGTCGAGGAAAGTGGAGTTGTTCGACACACCCACCCGGCCGCGTGCCATGAGTACCTATCACGACATCTTGGGGGTGAGTCCGGAGGCGTCGCAGGAGGAGATCAAAGCGGCGTTTCGGGAGCGCGCTCTAGAGTGCCACCCCGACCGGGCCAATGAGGAAAACAAGGACGCGGCTCAGGAGGAGTTTGTCCGGGTGCGGGAAGCCTTTGAAATCCTCAGTGATGAGAACGATCGACGGAAGCCAAGGGGCGGTTCCCGCTCCAACGGGGATGCAGATTCCAGGGAAGAGGGAGGAAGACCGCGTTCTCGCAACTCCCACCGGTCCTACAAGGAGCGATGGCAAAGCGCCGAAAAGGTCCGGGTGAGCAAGGATATCGTGGACCGTGTGGGCGGTCTCTCCTCGGAATACCGCCGCGTCCGCGAGAAGAACCGAATCACGATTCCCCTCTGCGCGCTGGCCAGCATTCTGGTGTTTCTGTACGATCCCCTGATGATGTACGGTACCGGGGTCTTCCTCGTGGACTTTGCCCTGTGTGGCCTCGTGGGTAGTGTGTATGGGTTTGCCTTGGGGAGCATCTGGGCCTACCTCGACATTTTCCTGCGCCCCAGCGATCCGTAACGTGCCCTCAATTCCTCGCCCCTAGGTCTCTCTGGTGTTTCTCCAGGCTTATTGCTCAATGCATCCCCGTCGACTGGTCCACGCTGCGGTTCTGATTCTCCTCATCCCCGTGTTAGGGGGGTGTTCAGAGGCACCGGCACAGGACTCCGGAGGAGCGCTTCCGCCCGAACAAGCGGCCTACGACGTTCTCTACTACGATCTCGAGGTGTCCGTTGACCCTGGTCAGAAGCGGATCGACGGGCAAGTGGCAGTCCATGCCTTGGTGGAGGATCGACTGGAGCATCTGGTGCTCAACCTTGACCGGCGCCTCACGGTCTCAGGGGCCTGGCCCCGGGGGGCCCCGAGCGATTCGCACCCCGTGGAGCGTCGTGAGGACGGAAACCAGGTGTGGATTGAGCTGCCGAACGCCCGAGCGCCCGGGGATACACTTCGCGTAATGGTGGCGTACGAGGGGGCTCCGCGTGCGGCGCCCCAGGCCCCGTGGGACGGTGGCTTTTCGTGGGCTCGCACACCCAGTGGGGCCCCCTGGATCGCCACCTCCGGCCAGACGGAGGGAGCAGACCTGTGGTGGCCGGTGAAAGATCATCCGTCGGATGAACCCGACTCGATGGACATCGCCTTCACGGTGCCCGATTCCCTCGTTGCCGCGTCCAACGGCCGCCTCCGAGCGGTCGATCGGGCCTCGGACAGCACGCGCACGTTCCGTTGGCACGTGTCCGTGCCCATCAATGCCTACAACGTCACCCTCAACGCCGCCCCCTACGTGCGCCTCGACACCACCTACGGCAGCACGAGCGGGACCCCGGTCCCCGTCTCAGCCTACGTGCTCCCGTCCGATTCCGTGGACGCGGCCCGGGCACTTCCGGATTTTCTGGAACAGGTGCACTTTCTGGAGGACACGCTCGGTCCGTACCCCCCGCGGGCCGACAAGTATGGCATCGCCCAAGCGCCGTTTCTGGGCATGGAGCACCAGTCTCTCATTGCCTACGGGCACGACTTTACCACCGGCGGGGTGGGCTACGAGGCGCCATTCGATGTGCTGCACTTCCACGAACTGGCCCACGAGTGGTACGGCAATCTCGTGACGGTCCATGACTGGAAGGACTTCTGGCTCCACGAAGGGCCGGCCACGTACCTGGAGGCCCTCTACGCCGAACACCTGCGTGGCGACAAGGCTTATCATGCCCGCACGGACTACTTCCGGCGGCAGATTCAGGGCGGCGTGGCCATTGCTCGAGCGTCCCCAACGACCGCCGAGGCTATCTACCACCGCGACGTCTACTACCGAGGTGCCCTCACGCTACATACGCTACGCCACGTGGTTGGGGAGGAGGCCCTGCGAGCGATTCTTCGGCGCTTTGCGTATCCCGAGGGAACGGCGACTGCCGAACCGTCTCCGTACCGGCATGTGACGACGGACGACTTCATCCGGGGGGCAGAAGAGATTGCAGGGCAATCGCTAGACGCATTCTTCGAGGTGTATCTGTACCAGGACTCCCTCCCAAGGCTCGAGACCGAGCGCAGCCGAGGCACGCTCCGCCTGCGATGGACGGGAACGGGAGATGCAGCGTTCGAGGTGCCTGTGCCTGTTCGCGTGAACGGAGAGACGCGGCGTGTGGTAATGCGCGGTGGATCCGGTACGGTGTCGGTTCCGGCGGGGACAGAGGTGGAGGTAGACCCGCAGGGATGGGTGCTGCGACAGCGGTAGGGGCCCCGCGGGCACTGTCACTTGTTCTTCAGGGCATTTTGCCGTTGTGGCGTTTGCTCTCCGCGATCGTCGTTCCCAATGGGGCACGGTGGAGGCATCGTGGACCGCCCCGTGTCGAGGGGGCACAGAGCCCGTCCGGCCCCGAGGACAGCCGGGGCTCCTCCCAAACACATGCCACACACGCCGAGGCCGCATCGATACCGGTAGAAAGACCCGGTAGGAACACTAACTCCAGGATTCCCAGAAGGCACGCCCAGAGTGCTACGGCGGCGGAGGCGGCGCGGAGGGCATCAAAAAAAGCCCCGCTCTCCGAAGAGAACGGGGCTGAGAATTCCAGGATGTTCGGTGGGGCTAGATATTGATCGGCTGGCCGTACGCGTCGCGGGTGGCTTCCATCACTGCCTCCGAGAGGGTGGGATGCGGGTGCATCGACTCCATAATTTCGAAGCCGGTCGTCTCCAGCTTCCGCGAAGCCACAACCTCCGCGATCAGTTCCGTAGCGTCCTGGCCGATGATGTGGCAGCCCAGAAATTCGCCGTACTTCTCGTCGTAGATGGTCTTGACGAACCCTTCCTGGTGGCCCAGCGCGGCGGCCTTGCCGTTGGCCTTGAAGGGGAATTTGCCGATCTTCACCTCATAACCGTCCTCTTTCGCCTCTTCTTCGGTGTAGCCGACCGACGCAATCTGCGGCTGGCAGTAGGTGCAGGCCGGAATGTCGCGCTTGTCGATAGGCCGCACGTCATGGCCCGCGATGTTCTCCACGCAGAGAATGCCCTCGTGGCTGGCCTTGTGTGCGAGCCAGGGGGCGCCCGTCACGTCGCCAATGGCGTAGACCCCGTCCACGTTGGTACGGTAGTAGTCGTCCACCACAATGTCGTTGCCGTCCGTCTCCACGCCTACTTCTTCGAGGCCAATATCCTCAACGTTGCCCACGACGCCCACGGCGGAAAGGACTTGGTCGCACTCGATGTGCTGGGTGCCGTCGTCGGTCTCGACCTCCACCGTCAACGGCTCCGCGTCCTTGTCCACGCCCTGCACGTTGGCGCCGGTCATGACGTCGATGCCGGCTTTCTTGTAAGACTTGGCCAGTTCGCGAGACACGTCCTTGTCCTCGTTGGGCACAATGCGATTCTCCACCTCGATGATGGTGACGTCGGTGCCCATGTGGTGGTAGAAGTAGCCAAACTCGACACCGATGGCACCGGCGCCCACGATCACCATCGAGTCGGGCTGCTCGGTCTGGAGCATGGCCTCCTTGTAGCTGAGGACCTTCTCGCCGTCGATAGGGAGGAAGGGCAGTTCGTTGGGCCGGGCACCGGTGGCCAGGATAATGTGATCGGCGGTCACGGTGCGCTCTTCCCCGACCTCGTCGCCATCCATGTTCACCGACGGCTCGATCTCCACGGTGTCGGCGGCCGTGAGCTGCCCGTGACCGCGAAGGACGTCAACGTCGTTTTTCTTCATCAGGAACTTCACGCCCTGATTCATCTGGTTCGCCGCGCCCCGGCTCCGCTCAATGACGCTGGGAAAGTTGGCGGACACTGAGCCGTCGAGCTCCAGCCCGAATTGGTCCAGGTGACTGGCTTCCGACATGACCTCGGCGCTCTTGAGGAGGGCCTTCGTCGGGATGCAGCCGACATTCAGGCACACGCCGCCCAGCTTATCTTTTTCGACGATGGCGGTGTCCATGTCGAGCTGCGTGGCGCGGATTGCGGTTTCGTAACCGCCGGGCCCGCTCCCGACGATCACGCAGTCGTAGTGCGTAGCCATAGGGGCAAGGGAGGAAGGTGAAGGGAAGATACGAGGGCACAGTACGCGATTTCAAAAGATACGCCCCGCCGTTCGGCAACCCCAAACCACTGGCTCCCAGGGGGCGAAAGGTTTCTGTGAATCCGGCGGGTACGACTGCACCGATTAGCGGGCTGAGAGCCACCGGTCCGGGTCTACGAACTCGCTGTTCGAGCGGTTCACGACCCCAAAGAACAGGCTAGCCCCACGGGGCTCGCTTTCACTGCCGGACTGTCCAATCACCTCGCCCGCCTCGATCCGCTGATTCGTTGTGATGGAGAGGTTCGAGAGGTTGCTGTACACGGAGAGGTAGTCTCCGTGGCGGATGACTACGTAGGTGCCGTAGCCCGGCACGAAGTCGATACTACTGACGGTGCCGTCGAACACTGCGCGGACCGGACTTCGGGGCGAGGCGGCAATCAGAATGCCCGGGTGGTAGGTGGACGTGCCGTGGACCGGGTCCACCTGGTTGCCAAACTCGACGGTCACGGCGCCGTCCACGGGCCAGGGCAGCGAGCCCTGACTTTTCTGAAAGGAGGCAGAAAGATTTGCGGCGAACTCCGGGCGCGGACGTTCAGGGGTCTCCGCGTCTCCCTCTCGCTTCGAACGACGCACGAGCTGTTGGATTCGTTGCTCCAACTGTTGGGCCTGTTGCTGCTTGCGATCGATCTCCTGTTGAAGCTCAGAGCGCCGGTTACGCAGTGTGGCGATCACCTCACGACGATCTTCTTCGAGGGCCCGGAGGTTTTCGCGCTCCGTGCGGGCCTCGGCGAGGAGGCGTTCGGTTTCGGCGCGTTTCTCGGCGAGCTGCTCCCGAGAGGTGCGCACCTCGGCGGCCGCGGTTTCAATCGCGTTGCGTTGGCGACGGCGGTCGGTGGCAAAGTGCCGCAGGTACCGGGCCCGAATGAGCATCTGGTTGATGGATTGTGAAGCCAGTAGCAGGGCCAGGTCGTGCAGGCGACCGTACTTGTAGGCATGGACGAGGTGCCCTTGGTACTCCTCTCGAAGAGTCGCGAGTCGATCCTGAAGGACCGACAGGGTATCGCGGAGGTGAGAACGTTCACGGCTCAGCTGCTCCAGGCGGGTCTGGTAGGTCGATACTAGTTCCTCCCGCAGTGCAATCTCTCGCCCAAGTGACTTGAGCTTTTTCTGCGTGGCTTCCTGTGCCTTTCGGGTGTCTTGGAGACGCCCCTTTTCGCGTTGAATCTGCTGTTGTAGCTGCTGCAGGCGATTCTGGGTCGCCTCACGCTGAGACTGCACGTCCTGGGCCTGTCCCCTAAACGAGGCGAGGAAGGCCCACGTGAGACCCACCATGAGCAGCGTGCTGCCGAGCACAACTGTAGGAGCGGAAGCAAACAGCCTCTGGCGCCACATGCCACACCGTTGAATCGTGAGGGGAGAGACAAGTCGGGGGCTAACGTCCCTGGGCAAAGGGTCGCCGCGGAACCTGCGACGGGACGCCAAGCGCAAATGAGAGGTCCGTAGGGTTGAGGGTCATTTCTTGGTAGCGCACCATCGCTCGGAGGTTCGAGTTCGGCCGCTCGAAAATCACACGAGATGGGAGTTGTAGGCCTTCTACGGAACGAAAGTTTGAAAACAGGCGCTTCTCAACGACATTGCCCCTCTGGGCCCGTTTTTCGTACCGTACGACCCGCCACCGCATCGGGTCCACTGTGTAGCGGGTCTGGTCGGAAGGCCCCGAAAAGTAGTACAGGCTGCTGTCCGCCGACACGGACCATGGGGTCGACGGGTTAGGGGCGATGAGCCCGAGCATATTTTGGAAGAAGTCCTCCGACGAGACAGGCGCGGGGAAGATGGACTGGACCTCCTGGACCGGCCCCACACGCAGGACGGATCGCCGGGTATCATAGAAAAACACACTATCGCGGGTGAGAAGCAGGCGTCCGCCCTCGATTCCAAAGAGGCTGAACCGCATGAACAGCGAGTCGGACCGACGGTGGCGGACAACGGCGTTGAAGGTGCGGTTCTGGTTCGGGGACTGGACGGTGATCCGTGCCTTAGCACTGTAGGACGCTACACTGTCGCTGCCGGTCAGAATGAAGTTGCGAATCTGGGTGGAGGAGTGGTCCGGAAAGCCGCTCGGCAGTCCGGGGGTCGACGCGGTGCGGGCAGAGCTACTGCAGCTCACAATCAGAAGTGTGGTCCCGAGGGCGAGAAGAAGCAGACGCGCCGTGGAAGGAAGGGGACGAAGAGACAAGATGAACGTTGGGGGGCGTACGAGAGAGCAACGACAGCCGGAACGCTTACGACGGAGAACTCGTGTCGAGCTTTTTCTGAATCGACGTCCGGTCTGGGGCCTGATCCAAAGCCCGTTGCCAATACGAACGTGCGGCCCGGTCGTTGCCCAGTGCTCGCTCAAGGTCTCCGTAGTGGTTGAGTGCTCGCGGGGACGGCGGCGCTGCGTCGAGGGCGTCCTGTAAAATTCGACGGGCCGTGTCCAGTGCGTTCCGCTGAAGATGGATCCACCCAAGCACATCGAGCGCGAGTGCCGACTCGGGGGCGTGCTCTACGGCCCGCTGGGCCTTCCGGAGGGCCCGGTCGAGCCCTATCCCGCGAAGGGCTAGGCTGTATGCGTGGCGGCGGAGCACGACTGGGTGGTCTGGGGCTAGGGATTGGGCCGTCCGGAGTGCTGCGTCGGCGTCGGTGGGCCGGTCGAGTTTGGTGTGGGCGAGCCCCAGTCCGGCATGGAGCATGGCTGCACGTGTGGGCTGGGTCGACGTGTCCACTAAACTGAGTGCCGTCTGGAAATGCTTCCGGGCCTGCCGTAGTTGTCCGGCGTGGAGGCGAGCGACCGCCGCGGTTTGGGCAAGGGGGACGTGTCCAGGAAACAGAAGGAGTCCTTCCTCAGCAATTGTCACCGCGCGGTTGTAGCGACGGGACTGCAGGTACGCCGAAGCTGCTCGGGCCCAACGCCCAGCATCCCGGGGGTTTACGTCCAGTGAGCGCTTGAGGGCGTCTCCTGCGGCTTGGGCGTTGCCCAGTCGTCCCCGCACTTGGGCCAGGAGGGACCATGCAGCGACGGCCTCCGGGGTCCGATCAACAGCGGTTTGGAGCAGCGTTTCGGCGCGGTGAAGTCGCGTAGTGTCGGACTGAGCGGTTAAGGTGTCGGGGTCGTTGTAGAGGATTCGGGCACGACGCACGAGTTGGTTCGTCGAGAGGGAGGGGGCGGTCCTAAGGCCGGCGGTGGGAGAGCGCTCAGGCGTCTCCACGGAGCGCCCGGTACGTGTCGCGAGCCGCCGCACCCGAGCCCTCAGGGTTGAATCGTTGGGATGTTGCCGGGCCAGTGGGGCGAGCAGGTCCAGGGCCTGGGTCGGGCTATCGGTCTCTGCGTAGAGCATTCCCAGTTGGCGGCGGTAGTGGCGGTTGGCGGGGCGACGCTCCAGAAGCACACGGAGCATTTGCTCGGTTCCTGACTGGTCCTCAACCTGTTGATACAATGCGAGGAGTCGCTGGTAGACGGACGTCGGAAGAGAAGATCGACTGTTAAGCAACGACTTATAAGTAGCAATCGCTGCATGGGGACGTCCCAGGTTGGACTGGAGGGCTGCAAGGGCACGGTACGTCGGGGTGTAGTCCGGAAAACGAGTCCGCATCTTCTGGTACGTCCGGAGCGCGTTTTCTCGCTCGCCGGCCTTTCGTTGCAGCTCGGCGAGGCGCCGGTGGTAGTAGGGCCGATGACTGCCGTGAGTGCGGGCCTTGCGGCCGTAGAATAGGGCGGTGGCCGTTTCGCCCCGGGCTGCGTGGGCGTCGGCCAAGGCTTGCAGGAGCGCAGGATTTTGAGGGGCCTCGCTGAGCGCGGTCTCGAAGTACCGAATGGCCTCTCGTTGGTCGTTTAATTGCGCCTCAGTGACCCCCTTAATTAGGTATTTCTGCGCGGTGGGGGACACCGCTTGGCTCGTGTCCGGATCGGGCTGTGGGGAAGCCTTTGCGGACCTGTCCAGGAGGCTGCTGTACGGGACCACCCCTCCGAAGAGGACGAAACTGGACCAGATGATGGCAAGGGCTACGGCGGAGCGAGAACCCATCTGACAGGCAGTGGTGCGTACAATCGTCTCGATCGAAGTTGGCATTTCGATTCTCAAACGCGCATCTGATACACATCGTTGGACGAGTCTGGTACCGGCATGGTTCATCCCAATTTGATAATGTTGGCGAACCGTTTCTACCTTGCTTCCAGTGTCCGATGCACTACACTGTTCCCGCGCACGGTCGTGGGGGCCACGCACGCCACTGTTCCTAAATAACGACTTGCATTCAATGGGCGAACACAATGTACGGCGGGACGCTGAGCCCTCGGTGCTCCGCGAATTTACGAATCACCTGATGCGTGACGTTCGCGCCATGGAGCTGATGCTCCATGAGGATATGTTTGAGAGCGGCGTTCGGCGCATTGGGGCCGAGCAGGAATTGTTCATGGTCGACGAGCGGGGCGAGCCGGCGCCGGTCATCGAGGAGGTGCTGGAGCGGAATACGGACGACCGCATTGTAACGGAGCTCACGAAGTTCAATGTGGAGTTCAACATGGATCCCCTCCAGTACGGGGATGACTGTTTCACCCAGATGGAGACCTCCACCGCGGACCTCATCGAGAAAGTGCGTGGGCTGACCCGACAGGTGGACAGTGAGATTGCTATGACGGGCATTTTGCCCACGGCCCACCTGTCGGACTTCGCGCTCGACTACATGACGCCTCGACCCCGGTACTACGCCCTCAATGACGCCATCTCACGCCTACGAGGCGGGGCGGGGCAGTATCAGATTCGTGGCATCGACGAGCTGTTCGTGAAGCACGACTCCATCATGCTGGAGGGGTGCAATACGAGCTTTCAGACCCACTTTCAGGTGTCCCCTGAGGAGTTCCCGCGGTACTACAACATTGCGCAGGTGGTGGCGGCCCCGTGCCTCGCGGCCGCAACAAACTCCCCCTTGCTCTTTGGAAAACGGCTGTGGCGCGAAACCCGCATCGCGCTGTTCCAACAAGCGGTGGATACCCGGTCGAGCAACCTGTACCTTCGCGAGATGAGTCCCCGGGTTCACTTTGGCACCGACTGGGTGGACGAGTCGGTGATGGAGATTTTCAAGGAAGACATCTCGCGGTTCCGCGTCCTCTTGACAACAGAGTTGGGAGAGGACCCCCTCAAGACGTTGGAGGAAGGAGGCGTGCCCAATCTGATGGCCCTTCAACTCCACAACGGCACTGTGTACCGCTGGAACCGGGCCTGCTACGGCATCACGGACGGCAAGCCACACCTCCGCATTGAGAATCGGGTGCTGCCCTCCGGGCCCACTGTCATCGATGAGATCGCGAACGCGGCCTTCTGGTACGGCCTCGTGGCCGGGCTTGCGCGAGAGTACCGGGACGTGTCCGAGCACATCAAATTCTACGAAGCGCGCTACAACTTCAATGCGGCCGCCCGCAACGGCCTTGCTTCCCAGTTCAAGTGGCTGGACGGGTCCAACCGGCCGGCCCACGAGCTCATCCTGGACACGCTCGTTCCGCTCGCTGAGAAAGGCCTTCAGACCTCCGACATCGACCCGTCGGACATTGATCGATACCTCGGCATCATTCAGAAACGAGTCGAGACTCAACAGACCGGTGCGCAGTGGCAACTCGACTCCCTCGACCGTATGGAAAATGTGGGGTCACGTGCCGAGCGTCTCGGGGCCCTCACGCGGGCCATGGTGGAGCGCCAGAAGTCGGGCAATCCGGTGCACGAGTGGTCCCTGGCGACTCTGGAAGAGGGGTACACCCCGACGGGGATGAAAGACACCAACGTCGAGGACTACATGACGACCGACCTCTTCACGGTCCACGAGGAGGAATCAATCGAATTTGTGGCACGGCTCATGGATTGGCAAAAGATTCGCCACGTCCTGGTGGAGGACGAACAGCATCGTCTCGTGGGCCTCGTGAGCCACCGGACCCTACTGCGTCACATGGCCGAGCGCACGGAGCGTCCAGAAGGAGGGGTTCCTGTGGGGGACATCATGGTGGAAGAGCCCATTTCGGTATCACCGGACCGTCCCACCCTCGAAGCGGTGGAGCTCATGCGCGAGCACGAGATCGGGGCGCTACCGGTCGTCCGCGAAGACCGACTCGTGGGAATTATTACCGAGCAGGACTTCATTGAGATTGCAGGCACCCTGCTCGACGAAACTCTGGGACTGGACGAGGAGGAGGCTCCGGAACCCACCGCGGCTGCCTCAGAAAACCGTGACGCGGAGTCTTCTTGAGCATCTGCGACCCACAGGCCTCCGCCTCCGCGTGCGCCGCTAGGATTCGAGTGCTGGGTTGCTGCGGCAATCGGAGTCCTGCAAAGTCGAGGTCCTTCATGCCTTTCTGAGACGAAGGGGCAGGCCAGTGGAGGGCGGTCCGAACCAGCGATGGACGGCCTTCAGTGGGAACGCATTGATACTCGGCTCGTGGCACTGGCCCCTGTCTTTAGTTGCAGCATTCATTCACCCATAGCTCCTACTATAGCATGGACGGCACGCGCGAACGCGAGATCAGCGGCATGACAATGCGGATTGACCGGACTCTCTGCATCGGGTCCGGAAACTGCACCAACATTGCCCCTGAGGTTTTTGTGATCAAAGAAGACAACATCGTCGACTTTCAAGACCAGACGCCGGACATCGAAGAGGGCCGTCTCGAAGAAGCGGCTGCCATCTGTCCGGTCGACGCGCTCATCCTAGAAGATGAAAACGGCGAGCAGATCGTGCCGTAGGGCGCCCTCAGTGGCGGCTCCGATACCAGGCGATCAAGACTCCAGTGAGCAGGCCTGCAACGAGCCCTAGAAGCATGTAAGAAAGCATGGGGGGAGAAGGCGGCTGCGCGCTACGACGAGAGGGCCTGGGTTTCCTCCCAGTCCCGAAACTGATTCAGTTCGGCCCGCACCGCATTAACGGCCGTCTCGATGATCGCCACGTCGTCGACGAATCCGATGGCGCCCAGGGTGTCGGGGATGACGTCGAGGGGGGTCACGAAGTAGAGGAGGGCCGCCACCAAGAGTGCGAGGGAGGCCCCAGACACCTGACGGTACGATCGCTGAGTCCAGGCCACGAGGAGACGCAGGGCAGCACGCACGTCGTCCCAGACGGCCGTCAGGGCACTGGCATTGGCTTCAAGGTGAGCGTAGGCGTCTCGAATCAGGAGGACGACTCGGAAGCGGCGTTGAAGTACCCGCCGCGACGCCTCCATCAGGGTCTCGGTGAATTCAGTGGGGGTAGGCAGACGCTCGACCGACGACAGTTGGTTCGCCGACCGGGTGTCGAGTGAGGGGTCCGTAGAGGCCATGGGCGGAAACGATGAAGCGCCAAAAAGTAAAGATGTCGACTCAGAGTAGCCATGAGGAGGAAAGCCAACCTCGGGCATGGAGGTTCCAGGCCCGAGGCGGCTCCGCCGTCGTCTACGATTCGCACTGCGTACTGTGGTGACGACAACGCTGACGAAATCTCCTGGTGAAGCTGCGGTCACCCTCCGCAAAGGAGGACTGGTGGCCTTCCCCACTGAAACTGTGTATGGGCTAGGGGCGGATGCCTTCCAGCCTACGGCAGTCCGGCGGATTTTTGAGGCAAAGGCACGTCCCGCGGACAACCCGTTGATCGTCCATCTCCACGCCCGAGCACAGATCGAGTTGGTGGCAGCCAGGCTCCCCCCTGTGGCCGAGCGTCTGTTGGAGCAGTTTTGGCCGGGCCCGCTGACACTTATCCTCCCCAAGCACCCTGACCTTCCCGGGATTGTTACCGCGGGGCTCGATACCGTGGGTGTGCGGATGCCCCGGCTCGTCCTCACGCGGCGGTTCCTCAAGGCCTGTGATACGCCCGTGCCCGCGCCCTCGGCCAATCGTTCCGGTCGGCCCAGCCCGACCAACTGGGAGGCGGTGGAGGCCGATCTTGGGGGCCGCATCGACTGCATTCTGAAGGGCGGACGTACGGAGGCTGGGGTGGAGTCGACCGTGGTGGACTGCACGGTCTCCCCAATCGAGGTGTTGCGCCCCGGGGCCATCTCGGTAGAGGATCTGCGCGCAGCGGTGGACACGGTGCAGGTCCCGGTTGCCGATCAGGCGGACACGCCGCGGAGTCCGGGGACTCGACACCGGCACTACGCGCCTGCAGCGGAGGTGCGGCTCGTAGACGCTCCTGCCGATGCCATGCCTGGGGCTGGCCATGCATACATTGGGCTCGATGCACCGTCCACGCCGGATGCGTTCGGGGCGGTGTACGTGGAGGCCGACCTCGTGGCCTACGCCCACGATCTCTTCTATCTGTTCCGCGCCTGCGACGACGCCGGGATCGAGGTCATTTTCGCACAGACGGTTCCGTCCGCAGGGCTCGGGCGGGCGCTCAACGATCGCCTGCGGCGGGCGGCGGCACGGTAGCGTGGCCCCGTGTGTTTCGGATTAGCCATTGTGCGAGTGGGGGGAGAAGGCGACAACTCTGGACGAGAAGTCGTGCTGCGCCCGTACGAAAGGCTGCAGCGTGCACCCAGCGCCCCAACCACATTCGGCGCCCGAACGTGCTCGACCATTCGCCGCGGTAGGCGGCGCGAAACGCGGACGTAGAGCGGCGTCCCTCCAGAAAGTCGGAGGCCAGCGGACTCACGAGATCGGCAGTCCGCAGGGCCATGGCCATGCCGTCCCCACAAAGCGGTGCAATCATGCCGGCCGCATCGCCAATCATGCAGACCCCTCCCGCAAATCGCGATTTGGGCATCAGCGGGACCTGGCTCACGGCCTCAAACTGGTCGCTGACCCGCGTAAGGCCCTCCAAGCGCTCGTTCAGGGCGGGATTCGTGCGCAAGGACTCGTCGAGCATTCCCGCGGGAGTTCCGCCACTCTCCTGAAGCGCGTCGACGTGCCCAATCCAGCACACATTGATCCGGTCGTTCTCGACGGGAGAGAGGCCACAGTAGCCGCCCGGGGCGCTGTGCAACTCGATGGTGGCGTCCAGGGCCGCAGCCGCCGGACCGGCGTAGTGCGCTTTAAAGCCGACGTACGGGGTGTGTTGGTCCAGAAAGGGCCGCTCCAGGGTGCGGTCGAGGCGGCTGCGCCGGCCGTACGCGCCCAAGACGAGGCGGGCGTCCACAGCTTCGCCGTCCACCATGGCCGTAAATCCGTCACTGAGGGTGCCTTGAACACTTGTGACTCGGGTCCCCGTGCGTCCCTCGGCCCCCGCGTCGCAGGCGTGCTGGAAGAGGAGACGGTCGAGTTCGTAGCGGCTCAGTCCCAGCGCAGCGTCGGGGAGGGCATGCTCGGTGCTGGTGCCGTTCGGGGCCGTAATACGAGCCTGGTCGATCGGGCGGGCCCCGGTCTCGGTTACCGCGTCCAGTACCCCGAGACGACGGAATGAAGACTGCGCCTCGGGTGAGAGGAACTCCCCACAGAGCTTGTGCCGCGGGTAAGTAGACTGCTCCGCCAGCAGCACCTGGTGACCGCGACGGGCCAGCTGTATAGCTGTGCTGCAGCCCGCGAGGCCACCACCAATGATTAGTGCATCGTAGGTCATCGAACCGGAGGGGGGGTCACGAGGAAGGGGCACCGGGTGCTCTGCGTGCGAAGGCCTTGAGCTACTCAATTGCACTGGGGACAGTCGCACTGCAATGTAGGCGGAACGTTCGCCGTCGCACGTTACGTCTCTGTCTCTGGGAGGGTAGAAAGAGTCCACCGGAACGCCCAGTGCCACCGAACCGATGGGTGCGGCAGATGCGCACGCCGGGCCAGGGTCTCAAGTTCGTCCCGCGCAAAGCCGCGCCGGACGGAGACCGGGGCGTCGTGTTGCACCATGGGGGCGAGTCGTAAGGCCCGGCTCAGAAGCCAGATGCCGGTGTACGCCATAACGTGTCGGTGCAGGTCGTTCACGAGAAGACCGATCCGGGCCACACGTTGCATCTCGGTCAAGAGAGCCACGGCCGAGTCGCCGTGAAAATGGTGTAGGAAGAGCCCGGCGTGGACGATGTCGACGGCGTCGTCGGCCCACGAAAGCGCCAGGGCATCCCCCACCTCTACGCGGGTGTGAGGGCGGAGCGATGGGGTAAGCTGGGTGTCCAGGTAGGCTCGGGCGTGTCCGACGGTGACAGGGTTGGCATCAATGCCGATAAGGTCCACGCTACATCCCAACCGTGTGCCCCGACGGACGAGGTGTGCAAGGTAATCGCCCCCTCCGCACCCCACATCCAGGAGCCGCAAATGATCGCGCCGACGAAAGAGCGGGTCGAGGATGGCATTGGTCGCCGCGTAGCCGCCGAGGAAGCGGTTGATCCGGCGAAGGTCCTGAAGTGCAGCGGTAAGTCGTGCGTCGGTGATCGAAAAGTCGTCCATCCACTCGTCCGCCTCCAGGCGCTCGGAGAGATCGGGGCAGGAAGGGGAGAGGACCGACACGGACCAATCGTTGGGGTAGGGGAGAAGGGACGGTGGGGACTGAAAATCGGGTAGGGGAAGGCTATTTCACCTCCACCTCCGCATCGATTCCTTGCTCGTCGAGTCGATCTCGGACCTCTGGGGCCAAGTTTTGCTCCACGGTGCTGGGCAACACCTTGGCCACCAGCCATGCGATGTAGCCTTGCTGCCAGGCGGCCTCGGTGGCGTCCTCGATCGTGATCTCGAGCTTGCGGGCACCCTTCGTGTCGACATGAGCCTTGATGCCACGGCTCCGGAACCCTTTCTCCAGGTGGTCGGCCATTTGGTTGCGGACCGCCGACTCAATATCGGCCCCGGCCTGCGCGGCCTGCGCTGCGCGAGCCCCCATCTGGCGACGGGCAAGCTCTTGCGCGTTGAAGATGGTGACTTCAATCATGGAGATTAACTGTGAACCTGAGGATATGAGAAGAGAGACGGGGCGGCCTGTGCCGCCTGGGCCCCGAAAGATTGGGACGCATCCACTCGCGCTCTGCCTCTATTGACGCTCCGGCAGCGGGGTTCCGGGCTGTACGCGTTCTTGGCAGGAGTCCCCATCGGGGCTCCTCCGCTCGGCTTTGAACAGATGAAACGGATCGCTCGGGTCTTGGTATAGGGGGGTACCCTATCTAGAAAGACTCAATCCTCGCCGATCCCCACTTTACAACCCAGCGACGGTCCATGACGCGATCTCTTGAGGCGGACGGTGTCTCCTCCGAGCAAGCGGTGCAGGCGCCACGTCCGCCCTCCGCCGACGAGCAGTCTTGTGCTGCTCCTCCCTCCGACCCGTCTGAGACGACCCAATCATCAACGGGAATGCGCCGCGTCTCTTTGCCCATTGAGGGCATGTCGTGTGCATCCTGTGCGAAGAGCGTGGAGGGAACGCTGTCCCGCGTAGAGGGGGTCGCCGAGGCGAGCGTCAACTTCGCCACTGAGCGTGCCGAGATTGCAATTGAGGACGAGGCCGAGGTTCCGGCGCAGGCGTTGGTGCAGGCCGTGGCAGATAGTGGCTACAAGGTACGCACGGCGGAGGCCACCTTGACAGTGCAAGGGATGAGCTGTGCCTCGTGTGTCTCGACGGTGGCGGCGGCTCTGGAATCGGTCGACGGGGTAGTGGACGCCACTGTTAATCTCGCGACCGACCGCGCCACGGTGCGGTACGTCCCTGGCATGGTACAGTCGGCCGATCTTGCCGCGGTCATTCGTGCTGCGGGCTACGATGTCGTTGACGCCGAGGGGGACGATGATCGTTCGGATGTAGAGAGGCAGGCGCGGGACGAAGAACAGCAGTCCATGAAGCGTCGGTTCTACTGGGCGCTCGCGTTTGCCCTGCCTGTGTTCGTGTTGGAGATGGGCTTCATGCACGTTCCGGCGATGGAGGCCTGGATCACCGAGCAGGTCTCCACGCAGACGCTCTACTACGTGCTATTCGCACTCACGAGTGTCGTACAGTTCGGGCCGGGGCTCTACTTCTACAAGCACGGCTGGCCTGCCCTCAAGAACGGGAGCCCGGATATGAATACGCTCGTCATGATCGGGACGTCGGCCGCCTATGGCTACTCAGTGGTGGCCACATTCCTACCGAGTGTGTTGCCCTCGGGCACGGCGCACGTCTACTACGAGGCCGCCGCGACCATCGTCACCCTTATTCTGGCCGGCAACTACATGGAGGCGCTGGCGAAGGGGCGCGCGAGCGACGCCATCCGGTCGCTTCTGAACCTACAGGCCACCACCGCCCGCGTCGTGCGGGAGGGGCACGAGCAGGAGATTGATGTGCGCGACGTGGTGCCCGGCGATGTGATCCGCGTACGGCCCGGCGAAAAGGTGCCGGTCGACGGTGAGGTCACGAGCGGCTCCTCGTACGTCGACGAGTCGATGGTGACTGGCGAGCCCGATCCCGTAAGCAAGGACGAGGGCGATGAGGTTGTGGGTGGCACAATCAACAAAACGGGCAGCTTCACCTTCCGCGCCACCCGCGTGGGGGAGGAAACCGTGCTCTCCCAGATCGTGGAGATGGTAGAGGAGGCGCAGGGCTCGGCCCCGCCCATCCAGTCCCTCGCCGACCGCGTGGTGAAGGTGTTTGTGCCCTTCGTCTTGGTGACGGCGACACTCACTTTTGGGATTTGGATGGCGTTCGGCCCCGATCCCGTGCTCACGTTCGCGCTGGTGACGGCGGTTTCGGTCCTCATCATCGCTTGTCCCTGCGCCATGGGCATTGCCACACCAATTTCGGTGATGGTGGGCACCGGTCGTGCCGCCGAACTTGGCGTGTACGTCCGCGAGGGCGAGGCCCTGCAGGCGCTCCATACCGCCGACCTCGTGGCGTTCGACAAAACGGGCACCCTTACAAAGGGACGGCCCGAGGTGACTGATTTCCTGTCGCAGAACGATTTCGACGAAGACGATCTGCTGCGCTGGATTGCCAGTGTGGAATCCCAATCGGAGCACCCGATTGGCGACGCGCTCGTGGCACGCGCCGAGGACCGAGGACTCGACTGGTCGGATGCGACCGACTTCGACGCCATTCCAGGTCACGGCGTGCGGGCTACGGTCGACGGACGTAGCGTGGCGATTGGTGCTGCGCGCCTTATGGACCGGCTCGACGTGTCGCTGGAGGGGCAGGAGGCGACCGCCAATGAACTGGCCGACGCCGCTAAGACGCCGCTTTACGTGGCGGTCGATGGCACGCTCGCCGCCGTGGTGGCGGTGGCCGATCCGATTAAGGACTCGACGCCCGCCGCGCTAGACGCCCTGCATGAATTGGGCATCGAGGTTGCCATGATTACGGGGGACGACGAGCGAACGGCGCACGCTATCGCCCGCGAGCTCGGCATCGACCGGGTGCAGGCCGAAGTGCTGCCTGAAGACAAGGCCGCGGCCATCAAGGCGTTCCAGGCACAGGAACAGACGGTCGCGTTCGTGGGCGACGGCATCAACGATGCGCCCGCCCTCGCCCAGGCCGACGTGGGGATCGCCATCGGCACAGGCACCGACGTGGCCATCGAGAGCGGCGACATCGTGCTGATGGCCGGCGACCTCCGCGGCGTCCCGAACGCGGTACACCTGTCGAAGGCCACGCTCCGCAACATCAAGCAGAATCTGTTCTGGGCGTTCGCCTACAACGTGCTCCTCATTCCGGTGGCGGCCGGCGTCCTCTACCCGGCGTTCGGATTGTTGCTGTCGCCTGCCCTTGCGGCCCTGGCGATGGTGCTCTCCGACCTCTTCGTGGTCGGGAATGCCTTGCGCCTGCGTCAGCTGGAGAGAATCGTGGAGGACGACACGTCCGTCGCGGAGGCATTTACCCCGGCCGCGGCGTAGTCCGACGGGGGCGGCGACCGTGGGAAAGCAGTGAGCGCGGCGACGTGCACGACGCTGCACGAGCCGCCGTCTGCCATCCACCGGGTTCGGAAACAGAGTTCCTCGAGCCCGGTGCGTAACAGTCCTTCAGTGCAAATCCTTGATCATTTTGGACTCCCTGTCACCGATGTGTCAACTCCCTTTTGCTCTCTTCCTCCGCCGATTCCCGGGTGCCCTTCTACTGGCCGGACTGGCCGCTGGGACGATTGCCTGTGGGGGCGGTGAAAGGCAACCGTCAAACGCTACGGAAGCGCGTGAGACGACCTCGATGGCGGCGGACACCGTTGAGGTCACGATGAAGGATTTCGCCTACGAGCCCACCGATATCACCATTCCGGCAGGGCAAGAGGTTACCCTTCAGTTTACAAATACCGGCACCGTGGAGCATTATTTTGTCGTTGGGGACACGGTCACAACCAACGGCGATGGGTTTGAGCAAAACCTCTTCCGCGGCGTGTCGATCGAGAAGAACAAACAGACTGAAGGGCACGACGAAGAGGAGGAGCACGGAGAGGAAGAAGAGCACCACGAAAACGAGTTTGAACTGTCGCCGGGCGGCAGCGGATCGATGACCTTCACCCTGCCCGCCTCGAAGGCCGGTACGTACACCATTGCGTGCTTCGAGACGACTGGTGAGCAGATGCACTACGAAATGGGCATGGAGGGAACGCTTACTGTCACGGCCTCCGCCGGAAACTAATGGACCAGGAGGCTTCGCTAGGAGCCGCCACCGCCCGTTTTGAGAGTGCCCGCCTAGTCCCACAATCCCGAAAGAAACGAGCGTTCCCACGTGACCGACGCCACCCGCACATTCCAGCGCACCACGGTCTTCGTGGCCCTGTTGTTTGTGCTGGGATGGGGCCTGCCCATGGCCCACGCCACATGTATCCCTTCGGGCCCGATGGCCCCGGAGCACTGTGGCGGGTCTGAGCCGGGGCAGCACTGCGATGGGGAAATGGGCGCGGCGTCGGCCGTTTGCCTTACACATCATGCTAGCCAGGAGGCGCGCACGGAACAGGGTCCGTCGGTCGATCCGTCGACGACCGGCAGTGGAGTCCAGCTGCCCCGCTCCGCGGAAGCGCACCTGGGGGGGGCCACGTCGTCAGCATCGTCTACAGAACCCGCGATTCAGCGGGTTTGTCGTCTTCATACCCACGTCGGGGTGTGGCTTGAGTGAGTAGGGTGGAGGCAGCCGCGCCGCCGACGCTCTCAGCGGTGGCCACTCGACCAGCTTGCCTCCAACAGTCGCCGCTAGGAATCCGCGAACGGTGCGATCCTACGTCGGGGCCGGTCGTGCCCCATCTGTCTCTGACTGTTCACTCATCCCTGCTTTTGCCCCATGCCAACCGACGACGCTATTCCTGTATCCAATCCAAACAGATCCAGCCCGAATGCATCGATCCCCATCTCGCGCCGCGACTTCTTGCGCAGTACCGGGGCCTTCGCCGCGGTAATGGGGGCACACACCCTTCTGCCCGGCTGGGCCCACGCCGCGGGTGAAACCAAGAGCAGTGGATTGGCGGCCTTGACGCCGACCCGCCGCGTCGGTGGTCGCGTCGAATACGACATCACCATTGATCGGACCCCCTACGAGGTTGCTGGTGAGCGCGCCACCGCCATCACGATGAACGGCACTGTGCCGGGGCCGCTCATTCGCCTGCAAGAGGGCGAAGAGGTCGTACTGCGCTACCACAACAAGCTGGACGAAGAGACCTCCATCCACTGGCATGGATTGTTGCTGCCGAACCAGTTTGACGGGGTGCCGAAGGTGAACTACCCCGCCGTGGCTCCCGGCGAGACGTTCGAGGCGGGGCCCTTCGAGGTACGTCAGTACGGCACCTACTGGTACCACAGCCACTCCGGCCTCCAGGAGCAACTCGGGCACTACGGGCCGCTCGTGATCGATCCCGCCGGCGAGGAGCCGCAGGACTACGATCGCGAGCACGTGGTCGTCCTGTCGGACTGGACCTTCGAGGATCCCCACGACATTCTGGCGAATCTGAAGAAGGGGGAGCACTACTACAACTTCCAGCAGCAAACCGTGGGCGAGTTCTGGTCGGACGTGGCGGAGGAGGGCTTCTTTAGCACCCTCAAGAATCGCCTCCAGTGGGACCGGATGCGGATGAGTGCCACCGATCTGTCGGCTGTCCGGGCGCCCACTTATACCTATCTCATGAACGGCCAGGCACCGGAGTCAAACTGGACCGGTCTCTTCAATCCCGGGGAGCGGGTCCGGCTGCGGGTCATCAACGCCAGCGCGGCCTCTATTTTCGACGTCCGCGTGCCGGGCCTGGAGATGGACGTGGTCCAGGTGAGCGGGCAGAACGTGGAGCCGGTGACCTCTGACGAGTTCCGCATCGGGACCGCCGAGAGGTACGACGTCATCGTGGAGCCGACGGAGGACCGCGCATACACGGTGTTCGCCGAGTCCCTCGACCGGAGTAGCTACGCCCGAGGCACACTCGCCCCGCGCGAGGGCATGGAAGGTCCCGTCCCCGAACAGCGCGAGCGCCCCACGCTCACGATGGATGCGATGGGAATGGGCGGGATGGGCGACGGGGATATGGGGGGGATGGAGCACGGTAATATGGAGGACATGGGCGAGATGGACCACGGGGACATGGGCCACGGCGACATGTCGGAAGACATGGAGGGGGAGATGAACGACAGAGACGCAGGCGGTCTGCGCCCGCCCGGCACACTCCCCGCACCGGTGATGCACGACCCGGACGACGACCACGGTCCCGCCGAGGCCGGACTGCCCATGATGACGAAATCACGCCTGCACGAACCGGGCATCGGGCTGGGGAACGACGGGTGGCGCGTGCTCACCTACGACCAGCTCAAGGCGGCGGACGAGAAGGATGAGTTTCGGGCACCCGACCGGGAGATTGAGATGCACCTCACGGGCAACATGGAGCGTTTCATGTGGGGCATCAACGGCGTGGAGTTCTCCGACGCCGGTCCCATCCGCATTGAGCACAACGAACGCGTGCGGCTCACGATGGTGAACGACACCATGATGAACCACCCGATGCACCTCCACGGGCAGTTCATGGAGTTGGAGAACGGACACGGCGAGCGGGCACCGCTTATCGACACGATCACCGTGAAGCCCGCCGAGCGGGTGTCCCTTCTGATCGACGGCCACGAGAAAGGCCCCTGGTTTTTCCACTGTCACATCTTGTACCACATGGACGCGGGCATGGCTCGGGTCTTCTACGTCGAACCGGCGCCCGAGAGCGACGAGGAGTTCTATTACGATCAGATGGCTTAGCTCGTCCCCATCGTCGCTCCTACACACCTTGAACCCGTCCCATTTGTGATGTTGCGTTTCATTCAGTACACCCTCGGACTTCTTCTGGTGGCCACGCTCGTGGTCGGAGCCGCGGCACCCCCCGCCCAGGCCCAGACCATGGACGACAAGCTCCGCACCTTCGTCCTCTTCCACAAGCTCGAATACGTTCCCGAGCCGGACGGCCGCCCGATTGGCCTGGAGGCCACCAGCTGGATCGGGGGCGACGTCAACCGGGCCTGGCTCCGGGCAGAGGGGGAGCAGTCGACCGTTCATCGGGAAGGGGAAATGGAGCTTGAAGCTCTCTATGGTCGCCTCATTAGTCCCTTCTTCGATGCGGTGGCCGGTGTACGCGTGGACCGGGCGTGGGGCGCGGGCGGCAAGACCCGCGCTCATCTCGCGGTGGGGCTTCAGGGACTGGCCCCGTACCAGTTTGAGGTGGAGCCCACCCTGTACGTGAGCCAGGAGGGGGAAGTCTCCGCGGGATTTGCGGCGTCCTACCACGTCCTCTTCACGCAACGGCTCAAGCTGGAGTCGGAGTTGGAGACGAGTGCCGCCCTGCAGGACGTTCCAGAGTGGGGCGTCGGGTCGGGGCTTAACGACCTCGGCTTGGGATTTCGGCTACGGTACGAGTTCCACCGGAAGTTTGCCCCGTACGTCGGTTATGACCACCACTGGACGTTCGGCGAAACGGCCGACCTTGCCGGTGAACACGCGAGTAGCGGCGCCTTCGTGTTCGGGGTCCGGCTCTGGCGCTGAGGGGAGAGGGGTCCTCCTGCCCCACGGAAACGTTCGCTGTGGGTCTACGGACTATGTCCGATTGCGAGATTTACCGAACGAGCATTGATCAGAGGACCGTATGCCGGGTGCCTACGGTCCTCGTAGGTTACGCTCTGCTGCAAAACCGGGAGCGGCATGGGGCCTCCCCGCGCCGTTCCCAGGGCCTCGCTGATCTTCTCTTCCTCACTCTCTCTGAGCCATGCACCGCTTCGCCGTCATTCTCTCGATACTCGTTGTCCTAGGTTTGTGGGTTCCCGGATCGGCGTGGGGACAAGGCGGCCCGCCGGGTCGAAGAACAATGGCCGATAGCATAAGGGGACCCGGCATGCGAATGATGCAGGGTCGCATGATGGAGGGGGGAATGATACAGATGATGCAGCGTCGGGTGGCAAGGCGTCCCCTGCACCGCGCGACCATGACGGGCTTCCTCTTGCCTGCCCTCGCTGACACACTTAACCTCTCCGATGAACAACTCCATCGGATCAGGCAGCTCAGAAGCGCGTCGATGGCGCAGCAGCGCAGCCATCGGGACGAGATGCAGGACCGCCGCGGCGAGCTCTCGCGTCTTTTCGACGCAGACGAGCACCCGTCTGCGGAAACCGTTCGCGAACACATGCGCATGATGGCGGCCCTTCGAGCCAACCACCGGGCGTCGATGTACGAAACGGCTCAGCAAATGCGACAGGTACTCACCGCGGAGCAGCGCGGGATGGTCGACGGCCTCCCGCCCCGGCACCTCGTGCGTTTGACAATGGCCCACATGCCTATGTTAGACGTGATGCGACTGATGCGGTCGATGCGGGGCGGCGGGGCGAGGCCCTGTCCCATGGGAGGGCGGGGCTGGCACAGGGGACGGCGTGGGGGAATGTGATTGTCGGTGGTCCGTTGGCACGGGGACGGCTCTCGTGCTCCGCACCGTCGGGGTTCGTCTCGGTGTGCTCCTCTCTTTCCACTCCCTTGCTCGTTCATGACTGACCATTCCGTCGAATCGGTCCAACAAGATCCATCAGTCGTCGAGCAGTACGATGCTTGGGCGCGAGTCTACGATTGGTTCTGGGCCCGCTACGTCAACCAGACGCTCCCCGTCCTTCAGCGGGCCGCCGATGTGCAAGCAGGGGAGAGGGGCCTCGATCTTGCCTGTGGTACCGGTGAACTCGAGCGACGCATTCTGGAGGAGGAACCGCGGGTGCATCTCACCGGGATCGATCTCGCTCCGTCGATGGTGGAGCGGGCACGGGTCAAGCTCGCCGGGCATCCCAGTGTCCAGTTCGAACAGGCAGACGTGCATGACCTGAGATTTGCGGACGCCTCCTTCGACGTGGTGGTCTGTGCCAACACGTTCCACTATTTTACGCACCCAGAATCCGTGCTGGCAGAAGCCACTCGGGTTCTTCGACCGGGGGGGCGTCTCGTGCTGCTGGACTGGTGCCGCGACTTCTGGACATGCCGGGTCATGGACGCCGTACTGAAGCGGGTCGACCCGGCGTACCAGACATGCTACACGCTCGACGAGATGCGCGAACTCATCGCGACGACGTCGCTGCACTCCCGCTACGCTTTCCGGTATCGGTTTGACGGACTGTGGGGGATGATGGTCGTGGAGGCCGTGCGTCCTCAGTCCGTTTAACGATAGAGTCACGTATTGCGCTCACTCTTCAGTGGTGCCGACTGGTAGATCGTCATGAATCGCTCGACGACGTCCCGATCAGAGTCAGCTGCGGAGGACCCTTCCAGGAGCGTGGACGAGGGGCATCCGCACCCCGATCATCATGGGCACGATGGAGGGCACGACCACCATGCCGCAATGGTGGAAGACTTCCGCCGCCGCTTCTTCGTAAGTCTGGCAGCGACGCTCCCGATTCTCGCCCTCAGCCCTATGATCCAGCAGTGGCTGGGGGTGGGCGGCGCCCTCGGCTTTGCGGGGGACACAGTGGTACTGCTCGGACTGTCGACGTTCGTCTACAGCTATGGTGGCTGGCCCTTCTTAGCGGGATTGGTCGACGAACTGCGCGGGCGGACACCGGGTATGATGACCCTCGTTGCGTTCGCGATTACAGTGGCGTACGTCTACAGCACGGCGGTGGCCCTTGGCGTGCCCGGACAGATGTTTTTCTGGGAAACCGCCACGCTCATCGACCTGATGCTAGTGGGCCACTGGATTGAGATGCGGTCGGTGATGGGGGCAGGCCGGGCCCTGGAGGAACTGGCGCGTCTCTTGCCGAGCACGGCCCACCGCCTCGCGGTCAATGGCGGCACTGAGGAAGTGCCCATCGCCGATCTAACCCCGGGCGACCGGGTACGCGTGAAGTCCGGCGAGAAAATCCCGGCCGACGGCACCGTCGTCGACGGCACCTCCAGCGTCAACGAAAGCATGCTCACTGGTGAGAGTGTGCCCGTGAAGAAGAGGGACGGCGACGAAGTGATCGCAGGGTCGGTCAACGGCTCCGGGTCGCTCGTGGTGGCGGTCGAGAAGACTGGTGCGAGCAGCTACCTGAACCAGGTGATCGGGCTCGTCCGCGAGGCCCAGGCATCGCGGAGCCGCACGCAGAACCTGGCCGACCGGGCGGCCTACTGGCTCACCCTTATCGCCCTCACTGCCGGGGCCCTCACGTTTGGAACCTGGTACCTCGGGTTGGGCCAGACTTTTGTCTTTAGCCTGGAGCGGGCGGTGACCGTTATGGTGATCACGTGTCCGCACGCCCTCGGCCTCGCCATCCCGCTCGTCGTCTCGGTGAGCACCGGACTGGGCGCGCAGCGCGGACTTCTCATCCGTGACCGCGCCGCCTTTGAGCAGGCCCGTACCCTCGACACCGTTGTGTTCGACAAGACGGGTACGCTTACGGAGGGGCGCTTCGGGGTTAGCGACGTGCTCCCCTTCCAGGCGACGGAGGACGAACTGGTCCGTGTCGCGGCGGCCGTAGAGCAGCACAGCGAGCATCCGATTGCAGCGGGGATTCTTCGGGAGGCGGAAGACCGCGGGCTCGACGTGCCGGACGTCGATAACTTCGAGGCCCTGACCGGACGGGGCGTGCGTGCCACGGTGGAGAGGGCCGAGGTGCGCGTACTGAGTCCAGGCGCGGCCGGGGACGAGACGGATCTGCCAGAGCACGACGCGGCAACGCTCCAGAATCAGGGCAAGACCGTCGTCTACGTCGTGCGGGACGGAATACCCCTTGGGGCCCTGGCCCTTGCCGACATCATTCGTGAGGAGTCACGCGAGGCTATCGCGACGCTGCACGGCCTGGGAATTGATGTCGTCATGCTCACCGGCGATAACGAGCGCGTGGCCCAGTGGGTGGCCGAAGAGGTGGGGGTCGACCGGGTGATCGCCGAGGTGCTGCCCGACGAAAAGAGCCGTGTGGTCGAAGACTTGCAGAGCGAAGGTCGGCTCGTGGCCATGACGGGTGACGGCGTAAACGATGCCCCAGCCCTCGCCACCGCCGATGTGGGCATCGCCATCGGGGCCGGGACGGACGTGGCGGTGGAAACGGCGGATATCGTGCTGGTGGAGAGCGACCCGCGCGACGCTGTAGACGTGATCCGTCTAGCCCAGGCCACCTATCGCAAGATGGTGCAGAATCTCTGGTGGGCCACCGGTTATAATGTCGTCGCCATTCCGCTGGCGGCGGGCGTACTGGCGACGGCAGGCATCCTGCTGAGCCCGGCCGTGGGGGCACTCCTCATGAGCCTCAGCACCGTGATTGTTGCCGTCAACGCGCGATTTCTTGCGTTGGACGAGTAGGAATGCTCTCAAACCTTATACGACGAATGGGGTTTTCACAAATGAACCACACCCCCGTTGGCCCTGCTCAATCAGCAGTTCGAGAGCACGAAGTTAGAAGGCCGATGTGGCCATCCAGAAGAGTCAGAATATTCTGTTGAAACGCCCGATAACTGGTCTGAGCCCTGATAAATCTTTTCGGACCTTAAACTCTCCAATACTTATCGCGTACCACATCTTCCCGCATTACAAGCGTACCCCGGCTTGTACACTTCTTCAGTCCCCGTTGACCAACCTCACGTCTATTATGCCGATTGTCGATCAGCTTGCTCGATTCGTGCAGGACGCCGCCTACGAGGATCTCTCCGATTCGGCTGCGCAGCAGTTAAAGATTCGCGTTCTCGACTCTCTTGGTTGCGCGATTGGTGCCCTCGACGGAGCCCCCATCCATGCGCTCCGGGCTCATCTCGTAGATTTCGGGGGGAACGAGGACGTTACCCTCCTCGGGGGCGGGCAAACGGCGCCGGATCGGGCGGCCCTCTACAATAGCGCCCTCGTCCGCTACCTCGACTACAATGACAGCTACTTGGCCGAGGGGGAAACCTGTCACCCGTCGGACAACCTCGGCTCCGTAATGGCTGCGACCGAGTATGCGGGTGGGTCCGGGAAAGACCTGCTCACGGCCCTCGCCGTTGCGTATCAAGTGCAGTGTCGCCTCAGTGACGAAGCACCGGTTCGGGCCAAAGGGTTCGACCACACGGTACAGGGACAGTACGCTGCGGCTGCCGGTGCCGCGAAAGCCCTCGGGCTTACCCCGGAACAGACGGCCAATGCCATCGCAATCAGCGGTACGGCGCATAACGCACTCCGCGTAACCCGCACCGGCGAGATCTCACACTGGAAGGGTTTGGCGTATCCGGAAACCGGATTCACGGCCACCCACTCCGCGTTTCTCGCTCGGCGCGGCATTACGGGGCCGCCCGAGGTGTTCGAAGGCAACAAGGGCTTCATGCATTCGATCGCGGGTGAGTTTGAGATCGACTGGGCCGCCGAAGACCTGGAGCGGGTCACCGATACGATTATCAAAAAATACAACGCCGAGATTCACTCGCAGGCGACCCTCGAAGGCGCCCTGGAGCTGAAGCGTGAGCACGACATCGATCCCGCCGTGATCGATAAGATCGAGGTGGATACCTTCGACGTCGCCTTCGACATTATCGGCGGCGGGGAGGAGGGGGACAAGACGATCGTGCGGCGGAAGGAGGAGGCCGACCACAGTCTCCACTACATGACAGCTGTCGCCCTGCTCGACGATCAAGTGTTGCCGGCTCAGTACGAACAGTCCCGCATTGAGGCCGACGACGTGCAGTCGCTTCTCCGCACGGTGGATGTCCAGGAGAGGCCTGAGTACAGTGATCGCTTCCCTGGCCACATGGTGTGTGACATTCGCATCCACGCCGACGGGGAGGTTTACGAGACGCATAAGGAAGACTACGAAGGGTTCCACACGCGCCCGATGAGTTGGGACACCGTCTCGGAGAAGTTTGTCCGCCTGGCCGAACCCTACACCGAGGTCGCACTGCGTGAGGACATCATTGAGGCGGTCCAAGACCTGAAGACGCTCCCCGTTACCGATCTCCTTGACCTGCTGGCTCAGGTGGAAACGCCTGATGCATGATTCCCCAATCTTCTTCGATCCGCGAGCGCCAGTGGCGCGCCTCTACCTCTCACCAACCTAGATCAAATCATGTCAGACAAGATTAGCGGCGATCCCCGACGCGCCTTTCAGTTTCTCGACACCAACGACCGGGGGGAGAAGCCCCGCGAGATCGGCGTCACCGAGATTCGCGGGCCCTACTACAGCCCGATGGGCCCGAACTACCTCGATGATGTGCTTTCCACCATGGGCCACTACGTCGATAGCCTCAAATTCGCAGGCGGCTCCTTTAGCCTCATGCCCGAGGAAGAGGTTCAAAAGCTCCTCGATCTTGCCCACGACCACGACGTGCTCGTCTCCACGGGCGGTTTCATGGAGCACGTCCTCTCGCAAGGGACCAACGCCGTGTACCAGTACATCGACGAGTGCGCGCGCCTTGGCTTCGACATCATCGAGATCTCCGCAGGCTTCATTACCCTGTCCACCGACGACTGGCTGCGTCTCATTGAGGCGGTACAGGAGGCAGGCCTAAAAGCCAAGCCGGAGGTCGGTATCCAGCACGGGGCCGGCGGCGGGGCCACCACGACCGAAGAGCTGGAGCAGATTGGTCAGCAGGACCCCTCCCAGGCCATCGCGCAGGCCAAGCGTTTCCTGGAGGCCGGGGCCTACCAGATCATGATGGAGAGCGAGGGCATCACTGAGAACGTGCCGGAGATGCGCACGGAGGTGCCGGCCCGGTTTATCGACGAGGTTGGGCTGGAGAACCTGATGTTTGAGGCGGCCGACCCGCACGTCTTTCCGTGGTACATCCAAAACTACGGCCCGGAGGTGAACCTCTTCGTGGACCACAGCCAGATCGTGCAGCTCGAATGCCTGCGCAGCGGCATCTGGGGGCCGCACGATCTCTTCGG
>CAJXKO010000022.1 GCA_913055845.1 uncultured Bacteroidota bacterium | reverse complement strand
TAGTAGGAGCCGGCCCACGGGTCGATCGCCTCGGTGATGTCGGTCTCCTCCTGCAGGTAGAGCTGCGTGTTGCGGGCAATGCGGGCGGCAAACTCACTCGGCAGCGCGATGGCCTCGTCCAGCGCGTTGGTGTGGAGCGACTGCGTCCCGCCGAACGCCGCGGCCATGGCCTCGATGGTCGTGCGAGCCACATTGTTAAATGGGTCCTGCTCCGCGAGGCTGTAGCCGGAGGTCTGGCAGTGGGTGCGCAGGGCCATCGACTTCGGATTTTCGGGATCGAACTGCTTCACCAGCTTCGCCCAGAGCAGGCGCCCAGCCCGCATCTTGGCAATCTCCATGAAGTGGTTCATCCCGATCGCCCAGAAAAAGGAGACGCGTGGGGCAAAGTCGTCGATGTCGAGACCCGCGTCGAGCCCCGTGCGAAGGTATTCGAGGCCGTCGGCCAGCGTGTAGGCGAGCTCCAGGTCCGCCGGCGCCCCCGCCTCGTGCATGTGGTAGCCGCTGACTGAGATGGCGTTGAACTTGGGCATCTCCGCGGCGCAGTAGGCGAAAATCTCCCCCACAATCCGCATCGACGGCTGTGGCGGGTAGATGTAGGTGTTGCGCACCATGAACTCCTTCAGGATGTCGTTCTGGATGGTGCCCGCTAGCTGCTCGTGGGAGGCCCCCTGCTCCTCCGCCGCCGCGATATAGAACGCCATGACGGGCAGCACCGCCCCATTCATCGTCATCGACACCGACACGTCGCCCAGCGGAATGCCCTCAAACAGGCGCTTCATGTCCTCGACGGTGTCGATTGCCACGCCCGCCTTGCCCACGTCGCCCCGCACCCGGTCGTGGTCCGAGTCGTAGCCGCGGTGGGTGGCAAGGTCGAATGCGACGGAGAGCCCCTTTTGGCCGGACGCGAGGGCCTCGCGGTAAAATTCATTCGATTCCTCCGCCGTGGAGAAGCCCGCATACTGCCGGATGGTCCACGGCCGGAATTTATACATCGTGGTGTACGGCCCGCGGAGGTAGGGGGGGATGCCCGAGTCGAAGTCGAGATGGTCGAGGTCGTCGAGTGCGTCGGGGCCGTAGATGGCCTCGACGTCGATCTGCTCCGGGGTCGACCACGTCGCATCATCGGAGGGCGTTGCCGTTCCCTCGCGTGGTGGGTCGTACTCGATGTGGGCGAAGTTAGGACGCATGGGCTCTGAAGGTAAGTGAGTGAGGCGTGAAACGTGACGCGTGAGAGGTTGAGCCTTCACGCATCACGGCTCACTCGTCACGTCGATGCCGAGGCGTTCTTGCAGCATGGTCAGCGTTTCTTTTAGCGAGCTTCCCTGGTGAACGTAGAAGTCTGCATGGTCGCTGGTATCGAGGTCGTCGGGGGCGCCGGCGATGCCGAGGAGGGCCTCTTGGTCGCGATTTGCGAGGGCGGAGGTTAGGGACGGGGCGAGGTCGGCGTACTCGGCATCGGAGCTACAGAGGACAACGAGGTCGGCATCGTGCTCGACGGCCGTGTCGGCGACCTCTTCGATATTCTCGAACTTGAGTGGCTCCTCGATTGCGAAGCCCGCCACGCCCAAGAAATTGCGGGCGAAGGTGGTGCGGGCACTTCGGGCGGCGGGCGGACCCAGCGGGGCGAGGAGGACCTGCGGCGGGCCATCGTGGGCGTCGGCGTACGCTTCGGTCCGCAGCCGGATCGATTCGATTTCCTCAGCCACGCGGATGCGAGGAAGGGGCTCAATGTCCGTCGGGCACGGCCCCAGAACCGCCACGAGATCTGGAAGCGTGGCTCCGTTCTGTGCGGCTTCGACCAGGGCGTCGAAGGAGGAAAGCTCGGAGGGAGCCGCCGGCGAGCCGGCGGCTTGAGGGACCGCCGGGGGCACGAGGTCCTCACGTCGCTGCTCGTCGAGGTTTGGGTAGTGTGTGGTGCCTACGAGGACGTGTGTCCGCTGATCAATCGCATCGCGTCGCGCCCGGCGCGTTTCGGCGATGCGTTGCTGGAGCGTGCCGTCGCGGAGCGTGTCGACAATCCCGCCGTCGTCCTCAATCTCCTGGAATTGTCTCCAGGCCCGTTCGGCAAGCTGGTCGGTCAACGTTTCCAGGTAGTACGATCCCGCCGCGGGGTCGGCCACTTGGTCGACATGGGCCTCGTGCCGCAGGATGAGCTGCACATTACGGGCGATGCGGAGGCCAAAGGCATCGGGAGGGCGGAGGGCGTCGTCGAAGGCACGGATGGTGAGTGCATCGCAGCCTCCCAAGACCGCAGCCAAGGCCTCGGTGGTGGCCCGCAGCATGTTCACGTACGGGTCGTACAGGGTTTCCGTGCGGCGGGAGGTCTCGACGCGAATCTCCAGGTCGGCGGGGTGAAAATCAATGGTCATGCCCGCGGCATCCGCGAAAGCGTCTACTACCTGCGGCACGAGAAGTCGGAGGGCCCGCAGCTTGGCAATCTCAACAAAGTAGCTCGTAGAAACCGATACGAGGAGCTGGAGGTTCTTGAGCAGGGCGGGAAGCGGGGGGGGCTGTTCGGTGCTTCGGGCCAGACGCTCGGCAAGGGCGGCCAGCGTGGCGGCGAGTTCCTGCGGGGCGGAGGCACCCGCGTCGTGGTACACACGAGCGTCGATAGACACCGACCGAAGGTCCGGCAGGGCCGCCGCATCGGCGGTGAGTTGGTTGGCCAGGGCAAAGGCTGAGTCTGCCTCGGACGCGTCGCCCGCTGCAAGGGCTGCCACTGGATCGAAGAGGACCGAGCCCCCGACGCGTTCCGGGTCGATGTCCTGGTTCAGAAGGAACTCTCGAAGCAGAATGTAGAGCCCCGCTCCGGCCGGGCCGGGGCCGAGGTGGAGACTCGTCTCGGTTGCGTCAATGCCATCAAGGGCCGTTGCAAGGTCTTCCGAGGCACGTATGTCGACGCCGTGATCGTGGGGGGAAGGTCTCTGCGAGGCCCCACGCAATTGAAGCTGTTCGGCGCCGCTCATCACAGCGGCGCGGGCATGCTCGTTGGCGGTTTCAGGATCGGGGTGCGCAAGCGGCTGGCAGACGGCCCAGTCGTTGGCGGGGAGGGGCTGGGGCCCGGCGAGCGGGGACGAATCGACGTCGGGGACCAAGTGGGCAACATCCTGGAGGGCATCGGGGTGGAGATACGCAGGAATCGTCACGTTCTCCACGGAGGACCAGGTGAGAACCTCCTCGGGGGACCGTCCCGTCTCCGACCTCACTTTCGCGTCCCACGTCTCCGGGGACACCGGGGAGAAGTCGCCGAAGAGAGATCCATGTTGCGCTGGGTCGGGCATGCTGCGGGGAGAGAGGCTGGAAAACTCAGGCGAGAGTGCCCCTGACCCTCCATCGTTACGCTTGGGTTACTCCATACGTGGCGAATCCCCGGGCGGTCCCTCCAGTGTTCGAACGCGACGGATTAGGTCGTAAATCGCGATGCCGTAGGCGACGCCCACGTTGAGCGAAATCTTGGCTCCGTACTGGGGGATTTCGAGGGCGAGATCGGCGGCGTCGAGAACCTCCTCGTCAATCCCATGCACCTCGTTCCCTACCACCAGAGCCATCGGAAATGCATCCGCTGCTACCGTTTCGGGGCGCTGTGTGTGATCGGTCTGTTCGAGGAGGGCGATAGTGTATCCCGCCTCCTGAAGGTCGTGCAGGAGCGGACGGATCTCGTCGTGCTGACTCCACGCAACTGTGTCCTGAGCCCCCAGGGCAGTTTTGTGGAGGTCCTTGTGTTCAGGGGTGCCCGTGAACCCCGTTAAGTGCACGTGCTCAATCCGGGCGGCGTCCGACGTGCGAAACATCGAGCCGACATTGTGAATGGACCGTACATTGTGCACGATAAGTCGGATCGGATGCTTGGGGAGGGCCGAGACCTCCTCGGGGGTTGGACGCTCAATTTCATCCCAACTAAGCTTGCGCATCTGGGAACCAGTGATGACATTTGTCCTGTGCAAGAAGCAAGACTCAACGGCTTGCCCGGGAGGGCGGTGCAATTCGTCACGCCGTGCCCTGTTTCTCCCCTTTCCCCTTTCCCAACCCGCTCGTTGCCTTGTGCTGACTCGATCGTCGTGGATGCTGCTTCTTGGGCTTGGGGGACTCCTGATCGTGGGCACGGGCTGTACCACCCTGCGGGAGGTGTCTAATCTCCGCAAGGTGCAATTTTCAATCGACCGGGTCTCCGCCTCGCGCCTGGCCGGCGTCGACGTGTCACAGGTCCAGTCCTACGATGACCTCCGCGCTACGGATGCCCTGCGTCTCGGGGCGGCCCTTTCCGACGGCAAACTGCCCCTCTCGTTCACGTTGCACCTGCAGGCCACCAATCCGGCCTCGAACAGTGTGAACGCCCGCCTCACGGAAATGGACTGGACGCTCCTGCTCGAAGAGAAGGAAACCGTCTCGGGGCGGTTTGGCCAGGAGGTCGTGCTTCCGCCCGGCGATCCCCAGGAGGTGACCTTTCAGGTTGAACTCGACCTTGTCCGATTCTTTGATGACAACCTGCAGGGGCTGGTTGATCTTGCCGCGGCCCTGGGGGGCGACAAGCCCCCACAGACGATCAAGCTTCGGATGCAGCCAACCGTGAACACTGCGCTCGGCCCCTTCCAGTACCCGTCTCCCATTACCGTGGTGAGCAAGGAGGTGGGGGGCTCGCAGGCGAACCCGTAGACGGCCCGTTCCTGTCGCGCGTTTTCCCTTGTGGTACAGTCTCTTCCCTACGCCTCGTGATTATCACCATCGACGGTCCGGCCGGCTCCGGAAAGAGCACCACCGCGCGCCGCGTGGCGGCTCAACTTGGGTACGTCTACCTGGACACGGGCGCCATGTACCGGGCGGTTGCCCTCGGCTTCCTCCGGGCCGACGTGCCCCGCACTGCCGACGGGGCCGCGAAGGTGCTTCCCACTCTACGGGTCGACGTGCAGTACCGAGGGGACACCATGCAGGTGCTTCTGGGCGGGCAGGATGTGACCCATCAGATTCGGAGTGCTGAAGTGGACCACGTCGTGAGCGATGTGTCGACCCTTGCCGCGGTCCGTGAATACATGGTTGACGAGCAGCGCCGGATTGGTCGAGAGCAGGCCGAGGAGCACGGAGGGGTCGTGCTAGACGGGCGGGACACAGGCACTGTCGTCTTTCCGGACGCGGACCTCAAGGTGTTCATGGTGGCCGATGTTGACGAGCGGGCGCGGCGCCGGCAGCAGGAGTACGCGGAGGCCGGAGACACCATTCCCTTCGAAGAGGTCCGGGCCGAGATCGAGCAGCGCGACCGCCAGGACCGAACCCGCGATATCGCGCCCCTTCGTCGAGCAGAGGACGCAGTCGAACTGGATACGACCGACTGCACCATTGCGGAACAGGTCGACTTTGTGGTAGATCGCGTTAAAGCACATCCTGACTGGGGAACGTAGCTGAGCCGGTCTAATACAACGTTCGCCTGTCTTGGACACATTGATGGATGCCCTATTCCGGCCTCGTGCCGGGCCATCCGTTTTTGTGTTCAGGAACGCCGGGGACGCCTCCCGGCGTGGAATCCATGCCTTCACTATTCATTCTCCCTGCTGGGCCCCAGGACCTCGCAGGTACAAATTGCAACCGCCGCCGGCGAGGACTTGACCCGGCGCATCGCAAACCCAATCAACCGTATATGGCAGAACAAGAGCAAGTTGCACCCAAGGACGAACCGCAAGACGCCCCCGATTCCCCGCAAGCTTCCGAGGAGGAAAGCGACACTGTGGATGCCGAGGCGGAAGCCTCTACTTCTTCCGAGTCCTCGGAGGACGCTACGGCCGACTCCGACGCTTCTTCTACGGAGGCCCCAAGCGCTGAGACAGGGGGCGGCGACTCCGCACCCGCGTCCCCCGACGAGCCCACCGACGATGAGCCTACCGACGAAGGGGGGGGAGAAGAGGACGCTGCTCCGGACCCGCCGGAGGAGCCTGGCTTCGTGAGTCGTATTCTTGAGGAGGCCGTCGAGGAAGCCTCACAGAATCTCGACATCCCGACTGGGGAAGAGGCCGCCGTCGACGTGTCTGAGTTTGATGAGCCGGCCCGGAGTCTTTCTTCCGAGGAGCTTGAGCGCACGGAGGAGGCCCAGGGCTTCACTGGTGAAACCTACGGCCAGACGGTTTCGCTCGATGAGCTTGAGACGGAGGGGCCTTCCCACGCCGACGACCCCGTCTACGACCAGTTTCGGCAGGTCGTTGATCAGACCTCCATCGACGTTCGTGAGCAGGATATCGTCGAAGGCCGTGTCCTCCAGGTGAACGAGGACTACGTGGTGATTGACATCGGCTACAAGAGCGACGGCATCGTTTCCCGGGACGAGTTCGAAGGTGAGGATATCCGGCCCGGAGACACCGTAGAGGTGTACCTCGAACGAAAGGAGGACCGCGATGGCCAGCTGGTGTTGTCGAAAGAGCAGGCCGACAAGGTGCGCCGCTGGCAGCGCGTCGAGGAGATCTACGAGAACGAGGAGGTTATTGAGGGCACGATTATTCGCCGCATTAAGGGCGGAATGATCGTGGAGCTCTTCGACGGTATGGAGGCATTCCTCCCGGGCTCCCAAATCGATGTGCGTCCGGTACGCGATTTCGAAGCGTACCTGGAGACGCGGATGGAGTTCAAGATCGTCAAACTCAACCCGGAAAACGAGAACATCGTCGTTTCTCACCGCGAGCTCATCGAACACGAGCTCGAGGAGCAGCGGCAAGAGATTCTCGAGTCGCTTGAGGTGGGGCAGGTGCTCGAAGGCACCGTCAAGAACATCGTTGACTTCGGGGTCTTCATTGACCTCGGTGGGGTCGATGGGCTTCTCCACATCACAGACCTCTCGTGGGGGCGCGTGTCGCACCCGAGCGAGGTCGTGGAGCTCGACCAGGAGCTTGAGGTCGTCGTACTCGACTATGAGGAGGAGCGCCAGCGCATCTCGCTGGGCCTGAAGCAGCTTCAGGATCACCCGTGGGACAAGATTGGTGATCAGTACTCTGAAGGCGATACGGTGGAGGGAAAAGTGGTCTCCATTACCAACTACGGCGCCTTCGTCGAGATTGAGAAAGGCATCGAGGGACTCGTCCACATCAGCGAAATGTCGTGGACGCGTCACATCGAGCATCCCAGCCAGATGGTATCGCTGGGGCAGATCGTCGATGTAAAGATCCTCAACATCGACCAGGAGGAGCGGAAGATCTCGCTCGGCATGAAGCAGCTGGAGCCCGATCCCTGGGATGGCATCAGCGACCGCTACCCGGCCGGCACGGTACTGACCGGTACGGTCCGCAACATCACCAACTTCGGTGTCTTCGTCGAGATCGAACCGGGCATTGACGGCCTGGTGCACGTCTCGGACCTGTCTTGGACCAAGAAGATTCGCCATCCGGGCGACATGGTCGATGAGGGGCAGGAGCTCGATGTCGTGATTCTCAACATCGACGAGGACCGTCGCCGCATCTCGCTGGGCCACAAGCAGGTGAAGACCAACCCGTGGGACCAGTTTGCCGACGCTTACGAAGAAGGCAACGATACGACCGGCGAGGTCGTCCGCGTGGAAGACAAGGGACTCGTGGTGCAGCTTCCGCTCGACGTCGAGGCCTTTGTGCCCGGCAGCGAGTTGAAGCGCGGCCCGAAGGAGTTTAGAAATCACTACCACGAGGGCGACGAGCTCGATCTCCGCGTCATCCGCTTCGACAAGGACCAGAAGGACATTGTCCTTAGCGAGACGGCCAAAGAGGAGGCCGAACGCGAAGAGGAGCGGAAGGAAGAGAAGCGCGAGGAGCGCCAGAAGGAACGCGAGCGCGAAGAAGCGGTGCGCGACTTCCAGGAGGAGGAAGAGCAGGAGGAAGAGCCCACGACCGGGCCCACCACGCTCGGCGAACTCTCTGGCCTGGCTGACCTTCGTCGCGAGATGGAGGAAGAAGAACGTCGCGAAGCCGCCCAGGAAGCTGAGCAGGAAGCAGCCGAGGACGCCGACGGACAAGACGCGTCCGACGATTCCGAAGAGACGGCCGACTCGCCTGAGACCGATGCGGATGACGCCGCCACGGACGAGGCCGACGAGGAAGCGGCATTTGATGAAACCACCGGCTTCCCAGACAACTTCCCCCGCGTCTCGCGTCTTGAGAGTGCTGGCGTCACCACTCTGGCCGATCTTCGTGAGGTTGACGACCTGACCGAACTGGACGGCATTGGCTCAGCCTACGCCGAGGAAATCTCGGAGGCGCTCGAGGAGTTCGACGAGACCGGCGCCATCAGTTAGCCCTACGGCCTCGGCCGAGAAGGTTCTGGAACAGCGCAGAAGGGACGGCTTCCACTCCGGAGGCCGTCCCTTTTGCTTTGCACGCCCCACCTGGTCCCTGCGGTCGGGACACGTCCACCCACCATTCCTTTTCCCCACCACAATTGCCTCATGGAAGACACCCAGGAATATCTACCCAGCGCCAGCAATTCGATCACCGTCCGGGTGCTGATCGACAATCGCCCCGGCATGCTCGCGAAAGTGACGTCGGTAATCGGCGAACAGGGCGGCAACATTGGGGCCATCGACATCGTGCGGGCCGAGAAGGAAAAGCTGACCCGCGACATCACCATCAACACCCGTAGCGACGACCATGCACGGTCAATCGTCGACGAGCTCCGGGACATCGACGGGGTGGAGGTTGTGAACACCTCCGATCGTACCTTCCTCCTCCATCTCGGTGGAAAACTGGAGGTAGAAAGCAAGTCGCCCCTCCGGACCCGCGACCAGCTTTCGATGGCGTACACGCCGGGTGTAGCCCGTGTCTCTGAGTCGATCCACGAAACGCCCATCGACGCCCACCGGCTCACCATCAAGAGCAACACCGTGGCCGTGGTGTCCGATGGTACGGCGGTGCTTGGGCTCGGGGACATCGGCGCGGAAGCTGCGATTCCGGTGATGGAAGGGAAGGCTCAACTCCTAAAAGAATTTGCCGGCGTGAACGGATTTCCGGTGTGTCTCAATACGACCGATGTCGACGAGATTGTGGACACCGTGCGGCGCATCGCCCCCGTCTTTGGGGGCATCAACCTGGAGGATATCTCGGCCCCCCGATGCTTTGCCATCGAGGAGCGTCTGGAGGAAGAGCTCGACATCCCCGTCTTCCACGACGACCAGCACGGCACCGCCGTGGTCACGGTGGCGGCCCTCCTAAATGCCCTCACGATTGTGGAAAAGGATCTTGCCGACATTTCGGTAGTCATGGTGGGCATCGGGGCGGCGGGTACCGCCGTAACCGAGATGCTGTTGCAGATGGGCGTCGAGGACATTGTGGGCGTAGACAGCAGTGGGCCCGTTACGTCGGAACGGACCGATCTAAACCCGGCAAAGACGCGGTACGTTGAAATGACCGATCCTTCCGTAGAGGGCGAGAGCCTCTCGGCAGTGATGGAAGGAGCCGATGTGTTCATCGGGCTTAGCGCGCCGGACATCCTCGACGTGGCGGACCTCAAGCGCATGGCCCGCGACCCAATCGTCTTTGCGATGGCCAACCCGCGTCCCGAGATTATGCCAGAGGTTGCCTATCCACACGTGTCCGTCATGGCGACCGGGCGGAGCGATTATCCAAACCAGATCAACAACGTGCTTTGCTTTCCCGGGTTGTTCAAGGGCGCACTGGGGTGCCGGACCGAAGCCATCACGGACGAGATGAAAATTGCGGCGGCCCAGGCCATCGCCGATACAATCGATCCACACAACTTGACCGCCGACTACGTTATTCCCAGTGTGTTCGACCAGGACGTCGTGGAGCGGGTCGCGGATGCTGTGTCCCGGACGGCCCACGAACAGGGCATGGCGCGGAAGCGCACGTGAGAGCCGGCATGGACACCGAACTGCTTTCCAGATGGATCGTCGACAGCGATGCCCGCCAACCGCGGTCCCCATCCCGAGGACGCGGCCCAGTTTGGGGCCGACCAGCACGAACGGCTCCGGGCCGCCGTCCGTGACCTTTCGTGGCTTCGGAGCCGGGGGTACAGCGGCGCTGCGGCGCAGAAACTCGTAGGGGATCGCTATCAGCTCAAGCGCCGCCAGCGAAACGCTGTGGCGCGGTCGGCCTGCACGGACGAAGAGCGAGCCCATCGGCTCCAGGCACAAATTTCCCCGGAAAGCGTCGCGGGTCGACCAGTCGACGTCGACGCGTTCAACGCGCTGATTACCGTCGAAGCGGCCCTCGGGGGCGCGTATCTGTTCGTGGGACGCGACACGGCGTACCGTGATGTGAATCCGCTGAAGGGGACCTACCGGGTTGTGCGTCAGACGCCTCCTGCCCTTCAGCTTCTCGTGGCGACACTCCAGAGACTTCAGCCTGGTCCCGTTACCTGGCACCTCGACCAGTCGATCTCAAATGTGGGACGCGTGAAACCCCGGCTGTCCCGTACATTGTCCGAGAAAGGGGCTGCGTGGCGCCTTGCCGTGTCGGATCGCGTAGACGCAGCGCTTCGTGCCTCCTCGAATGTCGTGGTGACGAGCGACAGTGCGATCTTGGATGTCACGGAGGACTGGCTACACCTGGAGGCTCTCGTCCATGCCCGTCATGTTCCCCATGCCCACATCGTCGATCTCCGGCCGGATGGGGAACGATCCTTGGGTTTCGCCGACGCAGAACTGTGTTCTCTCCTTTAACCGCGTTCATCTCATGGCCACCGTTGTAACGTACGTTCTGGTATCGGGCCCTGAAGACCCCGAGGCCGTTCGTTCGCATCCTCTGCTTCAAAAGCATGGGTTTGATCCTCACCCAATCGAGGATCCGGAGGACCAGGGCTGTTCAGCGCTACGGTTCGCTGCTACGAGAGCACTCGAAGACCAAGAGAGTTTGGAAGCCCCTTGTCGGAAGCTCTCAGCCGTATTTCCCGAGGCAACTGTCACATTTTGTGAAGTGGAAGAACGATTTGATCAAATTGAGCATCTGCGCTCGGTTGTATATCTCGCCGGAGAACGAGCAGGAGAGATCGAGCATGGGTATATCTTTAACGTCGGTACATAACCACGATCAAACCCGTACCCAATGCCGGGAATCCAGGTGAGTGACCGGATAGATCATGTTTTGTTTTGACGTAAGAGATGTAGACATTAAATGAAGGTAAGGAGCGGAAGGAACCTTTTATTCAGTTCAAGATTCTGATGAGGCGAGAATCCCAGTAACGATCATACCCAGAATCATGGCTACTGATTTTCAAATGGAAGTTATGGATCAAAAAGAGGCCGAACGTGAGCTTGGAGCTAGTGGCGGCCGGGGGCGAACGTCTCAGTACGAGCCGATTGCCCAAAAATGGAGTGAGGTCGGTGATGACGAAGCGATCGTCCTTTCCGATCTGGAGAAGAACGACATCCAAAACCTGCGGAATTTGCTGTACCGTCGCTTTGGGAAAGAGAATGTAATTGTGCGGTCGGCCCAGCAGGAAGACGAGACTTACAAGGCCGTCGTGCGGGCGCGGAAGGATGACGAGTACCTCCGAAACGACGAGTAACCACCTCGTCGTCCAAACGAAAACGGGTGGTGATGGAAGCACATCACCACCCGTGGTGGGAAGGGAGGATTCTACCGCTGGGCACACGAGGCAGGCGGGTGCCACTGGTCGCTGTTTTCGCACTGCGTCGCAGCCGCGATGAATCTCTCGTATTTAAGCCGGAAGAAGTGTCGCGTCAGTCGTCCACTGAGTCCATCTGTGCCTTCTGGAGCTGACCGGAGTAGTCGATGTAGACGGTTTTGTGCTCCGTCCAAAATTCGAAAGCCGCGTAGCCCCCGTCCCGTTGGCCGTTTCCGGTATCCTTTACGCCCCCGAAGGGCATGTGCGCCTCGGCTCCAATCGTGGGGCCGTTCACGTACGTGATTCCTGCTTCCAGGTCGCGCATGGCCTGGAAGCTTTTGTTTACGTCTTGGGTGTAAATGGAAGAGGAGAGCCCGAATCGAGTACTGTTCGCCACGTCCACGGCCTCGTCGTACGAACCGACCTCGAACACCGCGAGCACCGGCCCGAAGATCTCTTCCTGGGCGATGGTCATGTCGAGCGTCACGTCCGTGAAGAGGGTGGGCTCGTAGAAATGGCCCTCAAGGTCGTCGACGTCGGCCGGAGCGCCCCCAAAGCGGAGTGTGGCACCCTCGTCTTTGCCAACCTCCACGTAGCGGTGCACGGTTTCTAGGGCGGCCTCGTTGATGAGCGGGCCCACGTCCGTTCCGTCCTGGTTGCCGTCGCCGAGTACCAGCGTTTCGGCCTCGTCCGCGATCATGTCCACGAAGTCGTCGTGCACCGCCTCGTGACAGATCAGACGGCTTGTGGCTGTGCACCGTTGTCCGGTCGTACCGTAAGCGCCCCAGATGGCGCCCTCCAGCGCCAGGTTCAGGTCCGCGTCATCCATTACGATCATCGGATTTTTGCCCCCCATTTCTAGGGAAATGGGCTTGTTGAGTCGCCCGCAGGTTTCGGCGATGGAGGTCCCCACTTCGTAGGAGCCCGTGAAGCCGATGGCGTCGACCTCCGGGTGCTCCACGAGTGCCTTGCCCGCGGTGTCGGCCCCGTTGACGACGTTGATGACGCCGTCCGGAATCCCCGCGTCGAGAAGCGTCTGGACGAAAAGCAAACCACTGTGTGGGGCGTCCTCGCTGGGTTTAAAGACGATCGTATTCCCGGCGGCGAGGGCAGGGAAAATCTTCCAGGAGGGGACGGCCACCGGAAAGTTCCAGGCTGTGATGATGCCGCACACCCCGAGCGGGCGACGAATGGCCATGTTCATCTTGTCGGGCAGCTCGCTGGGCACGGTGGTCCCGAAGAGGCGACGCGTTTCGCTGGCTGCATAGTAGGCCGTATCGATGGCCTCCTGCACGTCCCCCTTCGTCTCAAAGAACGGCTTGCCCATCTCGCGGGTCATCGCGCGGGCGATGTCGTCCTTTCGCTCAGCCAGAAGGTCGCCGGAGGCTTTCAGGATCTTTCCGCGGTTGGGGGCGGGGGTGCTGCGCCACGAATCAAAGGCGTTGCGGGCGGCCTGGGCCGCCGCGTTCACGTCGGCGGCGCCGGAGTCCGGCACGTGGCCGATGAGATCGTCGGGGGCGGCCGGATTGTGGTTTTTGAACGTGCGCCCGGAGTCCGCGCCGGTCCAGCGGCCGTCGATGTAGTTTTGCAGGGTATCAGGCATGTTGTGAATGAACGGTCGAATGTGGGAGGGGAAAAGCGCTTTCCCAAAAGCTAGCTGCCGCGCTGCCCAAGTACAACGTCGTTGGCTCGTGTCGGTGCGATCTTCAGGGTTGGGGGGGGAGGACCTCTTTGAACCTCCCAAGGAGCGGAGAGTACGTAATCCCGTTGCTATCTTTACCGAACCGCTCCCTCCTCTCATATGGCCGTCCCCGCCACGACAATGCCCGACCTCAGTTCGTACGTGTCTGAGCGCGTGCAAGAAACCCCGCCCAGCGGCATTCGGCGCTTTTTCGACATTGCCGCCACTATGGAGAATGTCATCTCGCTCGGTATTGGGGAGCCTGACTTCGTGTCGCCCGATCCGGTGCTTGAGGCCGGTATCGATTCGCTGGAGCAGGGGCGCACCAACTACACCTCGAACGCCGGAATGGGGGAGCTGCGTGAGTTGATTGCCGACGACTACGACGAGCGGTACGGCCTTTCCTACGATCCCGAGGACGAGATCATCGCCACAGTAGGGTGCAGCGAAGCGATGCAATTGGCCATGCAGGCCCTCCTCGATCCGGGCGACGAGGTGCTGGTTCCCGAACCTTGCTTTGTGTCGTACGGGCCGTCGGCCCGGTTTGCGGGGGGGGAGGTGGTACACGTTCCGACCTCCGTTGAGAACGATTTTCAAGTGACGGCCGCTGACATCGAGCCGCATCTCAGCGACCGCTCCAAGGTGCTCTTTCTCGGCTACCCCAATAACCCAACGGGGGCCGTGCTACGGCGCGAGACCCTGGAGGAGATTGCCCAGTTGGTTCAGGACCACGATTTGATGGTCGTGTCCGACGAAATTTACGATCGTCTCATCTACGGCACGGCCCGAGAGCGGGGCCACGTGTGTGTCCCCACGGTGGACGGGCTCCGCAAGCGAACCGTTTTGCTGGGCGGCTTCTCGAAGAACTACGCAATGACAGGGTGGCGCATCGGCTTTGCCTGTGCCCCGTCGCCCATCGCGCAGGCGATGCACAAAGTGCATCAGTACATGATCATGAGCGCCCCCACGATGGCTCAGGAAGGCGCCATTGCTGCCCTGCGGGACAGTCAGGACGCGGTGGAGGAAATGCGACAGAGCTACGACGAGCGTCGGCAAGTAATCGTGGAGGGCCTGAATGCTGCCGGACTGCCGACCTTTGAGCCGGAAGGGGCATTTTACTGCTTCCCAGACGTGTCGACCACCGGCATGTCCTCCGAGGAGTTCGCGCAGACCCTCCTCCAAGAAGAGAAGGTGGCCTGCGTTCCCGGAACGGCCTTTGGGCCCAGCGGCGAGGGGTATGTGCGCTGCTCCTACGCCACGGGTCTCGACGAGATCAAGACTGCTCTCACCCGTATCGACCGGTTCGTAAAGCGCCACACCGCTTAGTTTTTTCGCCACTATCGTGTCTGCAGCGGTACGATCCGCAGCGGGGGCGACGGGAAGAGAGAAACATCCCGATTCAGACCGTTGTTGGGCCGAAAGAGCCATGTGAGTGGCGGAGTATCACTACCTCTGCATTGGTTTCTTTGCTTCCATGAAGACATATACCGACGAAGAAATTGAACAGCTTATCGAGCGCGTGGAGGCGCTCGGGGGCTATCTTTGACGTAGATGGTCGCCGCATGACCGTCAAGGAGCTCAATCAAGAGCGGATGGATCCCGACTTCTGGGACGATCCCGATCGGGCACGGGAGATTGAGAAGCGCATTGCCCGCAACGAGGAGTGGATTGAGGCCTGGGAGGATGTAAAACAGCAGGCGGAAGACATTGAGACGCTCCAGCTCCTGGCAGAGGAAGAGGACGAAGACATGGAGGCCGAGATCGCCGCTGAGGCTCAGTCGCTTGAGAACACGCTCGATCGCCTGGAGCTGGAGAGTTTGCTCGACAATCCCGACGATCCGCGGGACGCCATCCTTGAGATCAACCCTGGGGCTGGGGGGACCGAAAGCCAGGATTGGTCGGACATGCTCCTCCGCATGTACATGCGCTGGGCGGAGGCCGAGGGGTACGAGACGGAGCTTCTCCATCAGCAGCCGGGGGAGGAGGCGGGCATCAAAAGCGCAACGCTCAACGTGCGCGGGGAATACGCGTACGGCCGCTTGAAAAGCGAAACGGGGGTCCACCGCCTTGTTCGGATTTCACCCTTCGACGCGGACAGCCGGCGCCATACGTCATTTGCCAGCGTGTTCGTCTATCCGGAGGTCGACGATAGCATCGGTGTGGACCTGAGTGAGGGCGAGATTGAGCTGCAGACGTTTCGCTCCGGTGGAAAGGGGGGGCAGCACGTTAATAAGGTGGAGACGGGCGTGCGCCTCATCTGGACCGGGGAGTTGTCCAACGGCGAGGAGACGACCGTTCGGGCGGCGTGCACCCAAGAGCGGAGTCAGCACCAGAACCGCCGCCGCGCGCGGCAGATGCTTCAGAGCCGGATCTACCAGGCCGAGCGCGAAATCCAGCAGCGTGAGAAGGAGCGCCTTGAGAATCAGAAGAAAAGCATTGAATGGGGCAGCCAGATACGGTCCTACGTCCTCCATCCGTACACGATGGTCAACGACCACCGGACGGAAACCAAAATCGAAGATGCTGAGGCCGTGCTTGACGGGGAGAAGCTGAATCCTCTCATGAAGGCGTACCTGCTGAAAGGCAAGAAGGACCGCGACGCTTCGCCGGTGTAGGCGGGTTCAGGCAGAGGGGCGACGGGACGTGCTTTCACGACGCGCTTCTTACTTGAGCGGGGCAGTAGGCAGCTGGCACGCTGAGAAACATCGGGCGACAGGCAGCGTATTCTTCCTCGATACGCACTCGTCGTATCGCGCTGGCGAAACCCAGCAGAAAAGGTGGCCGCAGGTGCCACCTTTTCGTGCTCGTGCCGGGTGTCGTCCCTGCGTTGAATCGGGGGCTTCCGAGGCCCCGTTTGGCGCTCGTCCCGCCTGTCGGGTCGAGCGCTTTTTTGCACTGTGCATTTTTGGACGCCGAACAGTTTTCATTTGTGAACCCCACGCAGCAGCGCCTTGCCGATCGTGTTCGTGGCCTCACCGAAGAGGTGATTGCGGGGACCGATTACTTTCTGGTGGATGTCGAGGTGCGCGGGCACAAGGGTACCCGCGTCGTAGAGGTGTATGTGGACTCGGAAACCGACATGGGACACGACGACCTCGCGCTCATTAGCAAAGAGGTTGGATTTCTGCTCGATGTGGAGGACGTGGTGGACGGGAGCTACAAATTGGAGCTTTCCTCGCCGGGGATTAAGCGCCCTTTGACGATGCCGCAGCAGTATCGGAAGAACGTTGGGCGGACACTACGTGTACGATTCGAAGACGAAGACGATGAGGAAATTGTGGTCGGGGATCTGACAGACGCAAACGACGAAATGATTGAGCTTGAGCTTCCGTCGGCGGAGCGCCTCCGACTTCCCTACACCGCGATTACGCAGGCACGGATTGAACTGCCTTGGTAGGCACGCCGGAGGGCCGGAGGCGATCTCGGACGAACGTACTTCTTCACAGGACGAGACGGATTATGCGAAGCGAAGACCTGATCTCCTCATTTGGGGAAATTGCCCGGTCCAAAGACATGGATCGGGACACGCTGCAGATCATCGTCGAGGACGTGTTTCGGGCGATGCTCCGCAAGCGCTATGGGTCGGACGAGGCCTTCGAGATTATTTTTAATCCGAAGCAGGGAGACATTCAGATCCTTCATATTCAGGAGGTCGTGGGGGATTGGGACCTTGAGGATCCGGTAACTGAGATCAAGCTCTCTGACGCAAAGGAAATTAATGAGGGCTTTGGGGTGGGCGATGAAGTCGCTGGGGAGCTCGACATCAGCGAGTTTGGACGACGGGCGGTGATGACCGCGCGGCAGACCTTTCGTCAGCGCATCCGCGACATTGAAAAGGAGCAGGTCTATCAGGAGTACACGGAGCTAATCGGCGAGATTGTCGTCGGCGAAATCTATCAGGTGCGGCGGCACGAGACGCTCTTGATGCACGAAGACACTGAGCTTGTGCTGCCGCGCGACGAGCAGATCCCGGGCGATCATTACCGGAAAGGCAATATGCTCCGCACGGTCGTTAAAGAAGTGCGCCGGGACGCGGGTAGTGATCCGCAGGTGGTCGTGAGTCGTACCTCTCCTGTGTTCATGGAGCGTCTCTTTGAGGTGGAAGTGCCCGAGGTGCACGATGGCATCGTGGAGATCAAGAAAGTTGCCCGGATTCCGGGCGATCGTGCCAAGGTGGCCGTGGCCAGTCACGATGAAAAGGTGGATCCGGTCGGGGCCTGCGTGGGGGTGAAGGGGGTTCGGATCAATGCTGTGGTCCGGGAGCTTTCGGACGAGAACATTGATGTGATGCAGTGGTCGGACGATCCCGAAGAGCTTATCTCCCGCGCGCTCTCGCCCGCTGAGCCGACGAACGTGGCGCTGAACGAGGAGGCCGATCCGCCCCGGGCCCGCGTCGAAGTGCCGGCCGACGAGGTGAGTCAGGCCATCGGCAAGCGCGGCGTCAACATCAAGCTCGCGTCGCAGTTGACCGGGTTTGAGATTGACGTCTACCGCGAAATTCCGCCGGACGAGGAGGACATTGACATCGAGCAGTTTGGCGATGAACTTGCAGACGAGACTATTGAGAAACTCAAGCACATCGGGTGCGATACCGGGAAGGCCGTGCTTGAGCTTTCGGCCGACGCACTCGCGCGTCGTGCCGACTTAGACCGTGAGACGGCCGAGCATGTCCTCGACATCATCGAAACAGAGTTCGAGAAGGGCCCCGGAATCATCGAGGCGATTCGTCAGGGGCGCTTTACGGTGGAGTCGGTGGGTATGCCCGGCGCTACGGAAGGCGACGGGGCGGCGCCCGACGAGCCGGCTGGCGAGCGGTCTGCCCGGGAGCGGACCGAAACTACTTCCTCGGATGCTTCTTCCGATGACAACGCCGAGCCCCCCGCGGAGGATGGAGAGCCCGTTCCGGCGGAGGAAGAGGCCGAGGATACGGCAACTGCCGAAACGACCGAGACGCCGGACGCCGCCCCGTCGTCCCCTGAAGGCTCTGATCCCGTACAAGAAGAATCTGAGATTAAGTCGTAGACGACCGACGTAGCGGACGAGCGGTTTGTTCGCGGTTTCGCAGGTAGACCGAGCACCAAACGATTGCCTTATGGCAACAACCACGAAAGAATTTCAAGAGCAGAAACTCTTCCAGGTCGTCCGGGAACTCAACGTGTCCCAGGATCGAGTGGTGGAGTTTCTGGAAAATGAGGGCTACGAAGACGCTCTTTCCGGCTCCGGCCTCAACGCGACGATTGTCGACGAGGAGGCGTATCTCGTTTTGCGGGAGGAGTATGCCGACGACGCAGAAGCGGCCGCTCGCATCCGCGAGTTGCGGTCCGAGGAGGAGGAAGGCAGCCCGGAGCGGGACGAAGTTGCTACGCTCGATGAGGAGCAGGAGGCCGAACCGACGCCTTCGGGCGACGGGGAAGCACCGACCGCTGAAGAGACGGAGGAGGCTCCCGAAGAGCCTGAAGAAGCTTCTGCAGAGGCCGAGGAGGAGCCACCCACGGAGGAACCTGCGGAGGCACCGTCCGAGGAGCCCGTTGCTGAGGAGCCCGAGTCCGACGAGGCACCGGCCGCCGAAGAAGAGGCATCAACCGAAGAAGCGGAGGCATCAACCGAAGAAACAGAGGACGTCTCCGTCGTGGACGAAGGGCCTGAGGAGCCGTCCGAGGCCGCCGAGCAGCCCATCGAGGCCGAGGAAGAGGAGCCTCAAACGGATACAGACGAGGTCGATGGCGCGCCGGGTGCTGGGGAGGCAGAAGTGCCCGACGACGACGCTGCAGCCGCCGACGAGGAAGCTGTGGCGGAGGAGGCGAAAGCGGAAGACGGTGAAGCGGAAGTCCCCGAAGACGCCGATGGTGAAGAATCGGAAGAGGTTGCCGACGTCTCCGAGGAGCCTTCGCAGTCGACCGAAGCAACCCCGGACGAGGCTGCTGCGACCGAAGCACCCCCCGACGAGGCCACCTCCGAAGAGGCCGCTGAGGACGAACCGGAGGACGAAGACACCGGCACGTTGAAGGCAACCCGGTACCGCTTGAAGGGGCCGAATGTTGTGGGCAAGATGGATAGCGATCAGCTTCAACGCCCGCAGCGGAAGCGCAAGCGGAAGCAAAAAGAGAAAGAGAAGAAGGAAGAGCAGGACAGCAAGCAGAAGAAGCAGAAACAGAAACAAAAGCAGCAGAAGAAGCAGAAACAGAAGGGCGGTGGAGGCCCCGACGAGGAAGACATTGAGCAGACCATCCAGGAGACGCTCCAGGAGCTGGAGCAGGGGGCCAGTCGCGAACGACAGCGCCGTCGCCGCCGTCGCCGCGAGCGCCACGAGAAGGAACGACAGCGCCGCCGCGAACGGAAGCGGGAGCAAGAAAATATCCTGGAAGTCACTGAGTTTGTGACGACCGGTGAGCTTGCCAATCTCATTGGTGAGCCCGTAAGTGACGTCATCGACGCCCTGTTCGATGCGGGCATGATGGTGTCGATTAACCAGCGGCTCGATCGAGAGACTATCGAGTTTGTGGCCGACGAGTACGGCTACGAAGTCGAGTTTGTCGCTGAGCGTGACGCGGAAGCCCTCGAAGTGGAGGAGGATGACCCGGAGGACCTCGAGCCGCGTGCGCCGGTCGTCACGGTAATGGGGCACGTCGACCACGGCAAGACTTCACTCCTCGACTACATCCGCAACGCCAACGTGGTGGCTGGTGAGGAGGGTGGCATCACGCAGCACGTGGGGGCTCACTACGTAGAGCTCACCGACCACGACGACGAGGCGATTACCTTCCTCGACACACCGGGCCACGAAGCCTTCACCGCTATGCGGGCCCGCGGTGCCAAGGCCACCGACATCGTGATTCTGGTGGTGGCCGCCGACGATTCGGTAATGCCGCAGACCAAAGAGGCTATCAACCACGCTCAGGCCGCCGACGTGCCGATCGTGGTGGCCGTCAACAAGATGGACAAGCGTGAAGCCGACGCCGAGAAGGTCCGCGCTGAACTCGCCGAACACAACGTATTGGTTGAAGAGTACGGCGGGGATGTTCAGGCCGCCGAGGTGTCCGCCGAGACCGGGCAAGGCATCGAGGATCTGCTCGACAAGGTCATTCTGCAGTCCGAGATCATGGAACTGCAGGCCAACCCGAACCGGGAGGCCTCCGGCGTCATCATCGAGAGCCGGCTGGAGAAGGGACGTGGAAATGTCATTACGGTTTTGGTCCAGAATGGCACCCTCGAGACGGGCGACCCCTTCCTGGCGGGCATGCACAGCGGGAGTGTTCGGGCCATGTTCGATGAGCGAGACAACCGCATCGAGGCAGTGGGGCCCTCCCAACCCGCGCTCGTCCTTGGGTGCGACGGCTCCCCCGAAGTGGGCGACCAGTTCGTGGTTATGGAGGACGAGGGCGAGGCCCGCGACGTGGCGCAGGAGCGCCAGCGCATTCACCGCGAGCAAGAGCTACGGCGCCAGAGCCAAGTTTCGCTCGACCAGGTCAGTCGCAAGATGGCGGAGGGCGAGTTCCACGAGCTCAACCTCATTATCAAGGCCGACGTGGGCGGCTCTGTAGAGGCGCTCTCCGACGCCCTCCTCAAGCTGAAGACCGACGAGGTGGCCGTGAACGTCATCCACAGCGGTGTGGGCGCCATCACCGAAAGTGACGTGATGCTGGCCCGCGCCTCCGACGCCATCATCCTCGGGTTCCAGGTGCGACCCACCTCCGGGGCCCGCGACGCCGCCCAGCGCGAAGAGGTGGACATTCGTACCTACTCGGTCATATACTCGGCCATTGAGGACGTGCGTGATGCCCTTGAAGGACTGCTCTCGCCCGAGCGGCGCGAGGAGACGAAGGGCCGCGCCGAGGTGCGCGATACGTTCAGCGTCCCCGACGTGGGCATGGTGGCGGGCTGTTACGTCAACGAAGGCACCGTGAGCCGGAACCACCGCGTGCGTGTGGTGCGCGACGGAGTGGTGCAGTACGAGGGAGAAATCAGTTCCCTCAAGCGATTCGAGGACGACGTGAAGGAAGTGCAGAGCGGATATGAGTGTGGCCTCTCCGTAGAGAACTTCGACGACGTGAAGGTTGGCGATGAGCTTGAAACCTACGTGGTCGTTGAGGAGAAGCGAGAGCTCGAGGTCTAAGCCTCGTCCCTGGGACCCCCGGTCCCGTGCCCGTCACGATCGTGCTTCACTGTGCCCCTTCCGGAGATGAGCATTCACACCGAGCGTGTCGCCGAACTCGTCCAGCGCGAAGTGGCCCGTATTCTGCAGCGGGACTACTCCGATCAGCTGCAGCCCATGGTCACGATTACGCGGGCCCGTGTCACGGGCGATCTTTCAATCGCCTACGTGTATGCCAGTGTGATGGGAGATACCGCTGAGGAGCGCGAGGCGACCTTTCGGCAACTTAAGGCCCTCACCGACGAGGTTCGTGGAAAGCTGGCCTCCCGCATCCGGCATCAGGTTCGCGAAATCCCGGAGCTCAAGTTCTTCCACGACGAATCGCTGGAAGAAGCGAAGCGGATGGAAAATCTCTTCGATCGCATTCGGGAAGAACGAGAACATCGGCTCGGTGAGGAGGCGGAAGAGTCGTCCCGGGACGTCGAGTGATCGTTTGATCATTGCCCCGCTCGTTCAGCCTAAACGCTAGTCTGTGACCTCCGCCGCGGCTCAGCGCGACATTCCTCCGGAGATGGTCTACACGCCGCCCGTTCTCCCGGAGTCGTGGAGGCAGGGTGCCATCCTGCCAGTCGACAAGTCAAAAGGATCCTCCTCGTTCGACGTGGTGGAGGGCATCCGGGACGGGACAGGCATTCAGAAGGTCGGGCACGCCGGTACGCTCGACCCCCTCGCAACCGGGTTGCTTATTGTGCTTGTTGCCCGTCCAGCCACGCGCCTCCAGGAAGCCTGCGCACATCTACCCAAGACGTACGAGGCTACTCTGCGCCTAGGAGAGACCACGCCGTCCCACGACACAGAAACTGAGGTCACAGAACGCACAGACCCGACAGGGCTTCCCCCCGCAGCCCTTGAGGGTGCTCGGGCCTCATTCGTCGGCACCATCAACCAGGTGCCGCCCATGTACTCGGCGGTGAAGATCGATGGCGAGCGGCTCTACGAAAAAGCGCGGCGGGGCGAAACGGTTGATCGTCCGCCCCGGCAGGTGCGCATCGATCGCTTCGACCTGTTGGAGTGGACTCCTCCCCATCTCTCTGTACGCATCGAGTGCTCGAAAGGGACCTACATCCGGGCCCTCGCACGGGACTTCGGGGAGGAACTTGGCGTGGGGGCACACCTCACGAGTCTCCGTCGCACTGCCATCGGGAACTTCGGGGTGGATGATAGTTGGACGGTGGCGGGACTGAGAGACACACTGGCGTAAGACAACGAGACCCCGTTCATGAAGCGCGAGATTGGCTGGGACGAGATCACCCATGACGACCGCTCGGTCGTCACGGTTGGGACCTTCGATGGGATTCACCGCGGGCATCAGGCCATCATCGAGTATTTGCAACAGCGAGCCAAAGAGCAGTCCGGCCCGAGCACTCTCGTCTCCTTCGATCCGCACCCACGATCCGTGGTGCACGAGGACGAGGTGCCACTGCTTACGACGGTGACCGAGCGGGCCCAGCTTCTGGAGGAGTTAGGGCTTGATCGTTTCGTGGTCGTTCCATTCTCGAACGACTTTGCCCAACTCGGGCCGCAGGAGTACGTCCGGCAGGTTCTCGTAGAGCGTATTGGACTGCAAGAGATTACCGTCGGGTACGATCACCGGTTCGGAAAAAATCGGACCGGGGACGTGGAACTGCTCCGTAAACTCGGGGCGGAGTACGGCTTTGCGGTGGACGTCATTCCGCCGCAGGAGGTAGACCACGACGTGGTCTCGTCGAGCGCGATACGGGCGTTGCTTCGAGAGAAGGGGGCTGTCCAGAAGGCAAACGAACGCTTGGGGCGTCCCTATCGACTTGGCGGCACCGTTGCACGGGGCGATGGACGGGGACGCAAGCTGGGATATCCCACCGCCAATCTTGTCCTTGAGGATCCCCGAAAGCTCGTACCCAAACGGGGCGTGTACGCGACGCTCGTCACTCTTCCTTCTGGGCACCGCCGCGGCGGCATGATGAATATCGGCCGTCGGCCCACATTTGACGGCATGGATGTAACGGTAGAGGTGCACCTCCTCAATTTTGAAGGCGACTTGTACGGGGAGCAACTCTCTGTTCAGTTCCTGCAAAGATTGCGGGACGAACAGAAGTTTGAGTCGGGGGAGGCCCTGGTAGCGCAACTTTCGGAAGACGAGCAGCGTTGTACAGCTGTTGTCGAGGCCATGACCTAGGCATTCCGTTGCCGAGTGTGCATTCGGAGCGCGACGCGTGGGGCATCGCCTCGTCCCCGAAACTGCAGGCCACCCCGCGGTTTCTTCTTTAGCATGGCATAATCTAAAGAGGTACCCACAGACTGCACGATGATTACCAAAGAAGAGAAGCAAGAGATCGTTGATCGGTTCGGCAACGGACCGGACGACACGGGAACCCCTGAGGTGCAAATCGCGATCTTTACGAAGCGCATTCAGCGCCTCACGGAGCACCTGAAGGAGCATCCCAACGACAACTCCACTCGTCACGGACTGCTTGATCTTGTCGGAAAGCGTCGTCGACTGCTTAATTACCTTGAGGAAAACGAGATTGAGCGGTACCGCGCCATCCGAGATGAGCTCGAACTCCGGAAATAGGAATCTACATTCTACGGCGTCCCGGCACTCGCCGGGAGGCCGTTTTCTACGTTAGAGCGCGGCTCGTGCCCCGTTGTCGATTCTCCTTCTGCACCCCTCTCACCACTTGTTGACCTTGAGCGTAGCTGATAGCGATTTATGAAGCCTGAAGCCAAGACCCAAGAAATCGAGTTTGTCCCTGAGCGGACCCTCTCCCTTGAAACCGGCCGGATTGCGAAGCAAGCGGACGGCGCCGTCGTGACGCGGCTGGGCGACACGATGGTGCTCTCTACGGCCACCATTAGCGATTCGGTGAACGAGTCGAACTTTTTCCCCCTGACCGTAGACTACCGCGAGAAGTTTGCCGCGGGCGGCAAAGTGCCCGGCGGATTCATTAAGCGGGAAGGCCGTCCTACGGACAAAGAAACGCTGACGGCGCGGCTCATCGATCGGGCTGTGCGTCCGCTTTTTCCGGACGGGTTCTACCATGACGTACACATCGTGAACTTCGTCATCTCCGCCGGCAAAGACTACGACGCAGACGTCGTGGCCGGCGTAGGGTCGTCCGCGGCGCTGATGCTGTCGGGGGCGCCCTTCAGCGGCCCCATCGCCGAAGTCCGCGTGGGCCGTGTGGGCGGCGAGTACATCGTAAACCCCACGATGGAGCAGACCGAAGAGAGTGACATCAATCTCGTCGTGGCCGGGAAGGAAGACGCGCTCGTCATGGTTGAGGGCGAGGCCCACGAGATCAGTGAAGAGAGCATGATCGAGGCCCTTGATGAGGCACACCGTTCGATTCGGCGCCTCTGCCGCGGGCAGCATCGCCTAGTGGAGCAGGTCGGCGAGCCCGAACCGTTTGAATGGGAGGCCGACCTCGTACCGGAGGAACTCGTAGAGCGTATGAAGCGACAATACGGTTCCAAGGTAGCCGACCACATCCACGGTCCCTACGCCAAGGAAACGTTTCACGGCGGTATTGGGGACATTAAGGATCAGGCGGTCGACGAGGTGCTTGGGGAGGCGGACGAGACGCCGGATGGATACACGGCCTCCGACATCCGCGACGCCATTGGGGAGGTGGAGAAAGACGAAATGCGCAAGATGATCGTCGAGGAAGGCAAGCGTATTGACGGGCGCGCCCAGACCGACGTCCGTGACCTCTGGATGGAAGTGGGGTACCTCCCGCGAGTCCATGGCTCAGCCATCTTTACGCGGGGCGAGACACAGGTCCTGGGCTCGGTGACCCTTGGCACTTCCGAGGATGTGCAGCCGGTCGACGAAGTGTTTGCCGACACCGATAAGTCGTTCTACCTCCACTACCGCTTCCCGCCCTTCTCGGTTGGGGAGGCCAGCTTCCTCCGTGGCCCGAAACGTCGCGAGATTGGGCACAGTATGCTCGCCGAACGCGCCTTGCGGCCGGTCATTCCGGAGCAGGACGAATTCCCGTACACCATCCGTATCAACGCCGACGTCATGGAATCAAACGGTTCCTCGTCCATGGCCAGCGTCTGCGCGGGGAGTCTGGCGCTCATGGACGCGGGGGTTCCCATCAAGAAGCCTGTGGCGGGCATCGCGATGGGGCTCGTGACGGAGGACGGAGAGACGAGCGTGCTCACCGACATCCTTGGCCAGGAGGACCATCTCGGTGACATGGACTTCAAGATCACGGGCACTGAGGACGGCATTACGGCCTGTCAGATGGACATGAAGATTGGGGGCCTCTCGCGGGAGGTCATGCTGAAGGCTCTGAAGCAGGCCCGAGAGGCGCGCTCGTTCATCCTCGACAGTATGCGCGAAACTATTGCTGAACCGCGGGCGGAGCTTTCCGAGCACGCTCCGCGCTTGACCAAGCTCACGATCGATCCGGACCGCATCGGCGCGGTAATTGGGCCGGGCGGCAAGGTTGTCAAGAGCGTGCAGGAGGAAACCAATACCGAAATCACCGTTGAGGAAGAGGAAGGCGTCGGGATTGTGACGATCGCGGCGACCAACCAGGACGACGCCGAGGCCGCCATCGAGCGAATTAAGCAGATCGTGGCCGTGCCCGAAGAGGGGGAGGACTACATAGGCACCGTCAAAGGCATCCGCGACTTCGGCGCGTTCGTCGAAATTATGCCCGAGAAGACGGGGCTCCTCCATGTCTCCGAAATCGACTACGACTACGTGGAGAACGTCGAGGACTACCTCGAGGTGGGCGACAAGGTGAAGGTGCACCTGCTCGAGATTCACGACGACGGCAAGATGCGCCTCACGCGGAAGCCGTTCATCGACGAGAACGGAGAGAAAAACAACTAATCTCCGCGACGGGTCCGCTGGCCGTCTGCGGTACACAGAGAACGCAGTAGTGAAAGGCGAGGGCCCGTCCGGCTCTCGCCTTTCGTGTAGGGGGAAACATCCCCTCTCTAGCGCCAAGTGCCTCGTTTCTCAAGTCTCCTCCCAGTACGTATGCGTGTTCTCGTCACCGGCGGTGCCGGATACATCGGAAGCACCGTCGCCCGGCGGCTGGTCGATGCCGGCCACCACGTCGTTGTGCTCGACAATCTCTCGCAGGGCCATCGGGCCGCCGTGCCGGCCGAGGCAGGGTTTGTAGAGGCCGACCTGCGACACCGAGACCAGGTGGAGCACGTCCTGTCCGACCACCGTCCGGAGGCGATCATGCATTTTGCCTCCAATACACTGGTGGGGGAGTCGATGGAAGAGCCGTTTCTCTACCTCGACGACAATGTGCGCTGTGGCATCAACTTGATGCGATCGGCCGTGGAGTACGACGTGGAGCGCTTTATTTTGTCCTCCACGGCCAATCTGTTTGGGGTACCGGAGCGCATTCCGCTCGACGAGGAGGTGACCATCGCTCCGGGGAGCCCCTACGGCGAATCCAAATTCATTCTGGAGCGAATGCTCCACTGGCTTGACGAGACACATAATTTGCGATTTGCGGCCCTTCGGTACTTCAATGCTGCGGGGGCAGCTGGGCCTGATCAGGGGGAGGACCACGACCCGGAGACCCATCTCATTCCCATCGTCTTGGAGGTTGCACTGGGCCAGCGCGACAAAATCGTGATCTTCGGCGACGACTACGATACCCCCGACGGCACGTGCGTACGCGACTACGTCCACGTCCTCGATCTCGCAGAGGCTCACATCCTCGCCCTCGAAGCCCTGGACGACGGCAGTCGCGTGTACAACCTGGGGAACGGAGAGGGATACAGCGTGCGAGAGGTGATCGAAACGGCTCGGCGCGTGACGGGCCAAGAGATTCCCGCGGAGGTGGGTGCCCCCCGTCCCGGCGACCCGGCCACTCTTATCGCCAGCAGCGACAAGATTCGAGACGAGCTCGGCTGGACGCCTCAGTACGGCGACCTTGAGGATATTATCGGCACGGCGTGGGCGTGGCACCGCCGCCATCCAGACGGGTACAACCCTGCCGAATAGCCCCGCCCCGCGTCGTCCCCGCTCCGTTGCCTCAACCTGACTTCCCTGCACCGAGACTCCGCCACCATGTACCGTGTTGAACTGGAGCAATTTGAGGGGCCAATGGATCTGCTCCTGTTTTTTATCAAGCGGGACGAAATTGACATCTACGACATTCCCATCGCCCGCATTGCGGATGAGTACCTCGCCTACGTGCGGGTGATGGAAGAGATTGACCTCGACGGGGTCGGTGACTTCATCTACATGGCGGCGCTTCTCATTAACATCAAGGCCCGTATGCTGCTGCCCTCACAGGAGACCGACGACGAGGGGGAGGCGGTTGATCCACGACGAGAGCTGGTGGAGCGGCTGCTGGAGTACGTACGGTTCAAGGAGGCCGCCGATCAATTATCGACCCGGCGCGAACACCGTCGTGACCACTTTGTGCGGGGCGATGCGGCGGACGACCGGGAGCGGGTGGAAAAGCGCCATGAGGTGGAGGTCGATGCCTCGGTCTACGAGCTCGTCGAGGCCCTGGGGCGCGTTCTTGAGGTGGAGGAGGAAGACGAAGCACCCGTCCACGAAGTGGAACCGGTCGAGTACACCGTTGAAGAGCAGCAGCGGTACGTTTTGCGGCGGCTTGATCGTGAATCGGAGGTATCCTTCCACGCGCTGGTCCAATCGCAATCGAGAGGGTTCGTCATCGCGACGTTCCTCGCTCTGCTCGAATTGGCCCGCCAGCACCACCTTCGCCTCCGCGTGGGTGACACTACCTCCAACTTCGTCGTGGAGGCGCGTGAGGGGACCTCCTTCCAGGTTGAGGGTCCGGACTCGCAGAATTTACCATCCACTCAAGGGGATGGAACGGTGGGGGAGGAGCCGTCTCCCCCGCGGTAGAGCAGTGTCTTGAACGGCCCCACCGTCCATCGCGCGTGGCACTTTTCGCGAGCGGTTGGGGCGAGACCGTAGAAAGGTATGCCGTAGAAAATCGTATCGCCGGGGGCATTTTTCCACGTCGTTTGCCCTCGTGTTCAATGGGACATCACCGCTTCGAGCGATGTCGCGGTGAGGATTCCAGGGGGGCTTCGATGGGGAATTCCAGGGTTGGGCGTCCCACCGCAGCAAAGCACATCTTCAATCTTCTCCGGTGGTCCCTGTCTGACCGCCGTGTCCCTTGGCTCGCGTGCCAATAACCCTGGGGGACTGAGAAGGGGGAAGGCAGAAGAGGCAACGAGCGGGCTCTTCCTCCCGACCAGTGAAAGAGCCCCGGGGGACAAGTCTAGGAACGCTTCTTGCCGCTCTAGACCATTGCATCAGTCTCCGACCTTATTCCCCACCTCCCATGTCCCAGTCATTTGCTCGCCCCATCGGTCGTGCCCTCACCCTCGGTGTTGTTGCCCTATTCTTGATCCTTAGTGGAGCGGCGTGCGACGTGGGTGGTGGGGGAGACGGGGACGTCACCATTCCCGGTCGCGTCCTAGACGATACGGGAAATCCTGTGGAGGGAGCACTGGTGACGTTTCAGTTTACGGACGATACTGGAGAGGACGTCGAGCGCACGGCCGAAACGGACTCTGTAGGGCGTTTCTCCGAGACCCTCGAGGTGAACCAAACGGCCGAGGTCACGGTCATCGTCACCAAGGGAGAGGCGACCGCCCAGCAGGTGCGACAGGTATCCCCTGATGTAGGGACGGTGAGTGAACTCGGGTTTACCCTCAACATGGGGGGCGAGGAGGCTCGTGCCCCCGGACGTCCCACGGATATCCTTCTGCAGAGTCAAACTACGAGTACAATCCGGGTGCAGGAGAGTGGGGGGACGAGCGTCGCCCGTCTCACCTTCCAGGTCGTAGATTCGACGGGCAAGGCCATTGGAATTGATCAGGCCGTGGACGTCAACTTCCGGTTATCCCAACAACCTGGCGACGCCACCCTTACGCCCAGTACAGTAACCACCAACGGGCAGGGCCAGGCAACGGTGAATGTATCGAGTGGAAAGACGGCTGGTGTTGTACAGCTTGTGGCGCAGACACAGCGCCCCGACGGCACCGAGTTTGAGTCCAAACCCGTAAGTCTTACCATCCACGGTGGGCTTCCGAACAAATGCCACTTTAGCCTCGGAGCCGCCCAGTCCAATTTCCCGGGGCTTCGGGACGTCGGCGTTACGAACCCGGTCCAAGTCTTCGTGGGGGACAAGTTCGGGAATCCTGTCGTGCCGGGCACATCGGTCTACTTTAGTACCAACGCCGGGCTCATTGGGGGGGCTGCCCAGACCGGTGAACAGGGGCAAGGATCCGTCTCCCTCACGTCTGCTGAGCCGCTTCCGGACGGTGGAGTGGGAACAGTTTGGGCAGAAACCGTGGGGACCGATGATGTAAACGAAGTGGTAGATCCGAACAACTGCCCGGATCCTGCGGAGACTGGGAACGAGAACACAATCTCAGAGACCATCCCCGTTGTCTTCTCGGGGCGGCCGGAGGTGGTTGTAGATCCGGCCTCGGTCGAAGAAGAGCCGCCACAGACGTTCAGTTTGAGTGTGTGGGATGCGGAAAACAACAATCCGCTCGCGCCTGGAACCAGCATTCAGGTGCAGGCAGAAGGGACCAAAGTAAAGGCGGTGGGCAACACCGATGTCACCCTTGACGACACCGACATCAGTGATAATGACAACGACGGGTTTGACGCCGGAGACATCGTCAACATGGAGGAGACCACCTCCTTCACGTTTCGAGTCGTCGAGGACTTAGAGATGGAGGAAGACGGAAGTCCAAAGGTTGCGAGCGTCACCGTCACTGTAGAGGGTCCAAATGGGAGTTTGGAGGTTGTTCTCACACCATCGTCTACCAGCAAGAGTGCGGATTCACAGGCCGGATCGTCGTTGCAGGCGCTTACGCCCACTGAAGGCGCAACGGTTCATCGGTCCCCCTCAGGAGAAGTTGTTGTCCGTGCCCCGAAGAGAGACGAGGCCCGTCGTCCATAACGCGTTTTTCGCGAGAGGGAGCTAGTGCCGGCCACGATATCCTTAATATTTCTTAGCACAATGATACCGATCGAGGTCGAGCGTCACGAAAACGTCGTGACCGTGACCACCGACACGAAGAAGCGCATGTACGCCGTCGTGCATCTCGCCGTCCCGGCGGGCTTCGATCCATCCGATTTTAACCTCTCACGGGTTGGAACGCACAGCTGGGAACTGGCCTTCGAAAGCGTCTCGACGGCCCACCGTTTCAAGCGACTAATGGATGAGGCAGGCCAACTGGTGACGTGAGGGGGGGATGGGAGACTTCCCGGGTTGCGAAGCGAAAGGGGCACGAATCAGTGGCTGGTAGACACTCCCGGCCGGAGGGAGAAAGGGATTGTGCTTGGTGGGCATCCTCGACCGATGATCATCGGGGGGCTGCCGCAGTCAGTTCCGAATCAGGTGCAGAGAGGCCCTGTCGAGCGTCTGGGGACGACGTACACCCAGCTGGCCCCACTCTGGGATGAGCACTTTCTGATCGGTACAAGACCGCGTGCTCACTCAGTTCTGGGACTGTACAGGGGCAATCTCAAGCAGCTCGGCGGTGACTCGTCCTACGTCCGCCTCGGTCATCGCAATACACCGAAGCTCCGGATTGGTCGGCCGTTGGTGGCCTTCTCCGTCCTTCGATGTGCCCGTGTCGATGAGAGGGTCCACCTCGGCCCGGTCCATGGCGTCGAGTAGATCGGCGCTGGTCGTCTCCAGCGCCTCAGCCCAGTCGGCGAGACGACCGGTGATGATGCCCGACTGGGAGGTCAATTCTCCACTTCGCGTATGAGGTTGAACCTTCTGGCTTCTTGCGGAACGAGACCTCATGGATGGGTGGATTCGTCAAGGGAAGAACGAAGAGGCAAAGCCCTCAATGGATGGTCGGATGCACGGCCGAGAGCTAACGCGTCCATCTACCAAGTATCGAGTGTGGGCCGAAGGAGTTTCTCTGTTTGTCTCCAGCAAATTGCTGCGACCGACTACCGAGGCGCCAGTCAACAGAATAGCGATAGTCGCCTTGGATAGGTCCGCCCGGGGCCCTCCGAGCAGGCCGTTACATGTAGAAGACGTAGAGCATGGACGAAGTGATCGTCACGAAGATGAGGGAGAGGATGCTTCCCGCACGCAGGTAATCGGGAACCTGGTAGCCCCCAGGAGTCATGAGAAGGGCATTCACGTGATGGGTGGGAAGGATGAAAGAATTCGCCGCACAGAGGCCTACTTGCAACACCAAGACTTGGGATGACAAGCCGGCCACGTTCTGGGCCATTTCCAGCACTAGTGGCACCATGAGCACCGTAGCGGCCACATTTGACATGATCAGCGAGAAGATTGTCATCAGGATACCCAGGGCAAACAGAATGAAAAACGGATGTACACCCTGCACCACTCCCACCAAGGTTTCCGCGATTACTGACGCAGCCCCAGACTCCTCCATCGCGATACCAATGGGAATGAGGCCGGAAATCAAAAATACAACCTTCCACTCAATGGCCCGGTAGGCTTCCTCAATGGTAAGTACCCCGCCCAGAATCATGGCGACAGCCCCGGTGAGGAATCCGATGGAGATGGGGAGGTCAAGGGAGAGTACGATCCCGATCGCTCCCGCGAAACTAGCAACGGCGAGCCAAGCTTTTTCGGGCTTCTTCAAATCGTACTGAACAGGGGTGACCACGATGAAGTCCTCGCTCTCGCGAAAGAACTGGAGGCTCTCCCATTTTGCGTGCAATACCATCGTGTCGCCCGCCTGAATCACGCGGTCGGCCAGGCCCTCCTCGATGACTTCGCTTCCACTGAAAAAGAGCACCACCTGCGCGTTATACGTCTCCCGGAGGGGCACCTCCCGGAGCGTCTTCCCTACCAGGCTCGATCGAGCCGGAACGACGACTTCCAGGTACCCACCGTTCGCCCCGACGTTTGCTTTATCTTTCGCCTCTGTGAGTTGAAGATCGTGGGCCGCTCTAAAGGCCTCGATGTCTGCGTCACGGCCTTGAACGACAATGTGCTGTCCCTCCTCAAACCGAACTTGGTGCCAGATGTCGTAGTCGGAGCTCTGGTCGTCGTACACCTCCAATAGATTCACATTGTACGTGGCTCCCATTTGGGATTCCTCGGCCGACTTGCCGACGAGGGAACTGCCGGTGGGGATGCGAAACGTGTAGATGGTATCGGAAAGTCCCCACACGTTGAGCAACTTCTGTCCAGGGCTTGTGCTCTCGCTTTCCTCGCGCTTAGAGGGGAGAACATACGGTCCAAGCACAGAGAAGTAGGCCACCCCCATCAGCAAGAGGACCAGCCCGATGGGCAGCACGCTGAACAGCCCGAAGGGCGGGAGGCCGCGGGCTGTCAGCAGGTCATTGAGGACGATGAGGGAACTGGTGCCCACCATGGTGAGGGTCCCTCCGAGCAAGGCCGCAAATCCCATGGGCATCAACAGGCTGGAGATCGAGATTTTCTCCCGTTTCGAGATCCCCGTCATCACCGGCAGGAAAAGCGCCGCCGCTCCCAAGTTCTGCATCAGGCCCGACATGAGCCCCACCGTGACCGATACCGTGGAGATAATTTGGCGGCGACCGGTGCCAGCCACCTGGAGGATGAAGTTCGCGATCTTCTCCGTGATTCCGGACTTGTAGAGGCCGCGTCCCATCACCATCACCGCGATAATGGCCAGGACGGCGTTGCTGGAAAAGCCAGACCGGGCCTGTTGGGGCGTAATGCTGCCGGCCCAAGCCAGCGACAACATCGCAAGGATCGCCACAACATCAATGCGGAACGCTTCCGTGATGATCAGCGCTACTGTAACGCCGAGGATGACAAAAACAATCAGCAACTGCGGGTCCATTGCTGGGGGGCAGGGCAAAAGAAAAGAGCAAAAGAAACTGGACGAACCGGACCGAAGGCCCCTCGTAGACCTGCTTGACGACTGATCTTGTTCAGGGGACGGTTGGGAGGGGAAACCGTCGTCGTGGAGTACTACGCCCCGAGTTCTATCTACGAAGAAAGGCCGTGTCGGATTGAAAGAAAACCCCTGCGTCGAAATTCCGGCATCCTTTCATGGAGCCGTACGAAGCAAGAGGGTGGTAGACCGGTGTCGCAGTTTTTGGGCTGATCCCTCTGAGACGAGGAGGAGGCTGTTGTGAGCGAGACATCTCGACAGCGAGGCGGAGTGCCGCGGATTTTCTTAAGGGTATCGATCACACGCGCACGAGGCCCTGAAAACACCACCCGGAGTGCCGAGTTGGAAAGCCAGTGAAGTCAAAGCCGTGCCGGAACCCTGATCCAAGGAGAAGGTTGTTTCGGACTGCACACTGAGCGCCAACGGCCCGACGGGTGACTTCCCCTTGTGCCGGTCGGAGGCGTCGAAAAAGGGTCGGGCGCGTCTCAGATGCGGTCTCGAAGGATATTCGGGACCGTATGGTTTGCCTGCTCTGCGGTGTCATCCCGAGGTAGGCACCTCCCCGCTTCCAGTTTTGGGGCAATTTCGCCATTCTCGCTACTCGCCCAGTCACGAATAGACTCGCAGACTCGCTATGGCCAAAGAGCAGTTTGACCGCAAGAAGCCGCATGTAAACGTAGGGACGATTGGACACGTGGACCACGGGAAGAC
>CAJXKO010000021.1 GCA_913055845.1 uncultured Bacteroidota bacterium | reverse complement strand
TACAGCGTCGTCAACGTGGAGGCCCGCACCACGCTGGCGCTGGGCCTGGGCGCGCCCCTCACCGTCTCGGTCGGCGTGGACAACCTGCTCGACGAGACGTACCGCGACTTCCTGGACACCTACAAGGGCTACGCCCTGTCGCCGGGCCGCGACGTACAGGTGTCGGCCTCCGTGTCCTTCTAGCGCCCCTGAACGGTTCGTTCCCACAGGCGTTTTCGGACTGCTGTATTCCCTGTCGCCAACCGCGTCTCCCCTGTGACGACCTCCGCCCGTACCGACCTGCCGCCGCCGCTGCGGGGCACTGAGCCCGGCTCGTTCACCCACCGCACCATCGCCGAGCGCTGGCCCCGCATTGTGGGACGGGTGATCGACGAGAACGAGTTTCCGCCGTCGGTCAACGCGCGTCTCCAGGCGCTCCGTGAGGACCTTCCCGAGGGGACTATCCGACCGCTCACGGACGACGAGGCTCCCGACGCCGCGCTTTGGGCCGAGTGGGTGGCCCTGCACCAAGGGGAGGAGTGGCTGGAGGCGCCGTGGTTTTTTGGGGAAACCTATTTCTACCGCCGCCTTCTGGAAGCCACCGGCTACTTCCAGGTGGGGCCCACTCGGCACCAGGACCCGTTCACGTATCAGAAGGAGGCCGGGCTGGCCGCGTCGGCCGACGGAATTGAGGCACTGGCGGAGGGGCGTGCCGCCGCTCGGAGGCAAGATGAGGACGCACGGTCGGTGCTCCCGCGGCTCTTCCGGGCGGCGCTGTGGGGAAATCAAGCCGACCTCAGCATGTGGGCTGCGGACGAAGACGGCCCGGATCATCGCGGGACGGACCGTGCCGAGGAGCACGTGCTAGTCAACGACAGTACCGCTGTGCTTGACGCCCTGCTGGCACTGGAGCCTCCGGCCCGCGTCGACCTCTGGGCCGACAACGCGGGGTTTGAGCTCGTGTCCGACCTTGCGCTCGTCGACGGCCTGCTCGCCACGGAAACGGTGGGGCATGTCGTGGTGCACCTGAAGGGCCACCCCACGTTCGTCTCCGACGCACTCTTGGACGACGTGCACTGGACCCTCGACCGGCTCGCGGCGGCGCACAATGATGCCGTACGGGCCCTGGCCGAACGGCTGCGTGTGGCGCTTGGGGACGGGCGCCTCCGCCTTCGTGATTCGTGGATCTGGACCTCGCCGCTCCGGGCCCGCGAACTGCCTGTTCACACCCGTGCGGAACTTGCGCGTGCCGATCTGCTCATCAGCAAGGGCGACGCCAACTACCGCCGCCTGCTGGGCGACCGGCAGTGGGACTTTTCGACACCTTTCGCGGAGGCTTTGGCGCCGCTGCCTGTGCCTGTGCTCGCGCTGCGCACCCTCAAGGCCGAGGTAGCCGCGGGCCTCTCGGCCTCGCAGATACAGCGGCTCGACGAGACCGATCCGGGCTGGTCCGTGAATGGACGGTGGGGCCTTATTCAGTACGCGTCCGCCGTGGCTGACGCCCGCCGACCCACCACGACGCCCTGATTGGAACGTCGTCCCGCTGCGCCCGTGCGGACCGCTCGATTCTGCTCTTTCCTCCGCGGCTCCCTCCCCGACCGATGCCCGACCGACTCACCGCCCGCCAGCGCGCTCACCTTCGTAGCCTAGCCCACGACCAAGATCCTCTTATCCACATCGGTAAGGAGGGACTGACCGACGCCGTGCGGGAGGCCATCGCGGAGGCCTTCAACACCCGCGAGCTCGTGACCATCCGCGTGCTCGACAACGCCCCGAATGATGTGCGGCCCGTGGCGGAGGCCGTGGCCGATGCCCTCGATGCCGTGCAGGTGGTGGACACCATCGGGCACACGGCACTCCTGTACCGCCCGCATCCCGACGAGCCCGAGATCGCCCTGCCCGAGGCTGGAGGAGAGTAGTTCCTACATCCGAGACGACGGTGGGGCCTTGTGCTTCTGCCAGTACCGCCGCAGGCCCAGCGCCGCCATCCAGCTCGGGTTGGCCAGCTCGTAGCGGGCCCACGCCTCATCGTCCACGCCGTTGGTAGTGGCGAGGCCGCGCATCCACTCCGTGGCCGCCTCGCGCAATGCCTCGTCATCGTCGGCGAGCGCGGGCACCGTGTCGGCCGCCCACCGACCCGCAGCGTCGAGGGCAGTGTCGAGGCGATCGAGGTGGGCGTCCACGTCGTCGTAGACGCCGAAGTGCGTGAGAGCGAGCCGAGACACATCGTGGCGGTCTATCGCCGTTCGGAGCCGCGTGAGGCTCTCACGCCAGGCCTCGAGCTGGATCTCGGGGGGTGCCAGGGGAAGCTCCACGTGTGTCTCGCCGGGCATTCGTACTCCTCCTACGTCGCCTGTGAAGCACGCCTCCCCGACGACGTAGCTCAGATGGTGGGAGGCGTGACCGGGCGTGTTGAGCGCGAGGGCCTCGTGGTCGCCCAGCGGAACGGAATCCTTGTCGTCGAGGGCGATCAGTTGGTCCTCGGGCACCGGACGCATCTCGCCCCAGAGCCGGTCCATGTCGTCGCCGTAGATGCGCGTGGCGCTCTTCAGGAGCCGTTCGGGGTCGGCGAGGTGAGGCACGCCGGCGTGGTGGGCGTAGATCGTAGCGCCGTGCTCGGCCAAGTGCCCAGCGGCACCGGCGTGGTCGAGATGGATGTGCGTAAGCAACACCGCCGAGAGGTCGGCCGGGGTGAGGCCGTGTTCGGCGAGCCGGGCCTGTAGCATTGGAAAGGTAGTGCCGGGACCTGTTTCGACGAGCGCCGCGCCATCGTCGTGCCGCAGCAGATAGGCCGCGATGGTACCCGGCTGATCCTGAAAGCGGAGGTCGAGCGTGTGGAGGCGGTCGGTCATCGTGGAGGCAGGGACGCGGGGAATGGCGCAACGACGGGGCGAAGGATTGCCGGACGACACCACGGAGGCGGAGGGGGCCATCCCCTAGTCCGTGGGTTGAAGCCGGGTGCGCACCGCACGGAGCAGTGCATCACTGCTTGCGGTGACGAGGCTGCCGCCGAACACCACGTCATCGGCGGTGGGATCGAGGGGGGCAGCCACGCCGCCGGCCTCTCGCACGCAGGGCACCAGGGCTGCCACGTCCCAGGGGCGCATGAGGGTGTCGATGGCCGCATGGGTGCGGCCCCGCGCCACGAGGGCGTGCTGGAGGCAATCCGTCACGAAGCGGAATTTTCCCGCCTGCCGCACGACGTCCGTGAGGCGGTAGGGGATTTGTCCTTCTGCGGTCGTCACGTCGGAGCTGTGAAGGGCAGTACTGGTGACGGTAGCGTCGCCCAGCGCGTCGACCGGGTCTACGGTCACTGTCATCTCATCGTCCGTCGTACGGAACCGGCAGCCCTCGCCCCGTGCCGCGTACACGGTCTCGTTGATGGCCGGGAAGTGGATGACTCCGACGACCGGCTCGTCATCGGCCAGCAGGGCCACGAGCGTGCCGAACAGGGGGACCCCAATTGTGAAGCCCGCCGTGCCGTCTACGGGGTCCAGGACCCAGCGGTAGTGGGCATCGTCCGGGCCGCTCTCGCCAAACTCCTCTCCCAGCACCGCGTGGTCGGGCCGGGCGTCCGCCAGATGCTCTCGCATTACCCGCTCGGCCTCCCGATCCGCCTCGGTAACCTCCGTGCCGTCCGGTTTTTCGGTGACGCTGACGTGGCGGAAACGGGGGAGAATCTCGGCCTCGGCCGTGCGGGCGAGGTCGAGTGCGAGGTCGAGTTCGGCAGAGAGGGTCGACATGGGGAATGGTCGGTTTTCAGAGAGAAACTGGGGCGGCGTCGGAAGGAGAGTCACGCGTCCGCAGCGGCCAGCTGTGCGAGGGTGCGACGGGCGGCCTCCTGCTCGGCCTCCTGTTTGTTGCCTGCTGTGCCCTGCTCGTAGCCGGTGTCCCCCACCTGTACCTCCACGGTAAACGTCTTGTCGTGGCTGGGGCCGGTTTCATGCACCACTCGGTACGTGGGCTGGGGACGCCCGTGGGCCTGCATGTGTTCGAGGAGCTGACTTTTGTAGTTCTCGTCCTGAGCCGCCAGGGCCATCAGGTCGAATGGGTCGATGACCTGATCGTGGACGAACGCCCGCGCGGCGGCGTATCCTTGGTCCTGGTAGACCGCCCCCACGAGTGCCTCGAAGGCATCGGCCAGAATACTCGGATTGTCGCGGCCCTGGTCCCGCGCCGCGTTTGTGCTCATGAGGAGGTGTTCCCCCAGGTCCATCCGGCGGGCGTAGGTGGCCAGGGGCTGCTCGCTGACCAGGCGGGCACGAAGCCGCGTGAGCGCTCCTTCGTCCTCGTCCGGCAGGCGCTCGTACAGGACTTCGCCGACGAACACATCGAGCAGCGCGTCTCCCAGAAATTCCAACCGCTCATTGGAGAGGAGTGACTGCTCGGGGTACACCCGCAGCAGCGACCGGTGCGTCAGCGCCCGACGATAAATCGAGAGGTCCCGGATGGAGCGTCCCACCAGTTGCTCTACGGTGTCGCGGGCGATACGGACATCGGGGGGGAGTGAGAACTCGTTCATACGACGGCAGGAATGGGGACCTGAGTGCAAAACATCCGTCCTATCTACGAGGACCAATGGCACAAGATCTAAGAACTCGACGAAGACACAGGAAGAAGAATAGGAGGGAAGACCACGGGCACGGAGGATCACCCCTCAAGGGGCCTCGTGCAAACACGACAACCGCTCCATGTCTCACGATGCGCACTGCTCCGATGCCCCTCACCTCCACGAACCCCGCCACCGACACCTCCATCGACGACTACCCGCTCCACACGGCCGACGAGGTGGAGCAGCGGCTTGACCGCGCCACGGCAGGCTTCGCTGCCAACCGGGCCCGGTCGGCGTCCGAGCGCGCCCGGCGACTGCGACGCGCGGCCGACCGGTTGGAGAACCACGCCCATTCGTACGGGGCACTCATGACCGAAGAGATGGGCAAGCCCATCGCACAGGCCGAAGCTGAGGCCGAAAAGTGTGCCTGGGTATGTCGGTATTATGCCGACCGTGGCGCCGAATTTCTCGCCGACGAGCCGGTCGAGACCGACGCTACGAAGAGCTATGTCGCCTACGAGCCGCTCGGGCCCATCCTGGCCATCATGCCGTGGAATTATCCGTTCTGGCAGCTCTTTCGCTTTGGTGCGCCGGCCTTAATGGCCGGCAACGCGGTCCTCCTGAAACACGCGCCCAACGTGACCGGCTGCGCCGAGGCCATCGCGGACGTTTTTCGGGGCGCCGGCTTTACGGACCATGAGCTTCAGGTCCTCCGAATCGAGGAGGATACCGTGAGCGACGTGCTCGACGATCATCGTGTACGAGGAGCCACCCTCACCGGCAGTGTCCCCGCCGGGCAGGCGGTGGCCCAGCAGGCCGCCGCTCAGGTGAAGCCGACGGTGCTGGAGCTGGGCGGCTCCGACCCTTTCATCGTTTGTGCCGACGCGGACCTCAACCGGGCGGCGGCGGTCGGCTGCACTGCCCGCATGCAAAACAACGGGCAGAGCTGCATTGCGGCCAAGCGGTTCATTGTGGAGCAGCCGGTGCTCGACGACTTTACGGGTCGCCTCATCGAAGAGGTGGAGGCCCTTGCAGTCGGGGACCCGACCGATACCCATACCGACATCGGGCCGATGGCCCGGGCGGACCTCCGGGCCGACGTGCACAATCAGGTGGAGCGCGCCATTGGGCAAGGGGCGACCGCGTTGGCCGGGGGGCACACCCTCGAGCGCGACGGCTTTTACTACGCTCCGACGGTGCTCGCGGACGTTGAACCCGGCACGGTCGCGTTCGAAGAGGAGATCTTTGGGCCGGTAGCCTCCATCGTGGCGGCCAACGACGCCGAGCACGCCGTGGCGCTGGCGAACGACACCCGCTTCGGCCTGGGGGGCAGTGTGTTTACCGAAGATGTAGAAAAGGGCGAGCGCATGGCCCGGCAGTTAGAGGTGGGCTGCGCGTTCGTCAACGAAATGACGAAGAGCGACCCGCGTCTTCCCTTCGGAGGCATTAAGGACAGCGGCTACGGGCGAGAGCTCTCCCACCACGGCATCCGCGAGTTCGTGAACGCGAAGACCGTATGGGTCGAGGGGTAGCGGCCCCCCGCCCGGAACGGCTCACCGTCCGATTTCGGCAAAAGAGCAGGGCGCTACATCCCACCGTCCGCCCGCTCCAGAACGGAGTCGGCCCGCCGGTACTGCCGCGCGGCGCCCTTCTTCGTCGTCACACCCTCAACCGTCCCCTGGCCTTGGGCCGTTAGGCGATCGGCCGGTACGCCGTTGTCCCGGTAAAAGCCCGCGACCGCTTCGGCGCGGTCCGCCGAAAGGGCCTCCGGGGTCGGCTCGCCCGGGGCCGCAAATGCTTCCACTCGCACCGTCAGGTTCGGGCACTGGGCAAGCACTTCCACGTTCTCCTGGAGACTGCTCCGCGCCTCCTCGGTGAGGGTACTCGACCCGCGCTCAAAGAAGGCGGAGTTGAACTCACTCACTGTCGAACAGATTGCCGGGAGGACCCGCTCGACCTGCACCGTGACGGTACGGGTGTCCGAGCCCGCCTCGTTGGACGCCTCCAGGCGCGCGGTGTACTCGCCCGGCTCCTCGTAGGTGTGGCGGGGCGACGTACCGGTTGCGCGCGTCCCGTCGCCAAACCGCCACTCCAGGGACACGGGGGTGTCCCCCTCCACAGTGCTGTTGAAGCGGACCGGTGTCCCCTCGTCGACCGGATTCGGGTCTGCATTGACCGATGCGATGCGGGCCGGCTGGGGCGGCGGCGTTACCTCAATCGTGGCTGAGCGGCGTGCCTCCCCAACGTCGTTGCTGGCGGTGAAGGTGACGGTGTAAGACCCCGGCTGATTGTACGTATGCGAGGCCGTGAGGCCCGACCCGGCACTGCCGTCTCCAAACTGCCAGCGGTAGGAAAGCGGCTTGTTGGCGTCGTCCTCGTTGACCGACGCCGCAAAGGTGACCGAACTGCCTGTCTCTGCGGTGGATGGTGCATCGAGTGATAGCACCTTCGGGGGAACCGGGGTCGTCAGGCTAAACTTGAGGCCAAAGCCGAGCAGTTGATTCACCGAGTCGAACGGGCCCGTGGAGCTTCCTTTGGGGTCGTCCGTCTTCGGTGTTACGCTGCCGGGCCGATCCCCGATGTCTGCCGATCCGTCAATGGCATCGTCTGGGAGCGTGAAGTTGAAGCGCGACTCAACGTAGAACGAAAGGGCATCGCTGAGGGGGATATCCACACCTCCACCTACGGACGGGCCGTACCCGACGCTCGTGGGGGGATCGTCCCCGCCGAATGTGACGTTGGCCCCGAGGTCCAGGTAAAAAGAGATTGGTGACTCGTTGGGCGAGCCGAAGGTGTAGCGGCCGAGCAGGTGCGGCGTGTAGCGCCACGAGTCGTCTACAGGCCCAGCGTACCCCACGATGGGGTAATTCCCACCCTGGAAACCAGCGGCGAGCGCCCAGTTGGGCGAAAATTGGTATCCCAGCTCCCCGTCGAACATAAGCGGCGCGCCCGAGCCCCGGATGAATTCTTGGAAGTCTACGGGGTAGCCCGTGTTCTGAATCGGAAAGTCCCCTGTGTAATCCGAAAGGCCCACGCCCAGCTTTCCATAAAGCCCATTGTGCACGTCCGCAGAGCCGTCCGATTGGGCCTGCACGGCGGGAGTGAGCGCGAAGGCTGTAAGAGCAAGGAGTAGAAGCGATGAAAGGACTCGTCGATGCATGACGTCGAACTGGAATGAAAAAGAGAAGGCGCTCTTGCCCACAGGGCGGGTCATCGGGCCCCCAGCCGGGGCAGATCGAAGAGTGCGTACAGGCACGGCGAATTTCAAGAAAGACCCGGAGAAAAACATCCCCGAATAGATACAACTCCTGGATATGGACCAGAACTAGTACTGTATACCAAAATATTGCTCCAAAAACGCACCGTAAAGTACAGGGGCGAGGCTCGTCCGGAGGGCACGCGTTGCGTTATTGCGCAGTCGCCTCCCAAATAGTGGACAGACGCCGGGGCATAGCGATTTGCGGGATCGAGGGACCTCCAGAAGGGCTGAACCCTTCCTGTCGCCCTCCGTTAGGAGAAAGATATTCTAGCCATTTCGACCATGGGAGCACCGGAGGCGACGCATGCTCGACGACGTACTTGCGCTCATTCGGGAGAACGATCGGTTCTTCATCACGACGCACCTGGGGGCGGACGGGGACGCCCTGGGGTCCCAGCTTGCTCTCGGGCGATTTCTGGAGAAGATGGGGAAGACGGTGGCGATGGTGAACAGCGACGAGCACGACTATAACCTCGACTGGATGCCAGGGGCCGAGCAGGTAGAGGTCTACGATGGGGCCCTCTCGCAACAGGAAGCATTGGCCGAGGCCGACGTGGCTTTCGTGCTCGACACCAACGATGAGGAGCGGATCGGCAAGGTCGGATCGCTCGTCCGGGATGCCACCGCCACCACAGTACTCATCGACCACCACTTGGACCCGGAGCGATGGTTCGATGTCCTGTTTGTGCGGGATACGGCGGCGGCTACGGGCGAATTGATCTACGAGATTATCGATGGTCTGGCCCCGGAGCATCTGGACGGGGCCATCGCCACGGCCCTGTACACAGCCATCGTGACCGACACCGGGTCGTTCCGGTACAGCAGCGTCACGCCGGCGCTCCATCGCATCATCGCCGACATTCTGGAGCGGGGCGGTATCGAGCCGGCACCCATCCACGAAACCATCTACGACCGGAAGTCAATGCCGGGCCTGCGCCTGCTCGGTCGAATGCTGAATCGCATCCGGCTCCGTTACGATGGCCAACTCGGCTATTCTGTGGTTACGCAGCGCATGGTGGAGGACACGGGGGCGAGCTGGGACGACAAGCAGGGCTTTGTCAACTATGTCCTTTCCATCGAAGGCGTAAAGGCAGCGCTTCTGTTTTCCGAGACCGACGACGGGGCCAAGATTAGTTTTCGCTCGGAAGCAGACGTCCGCGTTGACGAGTGGGCGCGCCATTTTGGGGGAGGAGGACACCGCAACGCCTCGGGCGCGTACGTGAAGCGCCCGACTTTCGAAAAGACCATCGAGGACGTGATCGACGCGGCCGCCGACTATATTGCGTTCGAGCCGCGCCACGCCCCCGATGACGATCTCTCGCCCGAGGATCAGTCTTACCTGGAGACTCTCTTGGATGCCGCCTCGGACTCCAATTAGCGGCCTTTCGTTTTGGGAGGACGGGCCTGTGCTCTGTGAAGCGCCCAAAAACACCGTAGCGACGGGGTTGACGTTGATTGTCACCGGCGATTAACGTGACGACGCCGCGGAGTGGAAGGTCGGGGGCTGGAAACTGCAGCAACCCGGACGTTGCGCCGCATCCCTCGTCGATGTAACCGCTTTCCCCATGACCGTTACCACGACCACAGAGGCACCGGTTGACCTTGAGGTGGACCTGCTGTTGCTTCCGGTGTCCACTACGCCCCCGGCGCCCCTTATCGATGCTCTCGCCGGTACGCTCGGGCCCGCGGTGGACCGGGGGCTGCAGGATTTTGAGGCGGAGCGGGGACGCACCCGGGTGCTATATCCGGAGCACACGGTGGCGCCCCGGGTCGTATTTGTGGGGCTGGGAGACGGTACGGATTTCGAGGCGGACGACCTGCGGACGGCCGCGGCCGCCGGGGCAAAAGTCGCGCTTGACCACGAGGCCGACACGGTGGCCGCGCTCCTGCCCGCGTCCGGTCCCCTCAACGACACCCGGGCTGCACAAGGGCTCGTGGAAGGACTCATGCTGGGGGGGTACCGGTACCGCCGCTACAAGACCGACGATGGTTTTGAGGGGCCGTCGACAATTGTCGTGCACGTGGGGGAGGAGCACGACCTCCCTTCCGTCGAAGAAGGGGCGGAGCGCGGGCAGGCTCAGGCTGCCGGTGCCTGCACGGCGCGGGACCTCGTGAACCGGTCGCCCGACGAGAAAACGGCCCGGCAACTGGCCGAGACCATCCAAGCATCGGGCGAGGCGCACGGGTACGCGGTGGAAACGTGGGGGGAAGATCGCATTCGCGAGGAGGGCATGGGCGGCGTGCTCGCTGTGAACCGTGGTAGTTTCGACCCGCCGACATTTTCGATCCTGCGGTGGGCGCCGTCAAACGCCGTGAACGACGCCCCGGTGGTGCTGGTGGGGAAGGGCGTGGTCTTCGATACTGGCGGGTTGTCCCTGAAGAACACGAAAGACTCAATGGACATGATGAAGGCCGACATGGGCGGGGCGGCCGCGGTTGTGGGGGCTTTTGAGGCACTGGCCGACCTCGACGTGCCTCTTCACGTAGTGGGGCTCGTACCCGCCACCGACAATCGTCCCGGCCGGAAGGCCTACGTCCCGGGCGACGTGGTGCGCATGCATTCTGGCGCCACCGTCGAGATCCTGAACACCGATGCCGAAGGCCGCCTGCTCTTGGCCGATGCGTTGTCCTACGCCGTCGACCACTACTCCCCTGAACTAGTCATCGACGTAGCTACCCTCACCGGAAGCTGTGTCGTGGCGTTGGGCCAGGCCGCCGCTGGCGTCATGACCAGCGAGACCGACGCCGCTGCCGAGCGCCTCTACGCGATCCAGCGTGCCGGCGAGCGGACGGGCGAGCGCGTCCACCCGCTTCCGATGTACGACACGTACAACGAGCACCTGGAGAGCGACGTGGCCGACCTCAAGAACGTGGGCGGTCGGAAGGCCGGTGCCATCACGGCCGGCAAGTTCCTGGAGCACTTCGTGGACGAGATGCCCTGGCTTCACCTCGACATCGCCGGGCCTGCCTTTCGCAAAACCGATCAGGCATACCAGCCCAAGGGCGGCACGGGATTTGGGGTGCGCCTTCTCGTAGACCATCTGGATAACTCCGTGCGGACCCGCGGAGAGTCCTGAGGCGTCGGGTGCTGCTCTGTCGTTCCCTCTGAACCTGACCGTACTCCCATGCACATTCAACGACCCACATTCCAGCGACCCGAACCCCCGGCCCCCAACGGAGCCCCCACGCGCGTGGCCATCACCCTGGGGGACCCGAACGGGATCGGGCCCGAAGTCGTGCTCAAGAGCCTGCACGACCCCAGCCTGATGCCCTCCATGACCCCGGTTCTTATCGGCTCGGCCCACGTGCTGCGGGTCCACGCCGACGTGCTGGGCTTTTCGGACCTCGACATCCACGTGGTGGACGAGGTGCCGGAAGAGGTTCCCCACGGTGACGTGGCGGTACTCGATGTGGCCGAGGACCCAGAACCGCCGGTCATGTTTGGGTCGGTCACGCCGGAGGGAGGGCGTCTGGCCATGCGGGCCGTGGAAAAGGCCGTAAAGGCGTGCATGGAGGGGGCCGTCGATGCGATGATGACGGCGCCCATCTCGAAGGATGCCGTTCGACAGGCCGGATACGACGTGCCGGGCCACACGGAGTTTCTCGCAGAGATGACAGGCAGCGCCCGCCCCACGATGATGATGGTGGCCGGGGGGCTTCGGGTCGGCCTCGTGACGAGCCACATTCCCCTTGCCGAGGTGCCGGCGGCGGTGACGGAAGAGGCCATCCTGGAGAAACTCCGCGTGATCGATGCCTCCCTGCGCGACGATTTTGCGATCGAACAGCCCAAAATTGCGGTCTTTGGTCTGAACCCGCATGCGGGAGAGGGGGGAGCATTTGGACGAGAAGAGGAGAACGTGATTGCCCCGGCCCTCCGGGCGGCCCGGCAGGAGGGGTTCCGGGTGGAGGGGCCCGTCGCAGCGGACGGCTTCTTCGGAACTCAGCTCGATTCGGGCTTCGACGCGGCTCTGGCCATGTATCACGATCAGGGCCTCGTCCCCTTCAAGGCCCTTGCGTTCGACCACGGGGTCAACTACACGGCGGGCCTACCCATCGTGCGCACCTCGCCCGATCACGGCACGGCCTACGGCATTGCGGGCAAGGGAATGGCGCTCCCGGGAAGCACACGCAACGCCCTGGAGCTGGCCGTGGCCATTGCGCGTCATCGTCGGCAGGCAGCCCGCCCGGCCAGTCAGTAGTGGAGTGGCCCCCTGTCCGGAGCGCGCGGAGGGCCAATCGGGACGGGGGCCGGACGCCGCTGCCGCTGGGCTTGACCCTTCCCCGGCAGACCGCGACGTTGTGGTCCCACTGGCATTCCATCTGCTGCTTGGCCCGTGATCGACTTCAACAACGTCTCGGTCTCCTTTGCTCTCCCCAACGGGGAGCACCATTCGGTCCTGGACGACGTATCGTTTCACCTGGGCCGTTCGGGGAAGGCCTACCTGGTTGGCCCCACGGGAAGTGGCAAGAGCACCATCCTCCGCCTGTTGTACATGGACCTGTTTCCGGACGATGGGGAGGTTCAGATTGGCGAGTACAACTCCGGGCGCATCGACGACGGAGACATTCCGTACCTCCGCCGCTCGATTGGGGTCGTCTTTCAGGACTTCCAACTCCTGCCGGACCGGAGCGCCTACGAAAATGTCGCCTTCGCGCTGTACGCCACCGGCACCCCCCGCTCCGCAGTTGAGGAACGGGTGACGAAGGCCCTCGGGCGCGTGGGCCTTACCCACAAGCGCCGCAACTACCCCCACGAGCTCTCCGGTGGGGAGCAGCAGCGGGTCGTCATTGCCCGCGCCATCGCGAACGATCCCCTGGTGCTGCTGGCCGACGAGCCCACGGGAAACCTCGATCCAGACGTCGCCGACGAGATCCACGAGCTTCTCCTCGACCTGCACCGGCAGGGCATGACCTTATTCGTCGCGACGCACGATCATCGCCTTGTCAAATCGTACCCGGCCCGCACGCTCGCGCTGATGAACCGACAGGTGGTAGAGATCGACCCGCAGACGCTGTAGGCACGTGGGGGAAGCGTAACGGTACTGAAACGCTTCCGAGACCGGGAGAACTCCCGCTGCGTCCGGCTTATGGTCCTCACATCACCGCCGCTCATTCAGAGGCGCGCCCGTTCCTATGAGTGTAATTCGTGCCTTCCTCCGAGCTAGCAGCCGGGTCTTCGATTCGTTCGAGACCTGGTGGGAAAGCAGCGGGGCCCGCCGGCTCGTTGCTCTGGTCCTGGTGGGCGGGTTTTTGAGTTCGCTGGTGCTGATTGAGCTCAATCGAATGGGGGCGTTGCCCGATGTGATGGCCGGGTCGATCTCCACTAATCACTTCAAGGCCATCGACATTGCCTTCACCCTCTTTCTGGTGGTGGAGCTGGTGGGGCTGGTCGTAGGGCTTGCCACGAGTGTGGCCGACACGGCGGGGAAGCAGTTCGAGGTGTTTTCGCTCATCCTGATCCGGCGCTCCTTCAAAGAGCTGGTCGAGTTTGAGGACGCGACCATTCAGTGGACGTTCGAGGCGGGGCGGGAGGCCGTGCAGTTTCTCGTGATCGACGCCACGGCGGCTCTCCTTATTTTTCTTACGCTGGGTCTGTTCTACAAGATGCAGCAGCATCAGCCCATCACGAAGACGGAGGAACAGGCGTACTACTTCGTGGCGCAGAAGAAGCTGGTCGCCAACGCGCTGCTCCTCATTCTCCTCGGGCTTGGCATTTACGCCGTTGTACAGCCCTTGCGCGGAAACGAGACCGTCCCCTTCTTCAATGCGTTCTATACGATTCTCATCTTCAGCGACGTGCTCGTCGTGCTAATCTCGCTCCGCTACAGCGCGACGTACCACGTGGTGTTTCGCAACTCCGGCTTCGCCGCGGCCACGGTCATGATTCGCCTTGCCCTGTCGGGGCCCCGGTACCTTGGGGCGGCGCTGGGAGTGGGGGCGGCCCTCTTCAATCTCGGGGTGGCAGCGGCCTACAGCTACGTCGCGCCGGCCGCACAGTCGTCGATGGAGCGCAACCTGGAGCGCAAGCGCCTTCACCGTGACCAGTCGGAGGCCGACATTCGGGCCGCGGAGGACGGGGGGGCTGAGTCTGAAGAGAGGACCGAGCCTCCAGGACCGTCGTCCGCCTCCGCGGGCGTCTAGTCGGCAGTGGGCCTACGCGTCCGAGAAGTCGCGATGGCCAAAGTAGTGGAGCACGTACTTGATTTTGGACGCCTTGGCGGGGCCGAAACCCGGCAGTTCCTGGAGCCGCTTCTCGATGGTGTCAAGGTCAGCCCCGTCGTTCCACAGGTTGGCGGCGTTGCCGTCGTACGCCTCGGCGATGTGAGCGGCCACCTTCTGCGTATTTTCCGCCATCTTGTTTACGAAGCGGTGGACGGCGGGGGATTCCGAAAAGTGCTCCTGGAACGCGTCGAAGTCCATCGCGGCGATCTCGCCCATGTCGAGGTGCCCGAGGCGGTCCTTGAGGCGGAGGGGCCCCGTGAACGCAGACTCGGCCCGGACACGCTGGTCGTAGAGGAGACCGAGAAGGGCGGCGTTCGGGTCGTCGCGGAGGCGGTCGTCGTCCTCAATGTCGCCGGTCAGTGTCCCTTCGCTCTTAAACCGGTCCATCATGCGGACGAGACCGCCAGAGAGGTCACTGTAGTCGATGTGTGTCACTTCAGTAGCCATGGCTTGGATGCATTGCGCGCGAGAAAACGAGGGATATGGTACGGCAACCTAGGAAGACCGCCCGGGAATGTGTGCGAGAGAATGAAAAATTCCCCGCATATCCGATTCGCGTACAAAAACCTCCGCCCCGACTGTGCGGGACGGAGGCGTCGGGGGAGCCGATTGGCACGGGTCGGTTACCGGTACTGAATGTTCGTCCGGTCGAGAATGTAGGCGAAGCCGCCGTTGGTGCCCACGTAGGTGAGGTTGTCGTTGTCGGTAAAGACCACGTTGTACTTCAGGTTCAGATCCAGGTCAATGCCGCGGGAGAGGGGGATGCGCACGCCGATGCGGGGGGCGATGCCGAGTTCGGTGGAGCTTTCGCCATTGCTCAGGAAGAACGGTCCCCCTTCACCCCCAACGTAGGGCTGAATGCCTGTCAGCGAAAAATTGTACTTGAAGGCGAGGTTGACCGGGATCAGGTCGAGGTCGTCCGATCCGTTGTCGCTGGCAAACTGCTGGTACCCGCCGTATACGCCAACGAAGAAGGCGTCGGAGGCACGGTAGTAGTAGCCCACGTCGATGGCGAGGCCGGTCTTGTAGGCGTCGCTGGCGTCCCCAGTCACAAACTGCGGGCCGGCGTTGAAGACAATCTGGTGCTGCCACGACGGGGTTTGGGCCTGAGCCGGCGGCGAGCCGAACGCACAGAGTACGAAGCCAAGAAGCAGTGTAGCGCAGAGGCGTTTCATGTAGGAGGAGAGTGTAGTTTGGAAGAGAGTGTACACCGCCTGCCCAATCTTGGGCCCCAATCTTGGGGGCGGTACGTGTTGCGGCGCCCTCGTAATCTTCTATTGACGGCGGGCCCCTTCTTTACGCCGATAGCCACCGGGCGGCGTCTTCGGCGAAGTAGGTGAGAATGACGTCGGCCCCGGCGCGGCGGATGCCAGTGAGGGCTTCCATCGCGCAGTTCCTCCGGTCCAGCCAACCGTTTTGGGCGGCGGCGGTGATCATGGCGTACTCGCCGCTCACGTTATAGGCGGCCACCGGTACGTCGCTCGCGGCCTGCACGCGGTGGATGACGTCGAGGTAGGGAAGGGCTGGTTTCACCATCACCATGTCGGCCCCTTCGTTCAGGTCCAGCCTCAGTTCGCGGACGGCTTCCTCGCCGTTGGCCGGGTCCATCTGGTAGGTGTCTTTGTTGTCGGGGATCTCTTTGTCGGCCTTCTTATCCTCGTCGGTCGGGGCGGAGTCGAGTGCGTCGCGGAAGGGACCGTAGTAGGCCGAGGAGTATTTGGCGGTGTAGGAGAGAATCGCGGTGTCTGGATGGCCGGCGTCGTCGAGGGCTTCGCGGATGAGTCCTACGCGGCCGTCCATCATGTCGGAGGGCGCCACGACGTCGGCACCCGCCTCAGCGTGGAGCACCGCCATCTGGCGCATGACGTCGATGGTGGCGTCGTTCTGAATCTCCCCGTCGCGCACGATGCCGTCGTGCCCGTCCGAATTGTAGGGGTCGAGAGCCGTGTCGGTAATCACCAGAAGCTCCGGCACCGCGTCCTTGAGGGCACGGACGGCGTTGGGGTACAGGTGGTCCGGCTCGAGGGCGTAGGCGGCGTCCGAGGTTTTCTTCGCGTCGGGAATGGCGGGGAAGAGGGCGATGGCAGGGATGCCCAGGTCGTGGAGCGTCTCCGCCTTGTCCACCAGGCGATCGATGGTGTGGCGGTACGTGTCGGGCATCGACGATACCTCCTCCCGCTCGTTCGCGCCGTCCATGACGAACAGTGGGGCGATCAGGTCGTCCGTCGACAGCCGCGTCTCCCGCGCCATGCGGCGGATGTTTTCGGTTGCGCGCAGGCGCCTGGGACGGAGGGGGAGGGTGTGGCGGGGGCCATCATCGGGGGCCATATTCAGTCAGTAGGTTGAGCCGTTATTCTGATGGAAGGTCGAGGGGCAAGGGGGAGAGGCGAGGGAGCTTACGCGCGGGTTGTCATCGGGGGGATGTCACGCGATCACGCATCACGAGTCATTCGTCAAAGCTCCACCTTTCGTCGCCATTCCGTGCCGTCGGGGCGGTCCATGACTTCGATTCCGAGAGCGTCGAGCGTGTCGCGAATCGCGTCGGCCCGGGCGTATTCGCCGTCGGCCCGGGCGGCCTCACGGTCGGCCAAGAGGTCCTCAATGGCATCGTTCTGGGCGGCAGTACCGAGGCCAGAGTCGGCGGACGCCTCGTGGGGCTCGTTGGACTCAAACTCAGAGGCGACGATCCCGAGCAGGTCGTTTGTACGGGTGAGCCAGTCTTGTGCGCTGCGGGCCGCGGCACCGCTCAGCCGATCCGTCTGCTCGATGGCCTTCACGCCCTCTAGGGCAGCGGCGGTGGCGGCCGGCGTGTTGAGGTCGTCGCACATGGCCGCAAGGGTGCGTTCGTAGATGGCATCGAGGCGATCGCCGAGGGGATCCGGTCCCTCCGCGTCCTCTGCCAGCGCCTCATCTACGTGTTCCGAAACGGACCGGTAGCGCCGCACGTGACGGGCGGCAGTTTCCAGGGTGTCGAGCGTAAAGTTGAACGGCTTGCGGTACTGGCCCTGCATCAGGGCGTAGCGGAGGGCCAGCGGATCGACGCCGCCCCGCTGCCGAATGGAGGCCGGCACATGCGTGTCGTCCGGCCCGGGCTGAATAAGGTCGCGCACGGTGTAGAAGTTGCCCGCGGACTTGGACATCTTCTCGCCCTCCACCTGCAAGAAGCGCGTGTGCACCCAGTAGTTTACCACCGGGTGGCCAGCCAGGGCCTGATTCTGCGCAATCTCGCACTCGTGGTGCGGAAAAATCAGGTCCTCGCCGCCCGTATGTAGGTCGAAACGGTCACCGAGGTACCGCATCCCCATCACCGAGCACTCGATGTGCCATCCGGGATAGCCCCAGCCCCATGGGCTGTGCCAGTGCATGAGGTGCTCGGGGTCGTGCTTCCAGAGGGCAAAGTCGCGCGGGTCGCGCTTCTGCGGATCCTCCACGGTTTCGCGGTCGGTTGCCTCCAACTGCTGGGCCTCTGTATTGCCGCTCAGGTGGCCGTAGTCCTCAAAGCTCTCCACGGAGAAATACACACCCTGATCGGTGGTGTAGGCATGGTCCTTCTCCACCAGTTCGATTACTGCTTGCAACTGGTCGGTGACGTGCTCAGTGGCACGGGGGCGGACCTCGGGCTCGCGCAGGTTGAGGGCGCGCCAGTCCTCCAGGAAGGCCCCGGTGTAGTGGCGGGCCAGGTCGTAGATGTTGGCAAAGCGTTCGCCCTCACGCTCCAGGGCCTGTTGCATCTTATCCTCACCGCCGGGGTCTACGAGATCGTCCTGCGTAAGGTGTCCCACATCCGTGATGTTGCTCACGTTCGTCACGTCCCACCCGAGGGCCTCCGCGGTGCGACGAATGAAATCGGCCGTCAGGAACGAGCGGAAGTTGCCGATGTGGGCATACATGTACACCGTGGGCCCGCAACTGTAGAACCGGAGGTGCTCCTCCTCGATCGGCTCCACTGGCTCGGTCTCGTGCGTCAGCGTGTTGTAGAGGCGGAACGTAGGGTGCGACATGCGGCGCGGGAGACTGTCGGAAAGGACGGCGCAGACCGTTCGGCTGTACCTTGCCGGCGAGGAATTGTGCCGTGACTTCTGCGTGGACCGGAGGTGTGCAGTCGCCGGAATGGGATGCGGTGGGGGACAGAGAGGAAGGGCGCGGCCGGCATTCGCTGACGAGGTCTTCCCCAGCGATTAGTCCCGTCCTCGCGTCTCCGAAACGTCACGACTCCGGAGGGGCTTCTTCGGAGACGACGGCCGTCGCCGCGTCCGAGAGAGCGTCTTCCCCAAACCACTGTGGCGGGTCGTAGCCATGCCCGCCCCACGGGTGGCAGCGCCCGAGGCGGTAGATCGTGAGCACCAGGCCTTTCAGCACGCCGTACTCCCGGAACGCCTGAATGGCGTAGTTGGAACAGGTGGGATGGAACCGGCACGTCCGTCCGAGGTGGGGGGAGAGCAGAAGCTGGTATGCCCGCACGAGCCCAATGAGCAGCAGACGGGGAAGACGGGCCAGAACAGACAGTACGCGGCGCATGGAAGGAGAGTGATTCCGATACGTTGAGACCATTCCAACGCTGCCGTCTCCAAACAGATTCGCTGTGCGGCACCCGCCTACCTCTGCTTCAGCCTTGTACAACCACGCCCACCGCCCCGATGAATGATTCCTATTCCGCGCTCCTCGACGCCGTTGCGTTCGACGCCGACGGCCTCGTCCCCGCCATCGTGCAAGACGCCGACACCGACCAGGTGCTCATGATGGCGTACATGACGGCCGATACCCTCCGCGAGACGCTCGACCGCGGGCAGATGGTGTACTGGAGCCGCTCCCGTCAGGCGCGGTGGGTGAAGGGCCAGACGAGCGGGCATACGCAGGCGGTGGAGGAGGTGCGCCTCGACTGCGACGGCGACACGCTGCTGTTCAAGGTGCGGCAGGAGGGTGGGGCCTGCCACACCGGTTACCGCTCCTGCTTTTACCGCCGGGTGGAGGGCAACACGCTCCACACAGACGGCGACAAGGTGTTCGACCCAGATGCGGTGTACGACGACGCATAGTCGTTCCCGAAGGACTCGGGGTACGAGGCGCCGGCTACGGCGCTTCCTCCTCAGATCCGTCGTCCTGAAGGTGCGCCGGCACCTCCGACGGGATGGTCCAGCGGTAAACAATGTCACCTTCCAGCTTCACTTTCTGCTCCGGCTTCCATGCGCCCATGTCGAAGTCGTGGGAAACCACCGGCGTGCCTGGGGCGAGTTGCTCAAAGAGCTTGGGCCGCAGCTTGAGGTTGACGGAGGGGAGCAGGTACATGGTCACCACCGTCGCATCACTGAAGTCTGTTTCAAAGAGGTCCGCCTGCCGGAACTCCACGAGGTCGCTCACACCTGCCTGACGGGCCTTCTTGCGTGCCTTCTTCACTAGGTCGGGATCGATCTCGATGCCGACGCCGCGCGCACCATATTTCCGGGCAGCCTGGATGACAATGCGTCCGTCGCCGCTCCCGAGATCGTACACCAGGTCGTCCCCGTCCACGCCGGCCATCGCCAGCATTTTGTCCACGACGGGAGTGGAGGTGGGCACGTAGGGAACGTCCGACCGCTGTGACTGCGGCACCACGTCCAGTCCTGGAATAGGGGGGGCGGACGTGCCGAGGGTATCGGTTTCTTGGGCATAGCCCGGGGGTCCGCCCGCGCTGGCTAGCAGAAGGCCGACGAACAGAGTGAGTAGAGGAAGTTTCCGGGGCGAAATCATACCGCGGTTGCGAGGAAGGTAGAAGGGAAGCGATTTTGCCTTTTCCAGACCGACGTGGTTATCTGATTCGGTTCGCCGAGCATACGGGCAGTGCCCACACGCGTTCTTGGGACGGGTCGGTGGCGTTGTGCAAAACAGGTCGGATACGCAGGCCCCATCGCCGGTGGAAGCGAGGGAGGGGACGTCCTCGCCAGAATCGGTGGTCGAGTGAAAAAGTCCCAGGGCGTGTCTATCTTCCCTACCTCCGATCCTTCCCACAGATGAATCTACGCCGATGGTTGACGACTGGCGCAAGACACTCATTCTGCTGGGACAGGCCCTCGGGGCCATTTTGCTGTGCGAGGCCGTGGGGGGACTGGCGGGATGGGTCACCCAGACCTCGGTCACAACTTGGTACCCCACGCTCGCCAAGCCGAGCTTTACACCGCCCGACTGGGTGTTTGCGCCGGTCTGGACCCTGCTCTACGCGCTCATGGGGCTGGCGGCATTTCTAGTGTGGCGGCGCGGCCTTCGTCACGCTCCAGTGCGCACGGCCCTCACGGCGTTCGGCATACAGCTGGCACTCAATGCCGGATGGTCGTTTGCGTTCTTCGGCGCCCGATCCCCGTCCCTGGGGCTCGTCGTTATCCTCGGCCTGTGGGCGGCCGTAGCCTGGACTATGGATCAGTTTTTCCGGATCCGGTCCGCGGCGGGCTGGATCCTGGTGCCGTACTTGGCGTGGGTGACCTACGCCCTGGCACTCAACGCCGCCATCTGGTGGTTGAACTAGTCGGCTCGGACGAAGCGGCAGAGCTACGCGGACGACTGGACGGTAGGGGGGCCAGACGGGCGCGAGGATCCGTTTGCCGTCGCGCGGCCCTCAGCGCGGGTGGTCAGGGCGTGCAATTGTCCAGCAAACAAAGGCCCGTGCAGCCACCGGACGAGCGACCAGTATAGGGTGCCGGTCAGGCCTTTGGGCTCAAAAAAGACGGTCTGGGTGATGCGGCTGCGTGTCTCGTCGGTGGGCTGGGGGGCCACCTCATACTGCAACCAGGCGCGGCCCGGAAGCCGCATTTCGGCCCGCAGGCGCAGGAGCCGATCGGGCTCTCGCGCCTCCACACGCCAGAAATCGACCGTGTCGCCCACGCGGAGCGCTTCGGGATCGCGCCGGCCCTGCCGAAAGCCCACGCCCCCGACCAGTTGGTCAATCCATCCCCGTAGCCGCCACAGGACGTTTCCGTAGAGCCATCCGTTGTGCCCGCCCAGGCGATCGATGACATCGAACACGGCGCTCGGGGCCGCCGTCGCGGTTGCGGTACGTTCCTCACGGTAGAGGCCCTCGCTAATTTCGAGTCGGGTGGTCGGCGTATCGTCGGGCACGGAGGAGACCGCACTGTTCCACACCGTGGGCACGGCACCGGACCGTGCGTGGCGAAGGGCCAGCCGCACGGCCGCCTCGAAGGCGATGGGTTCGATGTCGGGGAACAGCGTGCGGGCCTTCGACGGATCGTCGACGACCACCTCGTTGTCGAGCCCCTCGATGAGCGGGCGGGCGATGCTGTTGGAAATGGGCGTCACGAAGCCCACCCAGTGGGACGACAGGCGGGGGGTAAGGAACGGAATGTTCACGACCCACCGGGTGAGGCCCCGCACGGCGGCGTAGATCTCGAACATTTCGGCGTAGGTGAGCACGTCGGCCCCGCCGATCTCAATAATCTCGCCGGCACTTTCCGGCTGGTTGAGTGCCGCCACCAGATACTGGAGCACGTCGCGAATGGCGATGGGTTGGGTCGGCGTCTGGACCCATCGCGGACAGATCATAATGGGGACCCGCTCGGTGAGGTACCGCACCAGCTCGAAGGATAGGCTGCCGGACCCCACAATTTGGGCGGCCCGAAACTCCGTGACCGGCACCGGTCCGTCCCGGAGCACCTTGCCGGTTTCGATGCGGCTTTGCAGGTGCTTAGACTGTCGTTCGCCCTTCGGCCGCATACCGCCCAGATACACGATGCGCTGCACGCCCGCCTCCTCAGCCGCCCGCCGGACATTGGTAGCGGCGCGGCGGTCGCGCTCCTCGAAAGTGTTCTCGCCGGCCCCGAGGGAGTGAATTAGGTAGTACACTGCATCCACGTTCTCCATGGCCGGCGGTACGGTCTCGGCCTCTAGGGCGTCGCCCACCGCTACCTCCACGTCTTCGCTCCAGGGTTGTGCGCGGAGCCGGTCGGCATCGCGTACGAAGCACCGCACCGTGTACCCTTCCTGCAGCAGGCAGGGCACAAGGCGGCCGCCCACGTACCCGGTGGCCCCAGTAACGAGAACGGTGAAGGAAGACGACATGGACAGGCAAAAGTGATTCAACAACACTTTTATATACAGACGAGGGCGACGATGGATTTCACTGAACCGGGAGCTAGTCCGTCCCCTCAATTGGCCATTACGAAAACGTTTCACGGGTCCGCGGAAACCAGACTTTCCCTTCGGACTTCCATATGACGCACCTCAGACCAACGCCGGTCTAGGCGCATTTTCGCCCAACGCACTTCTCATCAAGAATCGACATGTACCCATGGCTGAACTCGATGAAACCCAAACCTGGCCGGAACTGGCCATTGCCCTCTACGACAAGCTGACCGGCCGAGGCGCCCAAATTACTTACGAGTTCGACGACTTCGATCTCTACGTGCCGAGCAAAGTTGGAGACGATGCCAGCCACGCTCATTGGAAGATGGACGGCACCCTGAAGATCCGAACCAAGGAGAACGGGTCGTAAGTCTTCCTCCCCTGTGGCATCTTCTACGGAACGGATGTCGTGGGGGAGCGTCTGCCCGGCCGCAGGCTGCTCCCCTGCGGTCCCGTTCTCACTTCGTTCTGCCTCTCGATCCAGGTCGGACGGCTGGGAGGATCGAGATAGATTAACGCTTCCTCGGACGCACCCTTCTACTTCAATGTCATGGCCCTTCCCCTCGAAGTCCTTGCCGACCTGCGCCTCGCCGTTGACGGAGAAGACATCGAGATTCGGGGGACTGGCGATCGTATTGTCGTCGATTTGCCGACCCTGCGGGCCGGCCGCCGGTTGCTGGCTTCGGGTCCCTTCGCTAGCAACCGGGCCCGGACGACAGGCCGAGTGCACGAGGCGCTAGAGCTGTCGGGCATTACGGCAGAGATCCGCCTGCAGGGAGATCCGGTGGCCCGAATTGGGGCCGGGGCGCGTCCCGGCGCACTGGGACGCCTCTTGCAACTTGATGGCGTGGAGGTACGCCCCACGCCGCCCTTGCGGGCCGCCCTCCGACGCCGCCCGTTCGTGACAGCGGCTGTTGTGGTTGGCATCCTTGCTCTGCTCGGTTGGTGGCTCCTGCGCACCCCGGACGCGTAACGAACCCGGGGAAACCCCCGACCCACAGATTGGTCTCTTTCCCTCATCTCTTCTACGGACCAATCTGTATGCCCTATGAATCCGTCCTGTGCGCGACGTGCCCTGCCGCTGCTTCTTGCGGGGGTGTTCCTGGCGGGATGCACCCAGCCCTCGGCCGCTCCGGATCCGGACCGCGACGTGTCGTCCATCACGGAGGCATCCTACCTCACGGCCGATCGGTGGAACGACGGCAAGGCCGAGGTGGCATTCTATCGCGTTGAGCGGACGCGAGACCAGTACGGCCGGTCCAACGACCAGCGCTTCATCGTGGGCACCTACCTCGTGAAGCACCGGTTCAGCCCCGACGAGATGTCGAAGGTGACCGATGGGTCGGGCGTGTCATCCTTCAAGTATGCCCTCTTCTACGAATTCGAAAGCGGATCCTACCAGTATAAGCGCAACTGGGTGGTCAACGCGCGACAACGGGACCTGAAGCCCTTCAAGCAGTCGTTTACCAGCTTCGACTGGTGTTCCAACCTGTACCGCGAGCAGGCCTTTCCGCCCAGCGGGTCCATCGAGGTCCGCACGCGGAGCGACGATTACGGAAACCGCCGCGCCAGGTTCGAGGCACCGCCCAACGCATACCCGCCTGCCCAAATCCCCCTTTTGGTTCGGGGCCTTGACTTTGGCAGGGCGGACACGCTCTCGTTCGCTGTTTCGGTGGCCGATGCGGAGACCCACGTGCCGGCCCAGGCGGTGCGTCAAGACACCGTCACTGTAGACACGGAGGCCGGTGCTCTGGAGGCGGAGCGCATTGCCGTCGCCTACGAACAGCCTATCCCGTCGCCCATCGGCGAAGAGAGCGCCCGCGCCGAGACGTACTGGCGCGGCACCGGTCCCGATCGGCTTCTCGTAAAGATGGCCGCCGAGGACGGCCGGTACCGGATGGCGCTGGTGGAGCAACTCCGCACGGCGTACTGGAAGGAAAACCTCTGGCCCAGGCTGTCCCGCGTGGGGACGCGTCCGTGATTCACGAGAAGCTCCTGGGAGCATCATCTCAGAGGGCGCTCATGCACGCTCTGGATCCGGGAGAGCTCCGGAGAGTTGGCAGCGCCGAGGGGAACCGTGGGTGTGGCGGTCACCGTTCACACAACCTCTCCTTTGCCGACCAAGCTCCAGAGGCGAATGAAACGCTCCCTCAAGATCGGATCCGTTGCAGGAATCGGGATTTTCCTGCACTGGACCTTTCTGCTGCTCGTCGCTGCCATCTTTACGTACTACTACGTGCAGAGCCAGAGCCTGGGGGCTGCGCTCTCGGGCATGGGGCTCATCATGGCGGTCTTCGTCTGCGTGATTTTGCACGAGTTGGGGCATGCGCTCACGGCCCGACGCTTCGGGGTCCCCACCCGGAGCATTACACTCTATCCGATCGGCGGGCTTGCACGACTGGAGCGCATCCCGGCGGAGCCGATGAAAGAGTTCTGGATCGCCATCGGTGGTCCGGCGGTCAATATTGCCATCACCATCGTGCTGGCGGTTGGGCTCCTCGCCACGGGGGGCACCTTCGCCCCCGACGCGCTGCAGGCGCCGGGCCAGCACCTGATCGCCTCCCTCATGTGGATTAACGTTGTCCTGGCGGTCTTCAACTTGCTCCCGGCCTTTCCCATGGACGGGGGGCGTGTGCTGCGAGCGCTCCTGGCCCTTCGTCAGGACTACGCGCAGGCCACCCAGACGGCGGCCAACGTGGGCCAGGCGATGGCCATCCTATTTGGCCTCATCGGCCTGCTCTGGTTCAATCCCATACTGCTCTTCATCGCACTTTTCGTCTACGTAGGTGCCCAGCAAGAGTCGCAACAGGCCATGTATCGCGCCTTCACCGAGGGCACGCCCGTACGACAGGCCATGGTCACTCGCTTCACCACCCTCGGCGTGGAGGACACCCTCAGCGATGCCATCGACGAGTTGCTGGCGGGCACCGATCACGACTTTCCCGTGGTCGAGGACGGGCGCATCCTGGGATTGCTTCGGCGCAAGCAGCTCATACAGGCGCTCTCTGACCACGATCGGGAGACGGCCGTGGGCACGGTGGCCGACCAAAGTTTCTTTACGACTGAGCCGGGGGCCCCGCTCGACGAGGTCTTCCAACAGATGAGTGAACAGAATTGCTCAACTGTGCCGGTGGTGGAGGGCGATCAGCTAGTGGGGCTGTTGACGCTCGAAAATGTGGGGGAGCTCATCATGGTGTCGAGCGCCCTGAAGTCGCACGCCCCGCGTGAATTGCGACGGAAGCACCTGCCAGGGACCCCAGTGGGCGATCGGTCGGACGGGGCCGGGTCGACAGGCTCGCCCGCCGTTCCGTGATGGCGCCTCCGGAGACATCCGCCCATGAAGACTCGTGGAGAGCCGGAGGGGACGGGGGCTTCGTCCATGCATTTCCGCGTGCATGCTCCTAGGTTTGGGAGGTCGTCGAGCGATCCGCCGGCGTTGAATCGGCGAGCGTGTTCGGCTTCGCACATTCTTTGGCTCACTCTCCTCATCCAGCATGGACCGACGAACCAAGATCGTCTGCACCCTTGGCCCTGCCACGACCGACCCCGACACCATCCGCCGCCTCGTGGCGGCAGGGATGGACGTGGCCCGCATGAACTTCTCGCACGGCACCCACGAGGAGCACGCCGAGCGGGTGCGACGGGTGCGGGAGGCGGCCCAGGCGGAGGGGACGACCGTGACCATCTTGCAGGACCTGCAGGGCCCGAAGATCCGGGTGGGGGAGGTGCACGACGGATGCGTCATGCTGCGCGAGGGCGACGAGGTGACGGTGACGACCGGCCCGCCGCAGGAAACCACCAAGGACCATATCTTCATCGACTACGATTCGCTTGCCCAGGATGCCCGCGAGGATGAACGCATCCTAATCGACGATGGCCTGCTTGAGTTACGAGTGACGGCCGTGAACAACTCGGAGCTGCGGGCGACCGTGGTGGAAGGCGGGCCGCTTCGCTCCCGGAAGGGCGTCAACCTGCCCGACATCCGCACCTCCACCCCCCCGATGACGAAGAAGGACCTGAAGGACCTGGAGCTCGGGTTGGAACTCGACGTGGACGTAGTGGCGCTCTCATTTGTGCAGGAGCGCTCCGACGTGGAGGCCCTCGTCCACCGTATTAACGAGGTGGGAAAGGATACCAGCGTGGTCGCCAAGATCGAAAAGCCCCAGGCCGTGCACAACATCGACGCCATTCTGGAGGCGACCGACGGCATTATGGTGGCGCGGGGCGACCTGGGCATCGAGATGCCGATGGAGGAGGTGCCAGGCACCCAGAAACGCCTTATCCGGAAAAGCATGGAGGCCTCCACACCGGTCATTACCGCCACGCAGATGCTGGAGAGCATGGTGGAAGATCCCCGGCCCACCCGTGCCGAGGCGAGTGACGTCGCCAACGCAGTGCTCGATGGCAGCGACGCGGTGATGCTGTCTGCCGAGACCGCCGTCGGGAACCATCCGGTGCGGGTGGTGGAGGCCATGAACCAGATTATTCGACAGGCCGAGGCGTACTGGTACGAGCAGCGCCGGTCCCTCACAATGGCTCCGGCACAGTTGGAGCGGGGCGAAAACGTGACCGACAGCGTGAGCTTCACGGCCTGCCGTCTCGCCGAACAGGTGGGGGCGGAAGCGGTCTGTTGTCTCACCAACTCGGGGGCCACCGCGCGGGCCATTGCCCGGCACCGGCCCAGCATGCCCATCTATGCGTTTACCGACAACCAGCGCGTTGTGGCTCAGCTAGGATATCTCTGGGGCACCGAGGCTTTCTACATTCCCTTTCAACAGGACACGGATCAGGGCATCGCACGGGTGCACAGCGTGCTCCGCGAACACGAGTTGGTCGACCCGGGCAGTCAAGTCGTCATGACTGTCGGGATGCCGCTGCCGGCCCGGGGGCGCACCAATACCGTCCACGTGAGCGCAGTGAAGTAGCTGGGTCCCGCAAACGTGCGGCACGACGTTGAGGAGAGGATCCCGCCCGGGCAGGTCCTCATTGTATTTTTGCGCAGGTCCTCCGTCTCTCCGTCGCCGCCCGCGGTCGACATGGATCGTTCCAACATCCCGGCCTCACAGCTTCTCGCTCGACTGGGTGGAGCCCTTGGGCTCGTCGTGCTCATGGGAGCGCTGGTACTTGGGTGTGGACGCGGGTCTTTTGTCGGGCGGCAGTACGACGACTTCACGGCCTACTACAACACCTACCACAACGCGGAGGCCGCTTTTGAGAAGGGCTTAGAGTCGGTCACCCAGTCCGAGGGGGAGGTAGATCGTGCCCGGTACATTTCTGTCTTTCCGGCGCCGCAGACGGGCTCCAGAGGAAATGAATTCGAGAAGGCCATCCAGAAAAGTGCGGACCTTCTTCGGAAGCACCCGAACTCGAAATGGGTGGACGACGCGCTGATGCTCATTGGTCGATCCCGTCACTATCAGCAGAACTATGTGGGCGCCGCCCAAAAATTTCGGGAGGTGATTGCCCTCGGTGGAGAGCGGGAGGGAGAGGCGCGATTTCGGCTGGCGCGGACGCTCATTGCGGCCGATCGATACGCGGAGGCGGCGGATGTCCTGAGAGTAGGCCTTGAGCAGACGACCGACTCTGGGACCTGGACGGATCGGATGTGGCTGGTCCGCGGGGAACTTGCGGTGCGGCAGCAACGGTGGGCAGCGGCGGAGACGGACCTGGAACGCGGGCTGAAGGGGGACCTGCCGGAAACCGCAGGGTCGCGGGCGGCCTTCTTGCTCGGGCAGGTGCGCGAAACGCTCGATAATCCCGAGGGGGCACAGGCGGCCTACCGGCAGGTTCAGTCGTACGATCCGAGATACCAACTGGAGTTTGCGGCCCGACTGGGCGCCCTCGATATGCAGGGCCGACAGGGCGAGCCCGACCGGGCTCTCGACCGGCTGGGGGATTTGGAGCGGGCGGACAACACGGCGGCCATGCGTGGACGAATTGCCCGCGTGCGAGCTCGATTGTATCAGGAACAGGGCCGGCCGGAGCGGGCGAGGCAAGTGCTTACGGGCGTGCTGCGCAGCGAGGACCCTCCGGGGGGGGCGATGGAGGGGCGGATCCACTACGACTTGGCCACCCTCTACCGCGACACCTACGAGGACTTTACGAATGCTGCGGCTCACTTCGACACTGCCGCCACGGCGCTCCCGTCCGGAGGGGGCTCGGGGCAGGCGAGCGCTGGCCAGCAATCGGTGTTGCTCCCGGACGCCCCGTCGGATGCCGTCGCGCAGGCGGAGCGCTTCCGCGACATTGCCGACCGTTCACGGGCCGTGGCCCGGATGGATTCGCTGCTCCACCTTGGGGAAATGCCCCCGTCCGAGTTTCAGTCCACCATTGAGCAGATTCGTCAGCGGCGCCTGGACGCACAGGAACGGGAGGCCGATCGCGAGCGCCAACGACAGTTCCGCCGGACGACCCGGGAGGCGTCTGACGGTGCGCGGGGGGGACAACCACAGCCGAACGCCGTTGAGACCCGGCAGTCCGACGCCGGCTTTCTGTTTCACCGCGATCCCACCCTGGTGCAACAGGGCCGTCGGCAATTCCGGCAAACGTGGGGCAGTCGGCCGCTGGTAGACAACTGGCGCCGGGTGAATGCCGTTCAGGGAAGCGGTGAAGAGTCGACCACGGCCGACGACGAGACGGTTCCCACGGATCCTCAGCGGGGCGGACGTGGAGGTGGCGAGGTGATTGTTGACGTGTCGGCGGTCCCGCGCGATTCGACCAGCCAGGCCCAGATGAAGAAAAAGCGAGTCGTCGCGCAGTACGAGCTGGCCAATGCTCTGTACCGGGCCGCCGGCCGGCCCGACTCGGCCGAGACCTGGTTCCGGCGCATTCTGGACACGCAGGACGATCATCCCGTCGCCCGGAAGGCCCTCTACGGATTGGCCCAGACCCATCGGGCTCAGGGAGACTCTGCCGCCGCCCGGGACGCGTACCGCCGCCTCGTCGAGCAGCACCCCAACACGCCCTACGCACGGCGGGCCAAGCAGCAACTTGGCGTGGCGCCCACGGCGCCGAAGACGGACCGGGTGGAGCGCCGGGCCGATTCGGTGTATACGCGGGCCTACGACACGTGGCAGGGGGGAGCCCCCCGCCCTGCCCTCGACCGGTTCCTTCGTGTAGCCAAGACGTACCCCGAAACCGCGGCGGCCCCGCGTGCACTTCTGGCAGCTGGGGTGATTTATCATCGAACCGTCCAGCACGACACCAGCGGCGGTACCCGGAATCGATTTCGGCAATTCGTGGACTCCCTCGCACAGGCCGGCTCCGGTCCGCGGAGCGGGGCGGAGTCAAGACGCGGCGTGGCGGGGGGCGACACGACGGGCGCATCGCCCCCGGACACTGTTCGGCAATCCGCCCACACTCCCGACAGCACCGCGGAGCGGGCCGTACCCGATCCCGGCAGGACGTCGCCCCGCCGCGGCGGCCAGGAGGAAAGGGCTTCCTCACCGCCCGACACGATTGCCGGTCCGCCGGTCAAACAAGCCTCTCTGGATAGCACATCACGCGCTGAGAGGGCATCGGAGCCGGCGCAGGTGGAGGACTCCACGGCGACCCCCGTGAACGGACGGTTCCCATCCCGCTCCACTCCGGTCGACACCGCGGCGAGTGCCTCCCGCCGAATGGCCCGCTCCGCTCCCACGGCAGACTCGATCCGAGCAGACTCTGCACGAACCCCCCGCCCCGACACCACGCAAGGGAGGTCCGCACGGGTAGGAGCCACCCTACAACAGACAACACCCCCCCTCGAAGTTCTGTTCGCGCACCTCACCGAGAAGTACGCTGATGCTCCCGCGGCGGAGCGAGCAGAAGCCCTACTCGCGTACCTGCGCCAGCAACGCGCCGCTGTGGACTCGGCCGCGGCCGATACGTCGAGATCGAGGGCGCCGTCGAACACTACGCCGGACACGACAGTAGCAGCGTCTATCCCGTCCGATTCCGTGGCGACGCCTCGGCCATCCCCTCAAGATTCTGCCGCCGCATCCGATTCCTCAGCCCGTCCCTCGATGCGGTCCCCTGATAGCGTCCGTCCCGATCGTGCTCGATCCCAGAAGAAAGCCCGTCGGAATCGGTTGCACACCCGCGCCGACACCCTTAAAGCAGACTCAACGACGGTCCCGCGGGACTCTGCCCCCGCTCCTTCTCCAGATTCGAGCGGTAACGAGTGATATTCTCGCTGCGAAACAGGTCACTGCAGTGCAGAAGGCCCGGCCGGATGTGGGGGGAACCCTCAACGCCGCCTCCGGTAGAGAGCGTTCTCTTTGAAGAGTGTCCGATGATCGGGCGAAGGCCCTTCCCGGCGCCCGACGCTGACTGCGGTTGACGACCACACAGCGCTTCGTTCCTCATGCCGATGTCCGACTCCAACGTGCCGGACAACTCCACCCCGGAGCCAGAGTCCTCTGGGGCGGGGCGGTTGTGGTCGGTGTTGCGCTCTCCATACGCGCTCTGGATTGGCGGGGCCATTCTGGTGGCTCTGCTGGTCCACTTTGGGATCAAGTGGCAGGCTGGGAGCGCCCCGACCCCCATCGCGTACAGCACGTTTCTTGACGATGTGGATGCCGGCTACGTTGCGCAGGTGGAGGTCGTGAACAGTACTCGGGTGGAGGGGACCTACACGGCAGAGGCAGTTCAGGCCGGGGCGGTACAGGCCTCCCCGCCCAACGATGGGGGCAGCGGGTCCGATCAGTCCCGGCGAGCATTCGTCACGACGAAGCCTGCCACCCACGACCTAGTCGAGGTCCTGCGCCGGCACAATGAGGCCGCGGTGGATTCCGGCACTTCCCCGGTCACCTTTGCCGCCGTTCAGGAGGACGATTGGGGCCAGACCCTTTTGCTCTGGGGACTGCCCCTGAGCCTGATTGTCGGCATCTGGATCTTTTTCATGCGCCGCATGACGGCTGGGGCACAGCAAACAGGCCTCAATGACGATGCAACTCCCCTGTTTGAAGAGGCGCACGGGAGCCGGGTGACGTTCGATGACGTCGCGGGTCTGGAAGAAGCGAAAGCGGAGGTCGCAGAGGTGGTCGAGTTTCTGCGGCATCCGGAGAAGTTTACCCGACTTGGGGGAGCATTGCCCACCGGGGTGCTCCTGGTGGGGCCGCCCGGCACTGGGAAGACCCTAATGGCGAAAGCGGTGGCCGGGGAGGCCGGCGTCCCGTTTTTCTCGATCTCCGGATCCGACTTCATGGAGATGTTTGTAGGAGTGGGGGCAAGCCGTGTGCGAGACCTGTTCGAGACGGCGAAGGAAAAAGCGCCCTGTATCATCTTTATTGACGAGATGGATGCCATTGGCCGCACACGAGGCCGCGGTCACGCCGGGAGTGGCAGTAATGAGCGTGACAATACCCTCAACCAGCTACTCGTCGAGATGGATGGGTTCGACTCCGACGAGGGCGTGATCATCATGGGGGCCACCAACCGCCCCGACGTGCTTGATTCAGCCCTGCTTCGTCCCGGGCGATTCGACCGCCAAATTGCCGTCCACAAGCCCGATCGCCTCGACCGGGCCGAGATCTTTCGCGTCCACGCGCAGAATCTCCGGCTGGACGAGGACGTGAACCTTCAGTCCTTGGCTCAACGGACACCTGGATTTGCGGGGGCCGAGATCGCGAATGTCTGCAATGAGGCGGCTTTACTCGCCGCTCGGGAGGGGAAGGCGGCGATTCAGATGGATGACTTTGAACAGGCCATCGACCGGGTAATTGCCGGGCTGAAAAAAAGCAACAAGCTTATCTCACCCGAAGAGCGAAAAATCATTGCCTACCACGAAGCCGGCCATGCCGTCGTGGGGTGGTTCCTCGAGCACACCGACCCGGTCGTGAAAATCTCCATCGTGCCCCGAGGCACCTCGGCCCTCGGCCACGCCCAGCACCTCCCAGAGGAGCGGGACCTTCACGCCAAGGAGGCGCTCATGGACCGGATGACGATGGCCCTTGGGGGACGGGCTGCCGAAGAGGTCGTCTTTGGACGGGTCACGACGGGGGCGCGCGACGATCTCGAGCGCATTACCCAAATGGCGTACGCCATGGTCGTGGACTACGGGATGAGCGACCGCCTCGGTGCTCTCAGTTACAACCAGTCTGGGCAAGGCGACGGGGTCACCCGCCTGCGGAATCCCTACTCCGACGCCACGGCCGAGGCGATCGATGACGAGGTCCAGTCGCTTGTAGAGGAGGCACGCTCTCGGGCGACGAAACTCCTCCGAGAAAAACGGACCCTGCTAAACCAGGTGGCGGAGGCGCTCTTGGACGAAGAAGTGCTCGGGGCAGACGCCCTGGTAGACCTGATGGGGGAGCCTCCGCACAGCAAATATGCGAGCCTTTCGGGGGCGCGGTTGGCTGCTTCGCCGGACGCAGGGACGACCGGTGAGCGCGCGACGGAGTCAGGAGATGGAAGTTCCTCTGAATCTGCGGCAACAGACGGCACCTCGGAAACCACAGCAAAGACTGCCCCGTAGGCCCCATCTGCAAAGATAAATGACCGCCCGGCAGACCGTGCATCCGGTGCAGGCGAGCCTCGCTCGCCCTTTTCTTTGCTCTCTGGGACCGAAAGAAATTGGTCAACCGATACAGAGCAACATACCAAAGAGGTTAACGCGGTCTCCAAGCCGCCGCATTCCTAAGCTGAGAAGTCTGATTCACCTACTTTTTGCGCCGTGCTTGGGACCCTCGATCCAAGAGGAATGGTAGAAAACGATTGTGCACGCGGAGGATTGCCCTCCGCTCGGCCCCGGTGCTCCGGCGGCCCGCCACCGACCCGAAAAAACGACCGATCCCGACGTGCCCACGACCCAACAGTTGATTCGGAAAGGACGGAAGTCCGAGGAAGAGAAAAGCGATGCCCCGGCGCTTGAGGGCAGTCCACAGCGCCGCGGTGTGTGTACCCGAGTGTACACCACGACGCCAAAGAAGCCGAACTCAGCCCTTCGAAAGGTCGCCCGTGTCCGGCTCACGAACGGCAACGAAGTGACAGCCTACATTCCCGGTGAGGGGCACAACCTTCAGGAGCACTCTATCGTGCTCGTGCGGGGTGGGCGTGTGAAGGACCTCCCGGGTGTGAAATACCACATCGTGCGCGGGGCCCTTGATACCGCAGGCGTCGAGGATCGACGCCAGGGCCGTTCGAAGTACGGCACGAAGAAGCCCCGAGACTAGAGCACGGACAATCCGCCGGCGGGAACGGTCCGCCGTGCACCCTGCGTCGCCACCTACGATTTTCTGACGACAGCGAGCTTCCTACCTATGGCACGAGACGAGGCGCCTGAGCAGCGCACGACCCAGCCGGATCCTATTTACCGGGACGATATGGTCTCCCGGTTTGTAAACGCGATCATGCGCGACGGAAAGAAGAGCTTGGCCCGGCGCATCGTGTACAACACGTTTGACGTGATCGAGGAGCGAACCGGGGAGGACGGCCTGGAAGTCTTTAAGAAGGCTGTCAACAATGCGGCTCCCCTCGTGGAGGTGCGAAGCCGCCGTGTTGGCGGGGCGACTTACCAGGTACCCACGGAAGTTCGGCCAGAGCGGCGTATCACGCTCGCGTTTCGCTGGATTATCCAGTATGCCCGGGCCCGGAAAGAGAAGAGTATGGTGAACCGCCTCGCGAGCGAGCTGGTCAATGCGGCTCGTGGTGAAGGTGGGGCTGTAAAGAAGAAAGACGACACCCATCGCATGGCCGAGTCCAACAAGGCCTTCGCTCACTTCCAGTTCTAGCCCTCGGGCTGACCCTGGAGGGTCGGGCGCGGGTCCGGCCCAGTACTGAGCGTTCGAGCATCCAATTTGAGCACGTACCCATGGCCACTAAGAAAAACGAAAGCTTTCCGCTTGAGCGGACCCGAAATATCGGCATCATGGCCCACATTGATGCCGGAAAGACCACCCTTACGGAGCGGATCCTGTTCTACACCGGGCGTCTGCACCGCATGGGTGAGGTCCACGAAGGGGCCGCTACCATGGACTTCATGGAGCAGGAGAAAGAGCGCGGCATTACCATCACCTCGGCCGCAACCACCTGCTATTGGGACGACCATCGGGTCAATATTATCGATACACCGGGCCACGTCGACTTTACGGTCGAGGTGGAGCGTTCCCTCCGCGTGCTCGACGGGGCGATCGCGCTGTTCTGTGCGGTCGGCGGCGTAGAGCCGCAGTCCGAGACGGTGTGGCGCCAGGCAGAGAAGTACGACGTCCCGCGGATCGGCTTCGTCAACAAGATGGACCGGACCGGGGCGGACTTCGAGAACGTTCTGGAGATGATGAGGGATCGCCTCAACGCAAATCCGATTCCGGTACAGTATCCCATCGGGGCCGGAGACATGTTTCGGGGGGTTATCGACCTGATTCGGGGCGAGGCCATCATCTACGACGAAGAGTCCCAGGGCATGAAGTGGGACGTGGTTGAGATTCCGGAGGACCTGAAACCGAAGGCCAAGCACTGGCGCATTAACCTCCTGGAGAGCATTGCCGAGTACGACGACGAGCTCCTAATGAAGTACCTCGAGGACGAGGAGTCGATTGAACCGAGCGAAGTCGAGTCCGTGATCCGGCAGGCGACGCTCAATCGGGACATCACACCGATGTTCTGCGGTTCTGCCCTCAAGAACAAGGGTGTGCAGCGTGTCCTCGACGGGGTGAACAAATATCTGCCCAGCCCGAACGATGTCCCCCCCATTCGGGGACATCACCCGCAGGACGAAGAGGAGGAGGTCGTTCGCCCTCCGAAAGAAGATGAGCCGTTCAGCGCGGTTGCGTTCAAAATCACCACCGATCCGTACGTCGGAAAACTGACGTTCATCCGCGTCTACAGCGGCACGCTCGAATCGGGCTCGCGGGTCTACAGTCCCACGCGGGACGAGGACGAGCGTATCGGTCGCATGATGTTCATGCACGCCAACAGCCGAGAAGACGTAGACATGCTCCGCGCCGGCGACATTGCCGCGGTGGTGGGGCCGAAGAACCTCAAGACTGGAGACACGATCTGCGATCCAGACCATCCGGTCGTGCTCGAGTCGATGGACTTTCCGGAGCCGGTCATCCGCATCGCCATCGAGCCGAAGACGAAGGCCGACCGGGACAAGCTGACCAACGGACTCACGAAGCTGGCTGAGGAGGATCCGACGTTCGACGTCCATACTGACGAGGAAACCGGCCAGACGATCATTGCCGGGATGGGAGAACTCCACCTCGAAATTATTGTCGATCGGCTGAAGCGTGAGTTCAAGGTGGAGGCCAACGTGGGGCGGCCACAGGTCGCGTACCGCGAGGCGATTACGGAGCTTGTCGACGAGCACTATGTACTGAAAAAGCAAACTGGTGGGCGCGGTCAGTTTGCCGAGGTATACATGGAGGTAGGCCCGAATGAAGAAGGGACCGGCCTCGAATTCGAGAACGAAATCACGGGAGGCGTTATCCCGAAGGAGTTTATCCCCTCGGTGAAGCGCGGCATTGAGAGCGCGATGGAGGACGGCCCGCTCGCCGGCTACCCGCTTGAGGGCGTATCCATTCGTCTGTACGACGGGGACCACCACGAGGTAGACTCCGACCAGAACGCCTTTGAGATTGCGGGCCGACTAGGATTCCGCGAAGCTGCCCGCAAGGCCAGCCCCGTGCTCATGGAGCCGGTGATGGAGGTGGAGGTCGTAACCCCTGACGAGTACATGGGCGACATTATTGGCGACCTGAATGGCCGGCGTGGGCGCATCGGTCAGATGGGCCAGCGCAACGACGCGCAGGTCATCAACGCCGACGTCCCGCTGTCCGAGATGTTCGGGTATTCCACGGACCTCCGATCGCTCTCGCAGGGCCGGGCCATCTACACCATGCAGTTTAGCAGCTACGAGCCCGTTCCTGAGGAGATCGCGTCCGAGATCATCGATGAGGATGTCGTGGGCGCAGCCGCATGACGTTTACAAGTCGGGCGGCCCCACTCCCCTTCCGACACTTGAACCACTTACATTCAACGACCAGATAGAGGACCATGGCCAAAGAGCAGTTTGACCGCAAGAAGCCGCATGTAAACGTAGGGACGATTGGACACGTGGACCACGGGAAGAC
>CAJXKO010000020.1 GCA_913055845.1 uncultured Bacteroidota bacterium | reverse complement strand
TACAACACCTATCAGATTCAGGGCCTGCCGCCCGGCCCCATCGCCAACCCGTCGCCCTCCAGCCTCCGCGCCGCCGCGTCCCCGGAGCAGCACGACTACTTCTACTTTGCGGCCGACGGCACGGGCGGGCACACCTTTAGTCGCACACTGCGGGAGCACAACCGCGCCGCTGACAAGTACCAGCGCCTGCTCGACGAGCGACAGGGGGCTTCCGATAGGTAGCTCCTCGCTACGGCCGGTACGTGAGGCCGATGAGGAATCGATTGCGGCGAAGGGCCTCCCGGACCGTAGGGGCGCCACCCGGGCCGCTGTACGACGTGAACTGGTCGTCAAACCGTTCCTGCAGCCAGCTGACGTGTAGCGTGGACTGCTCGCCAATCGACACGCTGGCCCCGGCCGACAGAAAAAGCTGGTCGCCGTCGACCGTATTGCCGTCGATGTCTTCGAACGATTGCTCCCTGGGACTAGGCTGGTAGGCCACCCCGGTACGGAGGGCGAACGCATCGCCCGAATATTCGAGTCCCACGCGCGGGTTCACCGTCGCATCGAGTCCTTGAATGTCTCGGTTGAGAGGGGCAAAGCTCTCATCCTCGGCGCTGATTTCCGCCTGCGTCCAGTCGACCACGGTGGCCCCGGCCGCCAGGGTCACGCCATTGCGCGAGTACTGCGCCCCCGCCCCGATGCGCCAGGGCGTGCGGATGTCGTAGGAAAATTCGTTGCCGGTCAGGTCGCCGCTGCTGAATGGCTCATTCGGGCGCACGCAGGACCCGGACGAGAAATCGCAGTCGAAGAAGGTGCGCATCTCCGTCCCGAAGACCTCGTCCACGTTCAGCCATGTAGGCGATTCCACGTGCACGCCCAACCGCAGGGCCCCGGTCGCCGCCGCCGAGAGACCAAACCGGAAGTTGACCCCAGACAGATCGGTGTCGATACGCTCCTCGAGTTGCATCTCGTCGAAGCCCTCAATGGTCGTTCCTTCCAGAAAGTACGGGTCGTATGGGGGCTGCGGATTCTGAGGATCCTCGGGGGGGAGGAGGCCGCTCGCGTCGGTTTCTCGGTAGAATCGTTCGAACGTATATGAACCGAAGACCACGTTGAGGCCGCCACCGAGCATCACGTTGGGGGCGATTGCCGTGGCGACCCCGACGCTCAACTCGTTCATCTGGCCCGACTCCGTAAGGTTCTCCTGCTGCGCAAGAGTCATCTGGCCGTCTACGGCCGCAGAGCGTGGATTGGCGGCCTGGAAGAAGAACGGAGGGTTGTTCTCGTCGAATCTAGGACGTGAAAAGTCAATCGCCCCCGCCTCGTAAGCAATGCGGGAGCGGACACTGTTGAAGATCAAGTCCTCACTGTCCACCTCGAACCCGTTGCTCGCAGGCAGGAAGGTCCCCGTGATTGAATTCGTCCGGTTGTCCGCGCCCACGTCGAATCCCCGTTCGTAGGTGTTCGACTGGTGAAACGAGGCTCCGATGACCAGGGAGCCCTGGGTGGTGGGAAACGAGTAGGCCCCCGCGATGGAGCCGACCTGATAGTCGCTCACGGCCCGGTCGGTGGAGCCGGTGGCATCGGGCGTGGAAAACCGTGTGTCGGACCGTGTGCGATTGACGGCAAAGTCGCCGCTCAGGGCCGATGACGAGAGCCAGCCGAGTCCGGCGGGGTTTTGAAACAAGGCCTTGGGAGCACCGAGGCCCGCCGACAGTCCTGCCCCGGCCTGTCCAGCCACGGGGCCTCCCCCCGCAGGCAGGCGCTGGGAATAGCGAATGACGTCGGTGAGCGTCTGTCCCTGCGCGGGAGAGGAAAGGCCGGCCCACAGGAGGCCGCTAGCCAACAGGGACACAACTGCTGCGAGTCGAAACGACCGGGGCATAAGGGGGGAGGAGACGAGTGAAATAGGCCGACGATCCACACGAAAGGCCCGTGAGACGAGCACGGGCCTCTCGGACACTGCACCGCACGGAGAGAAGGCGGGGGGAAGGCGACCGGGGGAGGTTACCGTCCGTCATCGTCGCGGCTTCGGTCCCGCGACCGGCCGCCGTCGTCTCCGGAGGAGGTGTTTCGTTGGCTCGACCGGGTGCGGTTGGTAGCGGAGGACGACTGGTTTGGTGTGGCGCGTTGCCGTCGGTCCGTCCGTGCCGACTGGGATCGTGTGGTGCGGTCGCGGGGGGAAAACGCGGAGCGAGAGCGATCAAACGACCGCCGATCGAACCGAAAGGAGCGTCGCTCGGCCTGCTGTCGCCGGAGCTGTGACCGTCGCTCGTCGTAGTCTGGAACCCGAATCCGGTCCGGAAGAGACCGGCGGGTCATGTCGGGCAGGACGCGATCGGGGGACTGCTGCCCGATTCGGCCACTGGAGTTCGAGGGAGTATTGCGGGCGTTAGACCGAAGTTGACGGTCGCCGTCGCTGGCGTCGCTCCGGTCGCGGCTTCGGGGGGGGCGTTGAGCACCGGAGGAGCGCTCCGCGTCGCGACTCCCGGATCGCGTTCGGGCCGATCGGTCACGGGAGTCCGTGCGGCCGGATCGCGACCCGGCGGACTCTGAGCGCGGTTGCTTGGAGCGCCGTGCGCGCGTCCGGTCCTCGGTCTGTGAGGAACGCCCGATGCGGGTCGACGAGCGTGTTCGGTCCACTCGGGCCGGGGACCGCCCCACACGCGCCGATCGTGCATTCTCACGGGTGCGGCCAATCCGACCAGTACGCGCATCGGCGCTGGACGACGAGCGGGTGACGCTCCGGTCGGTGGTCCGCTGTTCCCCCCGAGTTGTACCGCGCCCAATCGCGGTGCCCCGAGGTCTGTAGTCCCGATCCGGGCGGTAGTCAGGCCCGTCGTCGAAATAGTAGTATTGATCGCCGTAGTAGATATTCCCGAAGTACGGCCGATAAACGCCTGGCCCAAACCGGGAGCGGTACCAGGGCCGGTATCGCCATGAGTGGAAATACGGGTCCCCAAAGTAGAACGAGACCGAAAAGCGCGACCCGTACCACGGATCATAGTCCCGGTAATCGTGGAAGAACGGATCGTAGTGCCATCCGCTGTAGGCCCATCCGTAGTCGTAAATATGGTAGTCATACCGGTAGGTGGTCCGCTTGCGCCGCTCCTTCGTCCGCTGTGCATCCCGACGATACTCGCGTCGGTACTCGTCGGCATACTCCTTCTTCTGCTCAACGCGACGATCCTTCTCCGGCGTATCCGCCACCTGAAGTTGCGTGTAACAACCGGTGAGTCCGATCGTCAGGGCGCCCAGAACAAGAAGCAGTCCTGCGTGGCGGAGTGCGAAGGGCAAGAACCGATAGACGTAGGTCATGGCAGACCACCTCGGGGTGGGCTTTAGGGCGCGTATTGGACTCCTATACAACGTCGCGGCCTCCTCAATTGTTGCTGCGATTGGGGCGGCATACTGAGTATGTATGGCACCCACATAGCCGCCTCCTCCCTCACGAAAGTAACGAAGATCGGTCGCAGGTGAGGCAGAGACAAGAAAAAGAAACCCTAGCGACGACTCCCTGGAGGCACTGCGCCGGAATTGTCCGACGAATTTTGGGATTCAAAGCATATGGCCGGTCAGGTCTCAGTCTGCCCCCGAACCTGACCTGGAGAGCACGCGAACGCAATTAATTCCCGTCCCCTACCTTCTCGGTACGAGCCTCGGAATGATCGGGTGTGACTGGCGAGTCCTTAGGGGAGCGGGAAACCGTGCGATACGATGTCTCCGTGTTGGCTCGACGGCCCTGCACGTCCGGTGGGGATATCGGTCGGGAGCGAACCGCACTTCGATCGACCTGGACGTTGGAGTCGCGATCTCCCAAACGGCGGTCTGTCAACTGCTCGTTTTCCGAGTACACGGTCCGTGAAAGCCGCCTCGTGAGTCGGATGCGCTCCCGAGGCGAAAGGGCTCGGCGCCCTCCATACTCCTCGCGGATCTCGCGCCGCAGGCGGATTTCCAGTTCGGTTTGCCGGAGCGAGGCGGCAGTTTCCTGGATGGTGGTATGCAGGTCGTCGGGGAGTTGGACCTGGCGAGGGGCATGGGTAGGCGGTTGGATGGTCTCCGCAGGACGGTGATCCTCAAGGGGCGTCTCGGCGTTGGGACGGGCGGGCAGGTCAATCGACGCGAGTTGGGTAGGGAGATCATCTGCATGCAGTGCGTCAGGGGCGGAGCGAGACCGACCGATAGGCAGCCGTGACACGTGGTTCGCAGACTGCGGCCGGTAGTCTCCCAGGGCACGATTGTACCCGTGTGCCGTTGAAAGCCATAAGGGAAACGCGGACTCTACGAATGAAGGGGTGAACCGGGGCAGGAGAAAGCTGGGCACCCAGAAGAAATCCGACTGGGCAAACGCGATTCCTGTGCACGTTCCGCCGAAGGCCGGGTCGTAAGACATGGGGGCGCAGTAGAAGCTCGTAGGACTCCAGAAACTGTTCGCTGGATTGACGTCTGTCTCGGCTCGTTGCCGGGCGCGAACGAGTTTGGCGTACCGAGCATCGTAGGTCGCGTAAAATGGATCCCCGAAGAAGTTGCCGTAGAACGTCGGGTGGTTCGCCCGAAAAAACCGAACACCGTCTCGATATTCGGCGTGGCTGATCTCCGTGTGGGCCCGCGCGTCCAACAGCTGCGTTGCCAACTGGAGGCGTTGTTGGTCCGTATCTAGATGGGCCGCCCGAAGCGACGAGAGAGGCGCATCCGGATTGAAGGACGGGGTTTGTGCCGTGGCTGTTGGAAGCAGTCCACCAGCTGTGAGGACGAGCAGAGCCAGCGCCGGCAACACGACCGGAAGAGGGAAAGTGAAACGACCCATGAGTTAAGATTCCTGCCTGTGTTTTCGAGGTTGTGAAATTCGATAATAAGATTCGATAAAACGTGTTTCGTAGCTGGTTCAGATCTGCAGAAACGACGAACACCGGTCCCGCCCGTTGATATCTGCGGGGCCGAAATCCTATATTGACGTGTCGTGTCCGCACAAATTCCTGCGGTGCCCCGATGCTACTCTGGTTGGGGCACAGCAGCCGCGGTCCCGTCGCTCGTTCGCCTTTGGTTCCCTTCTTTTCCCACACAACATGGCAGACGCAGTAACGCCCCGCGACGAAGACTATTCGCAGTGGTATCAGGACGTCGTGCGCAACGGCCAGTTGGCCGAAAACTCGCCCGCTCGCGGGTGCATGATTATCAAGCCCAACGGCATGGCGCTGTGGGAGAACATGCGCGACCAGCTGGACCAGATGTTCAAGGATACGGGGCACGAGAACTATTACTTTCCGCTCTTCATCCCGGAGCGCTACATGGAGCGGGAGGCTGAGCACGTGGAGGGCTTTGCGAAGGAGTGCGCCGTGGTCACCCACTCGCGCCTCACGCAGGACGAGGAGGGCAACCTGATCCCCGACCCAGAATCCAAGCTGGGGGAGAACTACATCGTGCGCCCGACCTCCGAGACGATTATCTGGGACACATACTCGAAGTGGATCCAGTCGTACCGCGACTTGCCGCTGCTCTACAACCAGTGGGCCAACGTCGTCCGCTGGGAGATGCGACCGCGCCTGTTTCTGCGTACCGCCGAGTTTTTGTGGCAGGAGGGGCACACCGCCCACGCCACGGAACCCGAGGCCATCGAAGAGGCCGAGCGCATGCTCGACGTGTATACTACGTTCGCCGAGGACTATATGGCGATGCCGGTGCTGCAGGGGCGCAAGACGGAGAGTGAACGCTTTCCCGGCGCGGTGGACACCTACTGCATTGAGGCCATGATGCAGGACGGCAAGGCGCTGCAGGCCGGCACGAGTCACTTCCTGGGCCAGAACTTTGCGAAGGCGTTCGACTGCACGTTCACTAACGAGGACAATGAGGAGGAGTACGTGTGGGCCACTTCGTGGGGCGTCTCCACCCGTCTCGTCGGCGCCCTCATCATGACGCACTCCGACGATCAGGGCCTCGTCCTGCCGCCCAAGCTGGCGCCGCACCAGGTGGTGATCGTGCCCCTCTTCTTCGACGACGATCAGGAGGGGCCGGTGCTGGAGAAGTGCGAACGCCTGCGGGAGAAGTTAGAGGACCGTGGCCTCCGGGTGAAGATGGATGACAACCACACCCAGAGCCCCGGCTGGCGCTTCAGCGAGCACGAGGTGCGGGGTGTGCCGGTGCGGCTGGCACTTGGCCCGCGCGACCTCGAAAACGACAACGTGGAGGTTGCCCGGCGCGACACGCAGGAAAAAGAGATCGTGCCGCAGGAGGGCATTGTGGACCGCGTGGCGGATCTGCTCGACGACATGCAACAGAGTCTGTACGACCGGGCCCAGTCGCGCCGCGAGGACAACACCCACGTCGTAGACGACTACGACGCGTTCCGGGAGGTCATTGGCCGGGGCGGCTTCGCGTGGGCGCACTGGGACGGGACGGCGGAAACCGAAGAGCGCATCCAGGAGGAAACTTCCGCTACCATCCGGCTCATCCCGTTTGACCGTGACGAGCACGAAGAGGGAGAAGACATGCTTACGGGCGAGCGGTCCGAAGGACGCGTGCTCTTCGCGCAGGCGTACTGATTTTCGTCTCTCGTCCTGCACTCAGGATGGGCAGAACAGTGTACGTACAGCGACTGGGCCGCCCCGATCTTCGCGGTAGCGTAACATTTGGGACCGTTGTGCGTGCACTTAAAAGAGAACCGCCCGGAAGCCATCTTTCCCTATTGTCGCGATGAGTGCATCCTCGTCTAGCTCCGGCTCGGATCGGTTTGAGGACGATGCCCGAAAGGGCCTCGGCGATGAGGCACGTTCCGGAGAGGCTGCGTCCGACCCGGAAGACGCGCGCGCCGCCGCCGAGGATGCCCTGGCCCAGATCGAGGCGATGGCCGATCTGGACGAGGATCCGTCCTCCGAATCAGGCGCGTCCGGGCAAGAATCGGCGCGCGCATCGTCGTCGGAGTCCTCCGCTTCCCCTTCTTCCGGCTCCACCGAACGCGACACCCCGGAGGACCAGTGCGAAAATTGTGGCGCCCTGCTGCAGGGCCCCTACTGCTCAGAGTGCGGACAGCGGGCGGCCGATCGGGTCGTGCCGCTCTGGCACATGCTCAATGAGGCGCTGGAGGCCGTCATTGAGCTCGACATGCGGGTGCTGCACACCTTCCCCAAGTTTCTCTTCCTGCCGGGGCGTCTCACCAAGGAATACGTCAACGGCCGCCGCAAGCGCTACATCCGGCCCTTTCGGCTGTACCTCTTTACCACATTTCTACTGTTTACCGTCCTCGCCTTCACCGCCGGGCAGAGCTTCCAGTTTCCGTTCAATCCACAAGTGACGCCTGCTCAGGCCGGGGCGGACGGCGGGACGAGCGACACGGCGGCGGTGGCGTCGGCGCCGTCGTTTCTCGGCAGTCCCGAGCAACGGGAGGAGTGGGCCCGGGCGTTCCAGAATAATCCCGAGACGGTGAATGTGATGGTGGGGGAGCCCGAGACGCAGTCGCGGCTTGAACAGATGCTTCGCGCGAAGGTGGCCGACGCCCTTCGGAATCCGCGGGACTTCTTGGCGAGCATGATCGACCGCGGCCCCTACGTCATGTTTCTCATGCTCCCCATCTTCGCGTTTCTGCTCAAATTGCTCTACATCCGCCGGTCGCGGCTGTACGTCGAGCATCTCATCTTTAGCCTCCACGTGCACGCCTTCGCCTTCTTCGCCTTTACCGTAGGCATTTTGCTTGGCGAAACGGATATGCCGTGGCTGCACACCGCCGCGGGGTGGATCGACGCGTCGCCGCTCCTGTACCTTGTTCTTGCGCTGGCCCACGTGTACGATCAGGGGCTCATCAAGTCGTTGGTCAAGGCGTTCCTGCTCCTGCTCATCTATACAATCGTCCTGTTGATCGGGGTCATTCTGCTCGCCTTAGCCGCCGTCGTCTTGATGTAATCGCGCAGGGTTCGCGCAGGATTGTGGTCGCGCAGGATTGCCGACGGCACACAGGGGAGTCCCAAAGGGGCCGGCAGGATCCTCGCCAAAGCCGTCGCGGCAACGTGGAAGCCTCCATAAGTCTCCCCTTCCTTTCGTCTCCAACTGGCATGTCGTCCGACTCCTCCGCCGTTGTCTCTGCGTCTGGGATTGAGGCGCCGGGAGGAATCGGGCTGTGGGGGGCGCTGTTCGTAAGCTACGTGGCAAACCCCCTCGTACTGCCCCCCGTGGTATACGGAACCGCCCTCGCGCATGTGGGAGCCCCTCCCCTTGACGTGGGCAAGGGGGTTGGGATCGCGGTTGTCTTTCTAGTTCTGATGCCGCTTGCCTACGTGGGTTGGATGCGAGCACAGGGACACGTTGCGTCGCTGGAAATTCGGGACCGCACCAAGCGTACAGGGCCGTTTCTCGTGGTGCTGGGGGCGGGCGTGGCGGCCTTTGCCGCGGTGTTGGGGACGGAACTGGTGGGGCAGCGACTGTTGGCGGCCCTGGTCGGGTATCATGTCGTCAACACCGGCCTCCTGGGGCTTATCACGATGCGGTGGAAGATTTCGGTACACTGCGCGTCGGTAGCCGGTGCCGTGGCGACGCTTGCCTTTTTATCCGTACACGTTCCCGGGAGGGTGCTCCGCCCCGAGGCCGTGGGGCACGTAGAGTGGATGGGAGGAATCGGGCTCGTAGTCCTCGTCCTCTGGGCCCGGATTCGGAGTCGGGCCCACACCCCTTCGCAAGCGGTGGCGGGAACGGTGCTGGGCCTGGCCCCCTACCTGGAATTGCTCGCTGTGGCGAGAACCCTTGGCCTGTAGTCCGTTCCGGAACCTTTGGGCGACGGAATCGGATCACATGGTGTTGTTTTTAAAGCCAATCCCTGAAAGGAGCCGAAACGCCCGGAGCCTCCGGTCTCATTCGCTGCTCTGTCGACTTGTCTGCCCGTGCCTTTTGCCCGACTGATACTGCTGTCGCCGGACTTCCTAAACGCATCTGCTCTGCCGCCATGCGCCTCTTTCGTGTCGTCCTGTTGGGGGCATGCTGTCTACTTGGGGCTGCTTCCGCGCAGGCCCAAACCTGGGGCACCATCACGGGCACCGTCGTCGACTCAACCGACCGCGCCCCGTTGCCCGGTGTCACGGTGCTGGTGCGAGGGACCGATTATGGCACGGCCACGGGGACGGACGGCCGCTACCGACTGGAGATCCCCACCGGTCGCTACGTGCTTCGGTTCTCGGCGGTCGGATTTGCGTCGCGTACCGACACGGTGCGGGTGACGGAGGGCACCACACGGTTGAATGCAACCCTCGCGTCGACCGTACTGGAGATGGAAGGGGTGACGGTGACGGAGGCAGAGGTGCCTGATCGGCCTGGGGTCTACAAGGTGGACCCGGAAGCCGTCCAGGACATTCCCACGCCGTTCAAGGACGGGTTCCGCGCCCTGAAGACCATGCCGGGGGTGGCCACCAACAACGAACTGTCTCAGCAATACTCGGTGCGGGGCGGAGGCTATAACGAGAACCTAGTCTTCATCAACGGCTTTGAGGTCTTCTTCCCCTTTCGCCCGCGGCAGGGTGAACAGGAAGGCCTAGGCCTGCTGAATCCGGCCCTCGCGTCGGACATCACGTTCTACACCGGCGGCTTTCCCGCCCAGTACGGCGGCAAGCTCTCCTCGGCGCTCGACGTACAGTACGCCCAGCCCGAAGACCAACCCCTCAGCGGCTCGGTCGACCTCTCGACCCTCGACGCCAGCGCCCACGCGCAGTCCTCGGCGCTCGACGGCGACCTGGGGTGGACTTTCGGCGTGCGGCGTGCGCAGCCGGGGCGATTCTTTGGGACGCAGGACCTGAAGGGCGATTACAGCCCTAGCTTCACGGACGTTCAGGGATTTGTTACCTACCGCCTGTCCGACCGGGTCTCGATGGAGGCACTCGGCATCTGGGCCGACAACAGCTTTGAACTCGAACCCGAGGAGCGGACCACGTACTTCGGGGTCATCAGCCCTGGGGATCGGACGAATACAGATTTCAAGGCGCTCCGCTCCACCCTCTCTGGTGCCCGACAGGACGGGTATACCACTGCGTTCGGGGGCGTGCGTCTCACAGCGGAGCTCACGGATCGCCTCACGATCGAGCACGACGTGGCCTACTTTGAGACCCGGGAGACGGAAAACTTTGACATCGAGAGTGACCGCCGGGTCTGTCAGGTTAACCCGACCGGTCCCGCCAACTCTGCGAACTGTTTCCTTCGGGGCTTTTCCACCGTCACCCGCTCGGCCGACAACGTCGTGGACGTGCAGCGGCGCACTGGCCGGGGGCGCTACGAGTGGCGCCTCGGCCGGCAGGTGTTGAACGGTGGCTGGCACGTGCGAGAGCTTCGGTTCGACGATCAGCTCGACGAGCGCACAATTATTCGCGGTCAGAAGAGCCGGGGTACGAATCAGGACACCACGCTGGTCAACAGCCTGGACGACGGGGCGTCGCTCGACGAGTATCAGGCTGGCGGGTATCTGCAGGATGCCGTGGACGTGCTGCCCACGGAAGATCGCCTCACGGTTACAGGGGGGGTACGGGCGGACTACTTCTCGTTCAACGACGAATGGACGATCTCGCCGCGCCTGTCGGCCCGGTTTGTGGCCAACGACCGCCTCACCCTCACCGGATCCTGGGGCATTTATCATCAGAAGCCCACCTACCGCGAGCTGCGGGGCACGCCACAGTTCGGCCGAACGATCGACGACATCCTGAACCGGGACATTGAGTCCCAGCGGTCGATTCAGTACGTGCTCGGGGGCGAGTACTTCTTCCCGGACGAGCGGCTGTACCTGCGGGCGGAGGCGTACTACAAGGACCTGGACAACCTCATCTCGTACACCATTGAGGATGTGCGGGTGAACTACTCCGGGGAGAACGACACCGACGGGTACACCTACGGGTTCGACCTGCAGCTGCGGGGCGAGTTTGTGCCGGGGCTCGACAGCTGGTTTAACTACAGCTTCCTGGTGGCGCGCGAGCGGTTCAAAGACGAGGCTTTGGCCTCCTTTACCGATCGGCTCCGCGAAAACCGTCAGGGTCTCCTGCCCCGCCCCGCCGACCAGCGTCACACCTTTTCGGCGTTCTTGCAGGACTACGTGCCGGGCGATAAATCGTGGAAGGTACACCTGCGTCTTCTCTACGGCAGCGGACTTCCCTACACGCCCGCCAACCCCGGCCCGGAGGTGGCCGATGGGGTACAGACGCGTGTGCCCGGTGAGCGGATGAGTGGGCGGCTCCCCTCGTACCGGCGCGTAGACGTGGGCGCCACGAAGCGCATCGAGGTACTGGGCGACGGCATTGGTGGGCCCGTGAATCTTGAGCTCACGCTCGAAGTGCTCAACCTCTTCGACATGGACAACACCGTCGATTACAGCTGGACCGGGAACTTTGAACGGGTTCCCAAGCGGCTCACCCCCCGCACCCTCAACGCACGTCTCCACCTCACCTTTTAGCGCACTCGCTCCGAACGGCCGTTCAGCTCCATGCCGCGGCCCTGCTCGACCATGAACCGTCCCCTGGTCCCCCTGGATGAGATTGACGCCGTTGCCCGGCGCTTCGAGGTGCTGGGGGAGCCGGCCCGCCTTACACTGCTTAACGCGCTACAGTCGAGCGGAGAGCAGGCGGTGGGCGACCTCGTGGAGGCGACGGGACTGCGGCAGTCCAACGTGAGCAAGCACCTGCGCACGATGGCGGACGAGGGACTGCTCGCGCGGCGCCGGGAGGGGGTGCATGTGTACTACGCTCTCGACGATCCCACGCTCGGGGCTCTCTGTATGCTCGTGTCCCGCCGCCTGCGGGAGGAAAACGACGAGCATCCGTGACCTCTCACGCAGTTGCGTGCGCCCGGCTGGAGGCAAGGGAGGGGGCTCGAAAGGGAGCACTGAGAAACAGCAGGACAGTATCCGCGGGGATAGATCCACCGCTACGCCTCTTTAAACCCTGCCTCTACGGCGTTGGTGAAGTGCACCGCCGCGTCGCTGTAGATGTTGATCTGGTTGGCACGGAAGACCTCCCGCGCAATGGTCTGCGAGGCCTCGCTCCAGCGGTCTGTCGTGCGCAGGCGATCGAGGGCCTGTCGGTAGGCCGCCTGGTCGCCGTGGAACAGGTTCTGCACGTAGACTGAGCGCTTGGGGGCAGGGGCGGTCCCGAATACGTCCTCCTCAAGTGCGGCGAGATCTTCGCCGTCGGGAGAGGGGGCTGAGTCGTTCGGGGACGAAGGTGACGCCGCAGGGCCTGGTCTGGACGAGGCAGGAGAAGAGTCTGAAGGGGATGCGGGGCCCTGTTGGAATTGGGCCCAGAGCGGTTGGGCGTTGCCGTGCTCTGGGGCGTCGACCTCGCTGCTCCGCCGGACGGTGTCCTGCTCGAACTGCTTCCACATTGGGGTGGGCCCGTTGGGTGGATCCTCGGAGGACGTTTCTTCCGGGGCAGAAGGGCGAGAGGGGGGGGCTACGTCCTGTATGTCAGCGGACAGCGGGGAATTCGTTGGGGCTGGTTGCGGGGTCGAATCGGTTCCCGGGCTGGGCGACGGCTCGCTTGGGGGGGACGAGTCCGCGCGTTGAGCCGTCTCGAGGAGTCGACGGAGCGTGTGGGGGGCTACGGCCTCGCCACCGTTCTCACGCTCGTGGGCGTCGAGCCGATCGATGATTGAGGCGGCTCGTTTTTCCTCAAAGAAGGTACGGAGCAGCGGGATCGACACCTGCCCGCGTCCGGTGGCGCGCTGAGCCGTTTCGAAAAGGGGATCGAGCAGTTGGAGCCATCGCTCGGCGTCGAAGTCGGCCGTCATGCGCTCGTCGACGCGCTGGAGCACCTGCTCGACGGTGTCGGGGGTGAGGCGGTCGCGGTCGTGCTTGGTGGCAAACGCCTCCACGGCGTTGGGGAGGTAGTCGTAGGGCCCAAAGAAGTGCATCCGCCACTGAATCTCCGCCACCGGCAATGCGCCGGACGCCTCTTCGAAGATGAACGATGCCAGTGTGGGCACGGGCCGTACAAGGTGATTGGTCGTGCGACGGGTGGCCGTGCGAAGCGTTTCGGTCCACTGGTCCGCGGGGACCTGGGCGTGGGCCTCCACGGCGTCGAAGAAGGGCCCGGCGGCTTGCTCCACGTCCGGGTGGTCGTGGTTGACCCACTCGGTGCGTGCATGCCGCAGGCGACGGGCCTCCTGCCGGCCGTGGTGGCGCATTAGGTGGATAAGGTGGTGACGCACCGGGCCCGGTAGGGCGTCTGCGGTCCAGTCATCTGTCGTGTAGGCCTGATCGGCGGGAAAAGACTGACGCAGGCGCTCGTAGAGCGAATCGGCGAGCGTGCTCGTAGGCATAACCGGACGGCGACAGGTGCGAGAGAGCGGCAAACGGTCAGAGCGTGTATGCGTGGAGGTGACGATAGGTTTTCTAGGAGGCCTCTGCGAAGAGACGGGGGAACGGCAGTTGGGAAGCCAGCTCAACGACGGTCCCCCGATCTCTGGCGTGCATTGGACGCCGGCATTTGGTCCGATTTTCCCGTGGAGACGTGGACAGGCGGCGGTTCTGACCGTACGTTTTTACGCATATCTGTTCGCCGCTAGTTTTCGATCGCCGCTCCCCAACGACTGTGCCGCGTCCGTCCTCCCTTCCCAGTCCCATCCGCTACGGCGCCGGCTGGGCGTCCCGGTTGGCGTACGCGCTGCTCCTCGGCGTATTGAGCGCTGCGGCCGTGCTGCTGGCGGCCGGGGCAGATCCGGCGACCCGGGCCGACGGGCTGCGGTTGTGGGCCTTTGTGGCGGCGGGTGTGTTTGCCGTCGCGCCGCCCAACGTGCTGTTTCCGGACCCGAACGTGGCCACCCTGCAGCGGCTCAACTGGGCGCCGCGTCGTCTGCTGCGCTATCACGGGCGCCGGCTGGCGCCGCTTGTTCTGCTCGTGGCGGTTCCGGCGGTGCTTTTGGCATATGCGGATCCGGGCGGGCCCCTCCGCCGTCTGGGACTCAAGACAGCGGCCCTGGGCCAGGGACTCCTGCTCATTCTGGGCGCGGCGCTGGATAGCTTTGTGCATTTTGCCACCCTGGGAGCCCGCTCGCAGGCCTGGCAGGAGGGGCAGGCGGGGCAGTGGTACGCCCAGGCGGTAGAGGAACAGGGCCAGGGCGTAGACCTGCCGCGTGGGCTCGTGCCCGCCCTCTTTGCCACCACCCGGTGCTTTGTGGTAGCCGTGGCGGCGGTGGTCGCCACCGCGGCGGGGGCACAGGTAGGCACGGGGCTGCTTGCGTGGGGGCCTGGGCTTCTGCTGCTCGGCTGGGCCGGGGCGCGCCTGGGACGGCGCCGGACCGCGTACGACCGGCACTTCTACCACACCACCGCCTTCTACGCCGAGGTGCTGGGGGGCGGCACGGTGGCGGCTACCGACCGCGAACCGGTGCCCTACGACGCCCTCTACTGGGTGCCGCGGCGATGGCGCCCGGCCGCGTGGGCCAGCGTACGGCAGCTCGACCGCCGCCTGCCCCTGGGTCGCCTCGTAGCGGTGGCGCATCTCGGCCTGTGGCTCTTCTGCATCCGCGGTGTGGCCCCGGCCGTCATCACGACGTACCTGCTGGTGATATTTGCCGGGCAGGTGGCGGCCGGTGCGGTGCTGGGCACGCCCTCGGCGGCCCCGCGCGCCTTCCAGGTTTCCATGCAGTCGGTAGCCGACTGGATCGGCGCCCGCACGTTCGTCAACCTGCGCTGGTTCGGGCCGCATGTGGGAAGCCTCGCGCTCGTGGTGCTGTTCGGGGACACGTACGGGTGGGGCTGGGTGGGCACCTGGGCCGCGGTGCACCTGGCCCTATCGATCGTAGCGGCGGCGGCCGTCACCCTCGCGGCCGAAGGTCGCACTCGCGCCACGGCGTAGGACCTCCACGCTTCGATACGCGCCTCCTGAATCTGGATCGCCTTATGGCTGCTTCGCTTACCCTCGACGCGCTGACCAAGCGCTACGGCGACGGGCCGCCCGTCCTCGACGGCCTCTCACGGTCGTTTGTCCCGGGCACCCTGACCGTGCTCGTAGGCCCCAACGGGGCAGGAAAAACCACGCTCCTGCGCCTCCTGGCCGTGCAGGCTTACCCGACGAGTGGAACCGTCCGCTACGGAGCCCTCAACATTCACGAGCGGCCATACCGCTATCTGCAGGACGTGGGCCTCGTCCACGCCGGGCCCGAACTGCCGGAGCACCTGACCGCCGTCGAGCTGCTCGAATGGATTCTGCGCAGCCGCGGGCAGTGGACCGACGACGAGGGACCGGCCCGCATCGATGCGCTGCTCAATCGCCTCCGGCTGGACGAGCGGCGCGAGAATCTCATCGGCACCTATTCGAGCGGCATGGTGCAGAAGGCCCAGATTGCCGCCGCGTTTGTGGCCGAGCCGGCGGTGGTGCTGATGGACGAGCCGCTCCGCAGCCTTGACACGGCCACCACCGAGGCCACCGCGAAGCTCATTCAGGCCTTTGTCGAGGAGGGAGGGCTCGCCATTGTCGCCAGCCACCAGACGGATGCGTTGACGCCGTTTGCCGACGAGATGGTTCGTCTCGGCGAGGAAGAGAGCGAGGCCTCTACGTCTCCCCAGAGTACGAGACCGGGGCAGCAGTAGGGAAGGAAAAGCCGCCGAAGGAGAGCACGGAGAAGGGAGGACCTCCCCGAAACATACGAAACTCTTCGTAGTAGGTACGAACGAGTTCGTATTTCAGCAGCCTACCTCCCTCCATGCCGCTCGACGCTCCCCTGCCTACCGACGCCGAGCTTGCCATCTTGCGCGTGCTCTGGGCCCACGGCCCGTCCACCGTCCGCGAGGTGCAGGACCACCTCGACACCGACCAGGGCTACACGACGGTGTTGAAGCACCTCCAGCTCATGCTAGACAAGGGTCTCGTGACCCGCGACGAGTCGGGGCGGGCGCACGTGTACGCCCCGGCGGTCCAGGAGGCCGACACGCAGCGCCGCCTCGTGGACGATCTGCTGGACCGGGCCTTCGGGGGGTCGGCGCGGCAACTCGTGATGCGGGCGCTCTCGACGGAGGACGTGTCCCGCGACGAGCTCGACCAAATCCGCGACCTTCTCGCTCAAATCGACGACGATGACCATGACGATGCCTAGCCTCTGGTCTCTCCTCCACGCACCGACTGTCGAACTGCTGGGGTGGACCCTTCTACATTTCGTGTGGCAGGGGGCGCTCATGGCCGCTGTACTCGCGGGGGCACTGCATCTGCTGCGCCATCACCCGCCACGGGTCCGTTATGCCGTAGGGTGCGTCGCCCTTCTTGGGCTCCTCGCGCTTCCCATCGGAACCGGGGTGGTTCTGAGCGGGGGCGTGGACCCCTCGGCGCCGGGGGCGCCTGCCTCGATGGGGGTCGTGGACAATGAGGTTACGAGTGCCGAAGCGTCTTACGCCACAGAGCCCGCCGCTGCGCCTCCCGCTTCGTGGTGGGCCTGGGCCGCGTCCAGGATTCAGCCCGCACTGCCGTGGGGCGTGGTTGCCTGGGGCCTCGGGGTAATCATCGTCGCCCTTCGCCTCGGTGGTGGAGCGTGGCGGATGCGGCGGGTGCGGCGGAGCAGCAGATCGGCGCCGCCCGAGTGGCAGGACCGTCTCCGGACGCTTGCCGACCGAATGAGAGTTGGCGCCTCTGTGGACCTGCGCCAATCCGATCGGGTCGACGGCCCGGTGCTGGCCGGGTGGTGGCGGCCCGTGATTCTCGTGCCCGCGGGCTTTCTGTCCGGCCTCCCGCCCGCGCAGGTGGAGGCGTTGCTGCTGCACGAACTGGCCCACGTCCGGCGTTACGACGTGCTCGTGGGGCGGCTGCAGGCGGTCGTGGAGACGCTCCTCTTCTTCCACCCGGCTACGTGGTGGGTCTCGCGGCAGGTGCGGCAGGCGCGGGAGGCGTGCTGTGACGACCTCGTGGTGCAGGCAGGCTCGGAGCGGACGACCTACGCGCAGGCCCTCACCGCGTTGGCTGAGCAGGCCGTCGAGGGTACGGCGACGACCGCGTGGGGCCCGGCGGCTACCGATGGATCGCTACTCAATCGTATTCAGCGCCTCGTGGGGCCGCCGGAGGCGCCCTCTACGACTGGGCGGCGGCTTTCAATCGTGGCCGTCGTGCTGTTGATGGTCACTGTTCCCGTCGGATTGGCTGCTTGTGCGTCACAGCAGTCTTCCACGGAGGCGACCTCCTCTGAAGCAAAGGCCCTGGCGGAGGAAGACGTGCCCGAACCGTCATCGTCTCCACGGCAGGACTCGGAGGAGGAACCGGCGGTCGTATCGGTACGAGGCGATTCGAATCGGCGCGTGGTCACTATCGTGGACCGTGAAGCGGTGGAGGTCGACAGTCTCGAACGGGCCATCCTGGGAGACATCGATCCCGACAGCCTCAAACGGCTGATCCAAACTCGGTTCGACGCAGACAGTCTGAAACGGATGTTCCGGGAGCGATTTGATCTCGACAGCCTGGAGCACCGAGCCCTACAGGTGCGATGGCAGGCCGATAGCCTCGCCCGATCTTTCAAGGACCGGATCTCAGGCGATGAGTTCGATGACGGGACTGCGGACAGCACCTTCTATTTCGATAAATTCAACCGGGAGGACTTCGAGTTTGACCTGAATGTAGACAGCCTGATCCGTCGGCAGAAGGAGTACGCCGACAGTCTCCGCCGCCACTTCGACCAGTTGCGTGAGCGGATGGAGCGAGAAGCCCCGGAGCACCTTCGAGAAGAGGCCCGTCGCCTCCGCGAACAGGCCGAGGAGCTGGAGGAGCGGGCGGAGGAGATGGAAGATCGTCGCGAAGAGGGGGAGGATGGAGTCGCCGACTGAGCGCGCAGGGGGGCGGGAATTCTGGCAAGTGCAGGAACTCTGAGCTCTATGGGGTCGCGGGCGTAGGGACCGCGTCGGGGGCGAGGAGGGGCCGCGCGGCCTCCAGTCGCCCGTCGTTGGGGGCCGGATCCAGGTCGAGCACCGCGCACATCAGTTCGTAGAGGTGGAGCAGCGACATTTGCTCCACCGTAGCCGACGCCTGGAAAGCGGGCCCGCGGGCCAGGAGTAGAGTATGCATGGTTTCGTATCTGGGATCGTAGCCGTGCGTCCCGCCCCCGTCCCAGTCCGGATTTCGCTTCATCCACGCCCGTGTTCGGAGGCTCCACCCCTCATCGGCCAGGGCGATTACGGAGGGAATGCGGCGGTGGGCATCGAAATGAAGGGTATCCGGCAGCGTCCCCTTACGGTACGCCGACAGGTGAGGAACCCGGTCGAGCGCCGTCACCACTGAGTCGACCGATACGCCGGAGCGAGGCTCCATCATCGCCACCGGGTTTCGGGCGGTGAGCCGCACGTCGTCGAGGTCGATGTAGTCGTCGAGGACGATGGTGCGGTCGCGGGATATGGAGCTCATGCCGTGGTCGGAGGTTAACAGGAGGTTCACCTCGTCCGTGAGATTCCGGGCGTCGAGGCCATCGAGCAGGCGCTGAATAAAGCCGTCGACCTCACGCAGGGCCGTAGCGACCGAGTCGGAGCGCGGGCCGTAGTAGTGTCCCTTCGTGTCGACGCGGCTGAAGTAGAGCGTGAGGAGGTCGGGGCGCGTCTCGGCCGGACGATCGAGCCACTCCAGGGCCTGGTCCACGCGGGTGGTGCCGGGCACGCTCTCGTCGTACCGAAACCATTCGGAGGGACGCACGCCCTGCACAGGGGCCTCGGACCCGGGCCAGAAGTAGGTGGCCGCCGTGCGACCCTGCTGTTCGGCGGTCACCCAGATGGGTTCGCCGCCCCACCAGTCGGGGTTTTCGACAGCGTCCCGGTCGCTGAGGCTGAACGTCGCGTCCATCACCGGGTCGTACATCGTGTTTGCGATGATGCCGTGGTTGGAGGGATAAAGGCCCGTGACCGTGCTGTAGTGATTGGGAAAGGTCTTGGTGGGGAAGAGGGGCGTTAGGTGCTCGACGTGGACGCCCTCGTCTGCCAGTCGGGACAGGGTGGGTGCCTCGTGCAGGTCGAGATAGTCCCACCGGAGGCCGTCGATGGAGATGACGATCAGGGGAGCCGGAGCGTCCTCCGTTGCAGTTTCGGAAGAGGAGGGTGGGGCCGTCGACTGGCATCCGGATCCGAGACCCAGGAGACCCAGAAAAAGGACAACCGTCAGCGAGCGTCGGATAAGCATTGGGGGTGGGGGAGTGGGGAACGGTCGCGCACAAGTCCAAGGTAATTGCCGACCGGCACGGTCGTGTAACCCGCAAAGAAAGGATGTCTCTCAGTCGGCGGCCCGGCAGTACGCGGCGGTCGAGTACGTGGCCCGGACGACGCCGGACTCACCGGGTCGCAGCACAAACTCGCTCGGGCCTACCTCGTCGGTCGTCGGGTTCCAGTCGTAGGTGTAACCGAGGCCCGTGAAGGGGTAGCCGTTCGGGCCGTAGGAGGTCTCTTTCAGGCCCTGGAACCAGTTCGTGTGGGCGTCACTGACCTGCACGTGGGCCCTGGGGGTGGGCGTGCGCAGTTCGCACTCGCGGTCCGTCACCTCGGGGTCGGGGCAGGGGCGCACGAGGGCCTGCGGACGCACCCAGAGCTCCACGAACCGGTCGTAGTCGGCATCCGGGGGCAAACCCAGACGCTGGGCGAGGCGGAGCCGGAGCGCGTCTTCGGAGCGATCGAGCCCCCGGCAAAACCGCCGAAGCTGAGGCGCGGCGGTCACCCACACGTCCTGGTCGGCCGTCACCGTGTCGCCCGCCGTCACATTGGGTAGTGTCTCGCTCCCCCCCCAGGTGACCACCAGTACTTGCCGGGTGCCCTCCGTCGTGCGCCACACGAGGGAGTCGTTGTACGGGACGAGGGGCGTGAGCGTGGTCGTGATCTCTTCGGGTTCGGCCGTTCGGGCATCCGCAATGGCGGCCCGGTAGCGCGCCTCCGGGGTCTCCGAGGCGCGGTGGGTGCCCCCGCAGGCCGCCAGGAGCAGCACAAGACTAAGCCCCACGATTGTTCGAAGCGGGCGAGTGGCTCGGGCAATAGGAAGCGTCTCGTGTCCAAACATCCAGTTGCTCGGTCCTAGTCGCGGCCGATGATGAAGTATAGGATCACTCCTAAGAGCGGCATAAACACGATGAGGAGCACCCAGATGACCGTGCTAGTCGTGCCCCGGGTGCCGTCCCCGAGCAGGTCCACGAGGGCCACGAGGTCGAGCACGATGATGACCGTGCCCCAGAAACCCCAACTTGCGGTGGAGATACGCTCGATCAGATTGGGGCCGCCGCAGCCGGTCAGCAAGACCGCGAGGGGGGCAAACAGAGCGATCGAGAGCGGGCGGAAGGCGGAAGAACGCGTTTCGTCGGACATGGGCAACAGGAGATCAAGGAGAAAGAGGCCGTGCACCCAACCTACGGACAAGTGCCCGGAATGGGTACAGGCCCGGCAATAGATGGGGGTGACTACTCGACAAACGTTCCAGAGCAAAATTGGTCCAGGCCATCCACTGGTCCACCTGAGACTCACAGGGAAGAGGGTACGGGGAGTAGGAGGAATGGCAACACCTAATTGAGTTGATTTCGAGACGGTCTTCGGAGGGGTCCTGAAAGTGAATGAACTAAATGTTAAGGGAAATGCATAACAAAACAAAAGCCCGGCCTACTCCAGGCCGGGCTTTGACTGAGACTAGCACCTATCGATTCTACTTGATTGGCTCAAGCTGACCAATCTTCTTCCAGTCCGGGTTCGGCTCCATGACCACCGCAATGTAGACCTTGTCTTCGGTCTTCTTCGCTGCGGTCTCCTCATCGAGCGTCTGCTGGACCTGGGTTGGGTTTAGCTTATACATTCCACCCGTGGCTGCGTCGACGGCAAGCCCAATCAGTCCCCCAAAGACGATATTGCCGGCGACCCAGCCGTCGACGCTCTTCTGGATGGTGACCTGTTCGGTTTCATAGCCATCCATGCTAATAGCCACCGTATGCTGGCTGCCGCGGTCAAGACTTCGGGTGACGGGAGTATCGCCCACTTCATTCCCGTCAATCTCGACGGTCGCTCCAGAGGGGTCACTGGTAACGCTGACATCTTGGCTACCGCCGTGGATGATGGTACCGCAGCCGATGAGTAAGGTGACAACGAGTAGAGTGGAGAGTTGCGTGAGGTATTTCCTCATGGGAATAGTCGGAGGATTGAAGAGGGATAGTGAGATGTATAATTCCGCCTTGTTTATGCCACAAAACCTGTGCGAACTGCCCAGTAAGCGTTCCTGGATCATTCGGCACTTCGAAAAGACGGCCTCCCTTGTGAAAAGCTCAAATCCACGACTCCGGAACCACCGACCGCGTCCGACGCGTTTTCCCATATCTCGCAGCGCACCGTCACAAATCGCCGTAATCCTGTCTCGATGCGCATCGGCCACCTCGACTTCGACGACCGGCCCCTCTTCCTCGCGCCCATGGAGGACGTGAGCGACCCGCCGTTCCGCATCCTCTGCAAACGGTACGGGGCGGACATGATGTACACCGAGTTCGTCTCGTCCGCGGGGCTATTGCGTGAGCAGGAGCACGAGCACCAGAAGCTCGAGATTTTCGACGAGGAACGGCCCATCGGCATTCAGGTGTGGGGCGGCGGAATCGACGAGGTGAAGAACGCCACGCCGATGGTCGACGCCGCCGGGCCCGACGTGATCGACATCAACTTCGGCTGTCCCGTCCGCAAGATCGTGCAGAAGGACGGCGGGGCCGGGGTGCTCCGCAACCTCGACAAGATGCGCGACATCACGGCGGCGGTGATTAAAGAGGCCACCCGCCCGGTGACCGTTAAGACGCGCCTAGGCTGGGACGACGACTCGATCCACATCGTGGAGGTGGCCCGCATGCTGGAGGAGATGGGCGTGGCAGCCCTCACGGTGCACGCCCGGACCCGCGAGCAGCAGTACAAGGGCGACGCGCGCTGGGAATGGCTGCGCACAATCAAGGAGGAGGGTGTGCGCGACATGCCCTTTATCGGCAACGGCGACGCGCTGGACCCCGAGGCCATTGAGGCGATGTTCGAGGAAACCGGCGTGGACGGCGTGATGATGGGCCGCGGCGCACTGGGCAACCCGTGGATTTTCGACCGCGCCAAGACATACATGGAGACCGGCGAACTGCCTCCGCCGCCCGACTGGGAGGAGCGCGTGCAGGTGGTGGCCGAGCACCTGTCCCTCAAGTGCGAGTGGCTGGGCGAGCGCACCGGCGTCCTGGAGATGCGCAAGAACTACAGCAGCTACTTCAAGGGCTTCCGCAACGCCTCCACGCTACGGCACAAGCTCATGCAGCCGGAGACGAAGGACGGCGTGCTGGAGGTGATGCTCAACTTCAAGCCCGACGCGCCGGACATCCAGGTGCCCTCTGCCAAGCTCCCCGAGCAGACCGCCGATCCGGACGCGGTGCAGACGACCAAGCCCGACGTGCCGGACGACCTGCCCTCGCCCGGCGGCGACGGGGCGAGCGAAGAGGTGGGGACGAAAAAGGCGGAGTTGCCTAAATCTATGGCATCGTAGTCGAGAAGTAGGCCCGACGCGGTGCTCTGGACGTCTGTTGCATCGGGTTCTGTGTCGAGGAAACTTCGCGTCTTTCCTTGGTGACTACTCCACGCACAGTGAGCAACCGTCGCGTTGAATCGCTTACCTACGATCTTAAAACAGAAGAGACCGTTCGCTTCGATGCTGATCCGGTCGGTCACGAGACGGACGCATTCTCGCTGCGACTGGAGGATGGTAGGCTGACCGTCGACCTCCATGAGAACTTCTCTTCCGTAGAGGAGGCTCGTGAAGAGGTGGAATCATTTCTTGAGGCTTGGGAAGTCAGCTACGGCCTCCAGATCGGCGAGCGGGAGATCAGCTTCGACTACAAAGATGCGGAAGTTATTCGCGAAGACAATGAGACTGGAGATGTCACTGTAGAGGCGGGTACACTCAAATTGGACGTATCGGAAAATGTAAATGTCGAGTATCACGTAGAGCGCCCAGAGTATCCGGACCCGCCCGAAAAATTTCGCCTTTCGCCGGACGCCCGGACACTCTGGAACCGGTACGAGGGTTACGAGCAGGGACGAGAGCCGCTATTCTCCATGGGCTACGCCTGTCTCGAATTCCTTGAGGGACGGGCAGGCGGTCGTGAAGAGGCGGCAGCGAGATATCATACCGAGGACGCGGTTCTCGACGATTTGGGACGGCTCACGTCCACTCGGGGTGGTCCAGACGTGGCGCGGAAGCCTTCCAGTTCTCAGGGAGAAGCCACTCCGAAAGAGAGGAAATGGATCGAAGAGGTGATCCGGAAGATCGTCCGTCAGGTCGGGATTTCCGATGCGGGGCACGACCCTGAGACGCTCACGAAGGGCGATCTTCCACCTCTTCCATAACTGGTGCGCCCCCATAGGTCCCGAAAATTCTTGTCCGTCTCGACTCCTGCCCTGCTGGTGTCCCGTCTCTCCCCCGCCGACCTCCTGCTCCTCCTCGTCGTGCTGGTGTGGGGGACCGACTTCTCGGTCCTGAAGACTTCTCGGTCCTGAAGTAGCCCCTGGACGTGATGCATCCGCACGTGGCGAACGCGCTGCGCTTCGCCGCATCCGCGGGTGTGCTCGGGGCAGTGTACGCGTTTCGGTGTTGGCGGCAGGATGCGTCGTTTTTTCGCCCCGGTCTGGGCGAACTGGCGGGCCGTGGTGCCGCTTGGGGGGCTCGGCTTCGGGGCGCACCAGACCGCCTTCGTGGTGGGGCTCAACCACGCGACTGTCGGCAGTGCCGCGCTCATCATGGCCATGAATCCGCTCTGGACGGCTGTGCTGGGTGGGGCGCTCGAGACCGAGCGGCTGGGGCGTGGTGGGTGGGTCGGGCTGCTGGTGGCGCTCGCCGGCGCGGGACTGGTCATCGCGTCCGGGGCCGCGAGCGGCGCCGGGGGCGGCGGCACGCTGTTCGAGAACGGCATGATGCTCGTCGCCGCGGTGTGCTGGGGCAGCTACATGGCCCTCAATAAGCAGCTCGTGGACCGGGTGTCGCCCCTGGCCACCACCGTCTTCGGGGTGTGGGCGGCCCTGCCCGTACTGCTCGCCGTGGGGACTGTGTATGGACTGACGGTGGCGTGGGACGCAGTGGACGGATGGGCGTGGGGCGGCCTGCTCTTCTCGGGCGGACTTGCGGTCGGGCTCACGTTCGTCCTGTGGAACCGGGCCGTGTGCCGTGTCAGGTTCTCGAACACGGCCGTCTATTACTATCTTGTCCCCGTCGTTGCGCTCGTGGCGGGGATGGTGATCCTCGGAGAGTCCATCCCCGTTATGTAGATCGCCGGGGGTGGGTTGATTATCGGCGGGCTCGTCCTGGTGCGGCGGTCGCCGTGATGCGGGGGGGCGGGACCGTCCCGCGACTGTCGTGCTCGGCTCGCGCTTGCCACTCTCCCGCCCGCACAGCTACACTACAGCCCGCCGTTCTCCCGAACGATCTTTCCCCAACCGATGAGCGATGCTCCTCGCTACTGGACCCCTGCATTCGTCGAGCGTTTCGTTGAGGCCATGAATAGCGACGAGGAGTTCCAGGACACTGCGGACGATTTTTCCAAGACCGTCGAGCTGCGCTGCCTCGACACCCCCGACGGGGAGGATGTCTCCGCCACCTACACGTTCGAGGACGGGCAGGTGGTTGATGTGGACCTATGGATTGACGAGGCGCCCTCCAAGGAGATGCGCGAGGAACCGGTCGACAAGAGCGCCGTGATGGCGCGGGCCACGGCCCCCTACGACGTATGGGTGCGCATGGACAAGGGCGAGATGGGGGCCGCTGAGGCGCTGGCGTCTCCCGACTACCAGATCGAGGGCTCGATGATGCAGATCATGTCCAACATGGGCGTGTTTCGTGGGATGAATTCGGTAGCGGCCAGCGTCGAAAAAACATACTGAGGACCCTCGTGTACCCGGCAAACCAGTTCTCATTGCAGACCTCCAGACTTCCCATGAGTGACGACGGTCCCACAATTACAGTTACCCGTGGCAAGAGAAATCAATCGCGACGGCGACGCCCCGCCTCGGCCGTCGAGTCATCCACGTCGGGATGGGGGGTGCCGGGCCCTGGAGACGTGGTCGCGGGACTCATTCGCGGCGCGCGGACTGCGTGGTGGGCAGGCCTTGGGGTTCTTGCCGTGACCCGCGATGTGGGCACACATGTGTTTGATGCGCTGGTGGAAGAGGGAAAGTCGTGGGAGCAGACGCAACGCAAGCGTCGGGAGGCGCGGGCCCGGCAGGTGCAAGCGATGTCCGAAGAGAACGACGCGATTCAGATTGCAGAAGATCGGGTGCGCGAAGAGGTGAACAAGGCCGTGCAACGGGTCGGCATGCCCTCGCGGGAGGAGGTGGATGCGCTTCGCGAACAGGTCGACGCCCTGAGCAGCAAAATAGAGCGGCTCACGCAGTCCGTCGCGCAGGACGACTCCTAATCCGTTTCGGCCGAATCGTCCGCCGTATGTCCCGGGGCGGCCGGAAGCAGATCGTCCGCGAGGCGATCAAACTCCCGCGTGAAGCCGTCTACGATGGGGTCCGGGTCGGGAATGAGTCCGGCGTCGCAGGCAATCCCCAGCCGCACCTCCCCGTCGTAGCTGAAAATGCTGACCCCCAGGCCCACGTGGCCGGCTCGAGGCACCCAGGGCATCACGGTTTTCAGGCGTCGTCCCTTTAGGTGAAGCGATTCCTGGGGGCCCGGCACGTTCGTCATCACCGCGCTGGCCTTGTTGCTGAAGTACCGCACGGCCTTCTCCTCTACGCTCAGCGGCACGTAGCCCAGGCCCTCCAGCACGCCGAATGCGGCCACCGCCTCCGCCGAGCCCTTGATCTCGTCCATCTGCTGCTTCACCGCCAGCACGCGTTCGAGCCGGTTGTCGAGACCAATCGGCAGTCCCAGAAACACGAGCCCAAAACGGTTGCCCAGTTCAAACGCTTGCTCCGGGGGGCGGAGGTTGACCGGAATCAGGGCCCGCACCGTCTCGGCACCGTCCAGCGCGTCGCGGGACGCGACGTAGTACCGCAGCGCCCCGGCCACTGCCCCGAGCAGGACGTCGTTCACCTTGGCGTCGATGACGTGTCCGAGCCGCTTCACGCGTGCAAGGCTAAGGGGATCGGACCACGTGGCGCGCTGGGCCACCCCCAACTCGCCCTTCAGTGGGGTGTCGGCGTCGGGGGAGAGGGAGAGAAACTTCGACAGGGCCGCGCCCACGCTCAGGCCCTGCTTCACGCGCCGCAGCGCATGGGAGGGCCCCAGGAGCGTCCGTGCCCCTTCGCTCAGCAGGCGTCGGCCCGTGGAAACAGTCCCCTGCACCGTTTTGAGGGTGCCCCGCACCACGCCGGGCAGAAGCCCCTTCCGCTCCTCGGTGGAGGGAAAGCGGCCCGGATCGAAATACTCGTCGGCCAGGGACAGCAAGACCTGGAGGAGCGCCATGCCGTCGCCAATGCAGTGATGCAGGCGCACGATGAGGGCACTGCCGTCTCGGTACTCCTCGATCAACTCCATTTGCCACAGCGGCTTCGAGCGGTCGAGCGGCACGCTCATCAAGTCGCTCACGCGTTCCTTGAGCTCCGCCTTGCCGGCCTCGCCGGGCAGGGCGGAGCGGTGCACGTGCTGGCTGAGGTCGAAGTGCGGGTCGAGCTCCCAGTAGGGGGAGCCGTCGGGGTTGCGCACGCGCTGCCGGAATCGCGTAAACCCGAGGAAGCGCTCCTCGAGCAGGGACTTGAGCGTGGCCAGTTCCATGGGGGCGGCCAGTTCGAGCACGACCGTGATCGTCATCAGGTTGGTCGGCTCGTCCATGCGCAGCCAGGCCGCGTCGACGCCGGACAAGGGCTCGTGCGTTTTCATCGCGGGAAAGGGCCGTCGTAGGGAGGCGGGGGAGAAGATCGGAAGGCGTACCTCTCCACGCACGCTTCACGCGGTTGTTGCGGCGGCGCGGGACTGGTACAGCAGTTCGTCGACCGCGTAGATGCCGAGGCCGAGGACCGTGAAGACGACCAGTGCCAGGGCGGGGGCCCAAATGATGAAGCCCCCGACGATGCCCAGAACCCCGCCGAGGTACTTGATGTAGTTGAGTTGCTCGTTGGTCGTGCGGCGGAGAAGTAGTTCGAGCTGCTGTTCGTCGTAGGCCCGAACGTTTTCGTAGATCATGCGCTCTACGTCGAGGGTGTCGACGAGGCGGAGGATGAGCTGCAGGAGGGTGTCCTCGATCGCGTCGCCCTGCCGTTCGATGCGGGCAGGGAGGCGGTCGAGCCACGGGTCCACCTCGTCGAGCAGGGGGTCAATCGTGTCGGGAAGCTGCTCAACGGCGTCGTAGACGCGGTCCTGAAAGTCATCTTCTCCGAAAAACCGATAGGCGCGCAGGGCCAGTCCCGAGAACCCGTCTCCGGCGTGGTCCTCCACGCGTTCCAGCGTAAACGTGACGATGCGCTCCTGCACCGAGGGGGTGGAAAGAATGTCGTGCAGAACCTGCCGGAGCACCGCCTTGGTCTCCGTGCGCACCGCGTCGCTGGTTACCACGTCGCCGGCGGCCGCCACCAGCCGGTCGCGGTATTCGGTAACGAGCCCACTCTCCCGGATCTTTTGCTTGATGATGGACTTGTTGATGAGCTCGTCGCTTACGGCCTGTGCAAGGCGGTAGGCCACCCGCTCCCGCTGGGCCGGCACTAGACCCTGTCCCACGATGGGGCGCGGCTCGCGGGGACGAAACAGCATGGTGATGGCCAGCCAGTTCGTCCCGAAGCCCACGAGGCCGCTGACGGCGGTAAAGCGGAGTAGGTTTTCGAGAATGACCGTGTATCCGGCCACGGTGACAGTAACGCCGGGAAAGTCCCACACGAACGAGACGGCGAAGAGTGTACCTAGGACCCACGGCAGCGCCCGCAGCACCGGAAGCCACCGGGCATACCCCCCCGTGCGGCGCGGGGGCGGTTCAGTGTCGTCGGGATCCTCGCGGTCGCTTGGGCGGAGCAGGTGCCGGCCTGCGCGTTGCACCACGCGCCGTCGCAGGCGGGGCCACGAGGGCGCATCGGGCGTCGTCTCGGGGGCCGGGGGCGCGGTGCCGCCTTCGGTCCTCCGGTCGTCCCGGGGGAGATCCGTGGGAGCATCGGACATAGTCGTAGCCGATAAGCAGATTCGGGTGGATCGTGGTCTCGTCGACAAACGCGCGTCGTACGGGAGTCCCTGTTCGCCGGGCCTGCCCGTACAGCCCAGAAACCACAAACGCCCCGCCCTCCACGCGGCACTCAACACTCCGGCGCTAAAACACCTTCACGAGCGTCAGGTCCTCCAGGTAGCGTCCCGGGTCTTGCCGGAAGTCTTCAAGGAGCGTGTTGGTGCGGGTCGCAGCCGAGTCGAGTTTCATGTAGAGGCTTGGATCGTTGAGCAGGCGTCCCGCCGTGCCGGTACCGTTGTTGAGCTTGGTGGTAATGGTATCGAGCGTAGCCGAGGTTTTTTCAAAGGAGGACAGTCCGCGGTTCAGGCGGCCGAGCGACTGGTTTAGGCGCCGGACGGCCACGTCCAGGGAGTCGCCGTTCTCACCGGTAAATGCTCGCAGGTCGCCCGACACGGCCTCCAGGTTTTGGAGAAGCCGCCGGATCGTGGCCTTCTCCGCTTCGGTGACCTCCTCCAGGTCGTTTGTCATGCCGCGCAGGGCAGTGAGGGTTTGCCGAAGATCGCTGTCGGGACGGCTGATCAGCCGGTTGAGCGTCGCCATCGTTGCGCTTGTGTTGCGGAGCACACTGTCGGCCTTCGAGGCGAGGGCCGGGGCCTGGTCGGTGAGGCGGCCCAGGGACGAGGAGGACTCGAGCGACGGGAGGGTGCTCCCTGGAGAGATGGGCGGGTTGTCGCGGGGGCCGGGCGCGATGCTCACGTGCACGCCCCCAAGCGCGCTGATGCCCGACACCGAAGCGCGGGACCCCTCCGGGATGGTGGGGCCGCGCTCTAGCTTCAACTGGACGCGCACAGTTTGCGTTTTGGGGTCGAGCCGCACGCGCTCCACCGACCCCACCTTCACGCCCTTCATGCGCACCGGGTTGCCGGAGACGAGGCCGTTGGCGTCGTCGAACTCGGCGTATAGTGCGTACGAGCTGCCGAAGAGCGGGACGTTTTGGAAGAACCGGATGCCGGCGAAGGCCGCGAGGGCCGCAAGGATGATGGCGGCCCCAACCTTCAGTTCATTGCTATATTGCATGCGGAGGGAGGTCAAACAAGAAGAAGGCGAAGCAGGGGCGCGGTCGGGTCACGGCGACGGCTCCGAGAGCGACGTGGCCGTGGACGAATCCCCAATTTTGTACTCGCTGGCCCGGACGAACGAGTTGAGGTTCGGGTTCGCGCAGTCGTGAATTTCGGCCACCGGCCCCACCCACTCAAGGTCCTGCCGGTAGAGGAACGCCACTCGGTCGGCCACTTCGAGCACCGAGTGCATGTCGTGCGTGATGATGACGCTCGTCACCTTTAGTTCGCTCGCGAGGTGATTGATGAGGTCGTTGATTGTGTTGGAGGTCTCCGGGTCGAGCCCGCTGGTGGGCTCGTCGTAAAGGATGTAGGCCGGCTCCATGGAAATGGCCCGAGCCAGAGCCACCCGCTTTCGCATCCCTCCGGACAGCTCCGAAGGGTTCTTGGCGCCCACGTCAGAGAGGTTGACCAGGTCCAGACATTCCTGCACCCGCGCCTCGATCTCGGATTCTGAGAGCGACGAGAAGTAGCGCAGCGGAAACGCGATGTTCTCGAAGGAGGAGAGCGAGTCGAAGAGTGCCCCGCCCTGAAAGAGCACCCCAAACCGCTTGCGCAGCTCGCGGAGCCGTTCGTACGGGACACAGCACAGGTCCTGGTCGTCTACGTACACGTGCCCACTGTCCGGCTTCAGCAGGCCCACAATGTGCTTCATCAACACACTTTTTCCGGACCCAGACCGGCCAATGATGGCGAGCTTCTCCCCTTCGTTCACGTCCAGCGACACATCGCTGAGCACCTGAAGGTCACCAAAGCTCTTCGAAATGTTGCGTACTTCAATCATTGGGGGGGCGGGGCGAAACGCAGAAAGCCACGAACAAAGGGACGGCACGCGGCGAGGCGTCACAGAAGCAGCATGGCCACGAGCAGATCGGCCACGAGGATGAAGACGCAGCTCAGTACGGCCGCCTGGGTGGTGCTATCGCCCACCCCCACGGCGCCGCCGCCGGTGTAGTAGCCCTTGTAGCAGGCAATCGAGGTGACGATGAACCCGAAGGCGACCGACTTGATGAAGCCGATGAACGGGTCGAGCAACTGAAAAAACTGCCGGGCCCCCTCCAGGAACTCGCTAACGCTGAGAAAGCCCCCGATGTGGCCGGTAAAGATGCCGGTGCCGATGCCCACGACGCACGACACCACGTAGAGCACCGGAAACATGACGATGCCTGCCAGCACGCGGGGGAGAATGAGGAACCCGACCGAGTTGAGGCCCATCACTTCGAGGGCGTCGATCTGCTCCGACACGCGCATGGTGCCGAGCTCGGCGGCGATGCGGGCCCCCACGCGCCCCGCTAGGATAAACCCGGCCACCACCACGCCCAGCTCCAGCATGATGGAGGGCGCCACAATGGAGCCGATGATGGTCTTTGGAATGAAGGGCGTCTCCAGCTGGTATGCCGTCTGCACGGTGAGCACTGCCCCCGAGAACGCCGCGGCCAACGCCACGATGGGAACTGAGTCGATCCCAATTCGCACCATCTGGATGAAAAGGTTTTTCCAGTACATCCGGATCTCGTTGACCGACGCGAAGGCCCGGCCAATGAGAATCGCGTACTGTCCGAGGGCGCGAAACGGAGCGAGCAGCGAGTCGAGCACCGCGGAGCGGGCGGCTGTGTGGGACAGGCGACGAGGGGCAGGGACAACAAGCGGCCGGGCGACGTATCCATCCCGGGGTTCGCGCATAGTGCACATTCGTCTTGGCGGGGAGGTTCCTCTGTGAACGCCCCATGATCTGCGCATCTGGTTTCCAATAGGTGTATGGCCAACTCAAATCCCAAATACGTCTGTCAGGAATGTGGCCACGAGGCCCACAAGTGGATGGGCAAGTGCTCTGGGTGCGGGGCGTGGAATACGCTTGTGAAAGAAACCGAGAGTGCCGACGTCGAGGCGCGCGTGCCCGACCTCAACACCGACGGGCAAAGCAGTGCGGCCTCCCGAAACCAGCCCACCCAGCTCACGGAGGTGGACCTTGGCGAGGAGGCGCGGCTCCGCACCGGGGTGACCGAGTTCGACCGCGTGATGGGCGGCGGCATCATGCAGGGGTCGTTCAGCCTCATTGCGGGGGATCCCGGCATCGGAAAGAGCACGCTCATGACCGAACTGGGCGGCTACCTGCCCAACCACAAGATCCTGTACGTGACGGGAGAGGAGTCAAAGCGGCAGGTCAAAATCCGAGCGCAGCGGCTCGGGGTCGATTCCGACGCCCTGTACCTGCTGGCGGAGACGAACGTACAGGAGATTGCCAACGCCGTGGACGAGGTGGAGCCGGACCTGCTCGTGGCCGACTCCATCCAGACCATCTACCGCCCCGACCTCACGAGTGCGCCCGGTTCCGTGAGCCAGGTGCGCGAGAGCACGGCGTCGCTCCTGAAGCTCACAAAGGAGCGGGAGTTTTCCACGTTTCTGGTGGGGCACGTCACCAAGAAGGGCACGATTGCGGGCCCCCGGGTACTGGAGCATATGGTGGACACCGTGTTGTACTTTGAGGGCGATCAGAATCACGCCTACCGCATTCTTCGCAGCGTCAAAAACCGGTTCGGGGCGGCCAACGAAATCGGCGTCTTCCAGATGCGAGAGGACGGGCTCCACGAAGTGCCCAACCCGAGCGAACTGTTCCTCTCAGAGCGCGGCTACGGCGTGAGCGGGTCCACGGTGGTCTGCTCGCTGGAAGGGACCCGGCCCATCCTGGTCGAGATCCAGGCGCTCGTGACGCCCACCTCCTACAGCACCCCGCAGCGTACGGTGACCGGCTTCGCGTCGCAGCGGCTACAGATGCTCCTGGCGGTGCTCGAGAAGCGCGCCGGATTGGCCTTTAGCGACCACGACGTGTTCATCAATGTGGCGGGCGGCGTCCGCCTCGAAGAACCGGCCGTCGACGTGGGCGTCGCCCTCGCCGCGGCCTCGTCGTTCCGCGACATCCCAGCGGATACGGGCGCTGTACTGATCGGCGAGGTGGGGCTGGGGGGCGAGGTGCGTACCGTGAGCCAGATCGAGCCGCGCCTCAAGGAGGCCGCCAAGCTCGGCTTCGACCGCGCCGTGGTCCCTGAGAACAACCTGGACCGTATCGCGGGCGACTACGACATCGCCGTCTCCGGGGCCGAGCAGCTGCGCGACGTGGTGGACCTGGTGCTCTAAGCCTGGGAACCGGACGAGGGGGGCGGCGAGGGCTTCAGATCCGTCGGCTTGGCGGTCGCGGCGTGGGGAACGCCGGGTTCTGTACAATCGTCTGAACTTGGCGACCCCGTAGGACGCCCGAGGGCACGAATCCGCGGTCCCTCCCCTGCGGAACGGTCCTTGCGACCAGTGATTTTTGAGTCAACGGGGCACACAATAATCGCGCTGGGACGCTCGTTTTAACCAGTGTCATGCCCCAACGTCCCGGCACTGCCAACGATTGGATTTCCGCATGCAGCCTACCGACGAGGAACTGGTCTCGGCCTACCTAGAGGAGGACGACGAGCAGGCCTTCCGCCAATTGGTCGAACGGCACAAGGACCGCATTTTTGGGTACCTCATGGGCATGGTGAAGGACCGCGCGGTGGCCAACGATCTCTTCCAGGAAACCTTCGAGCGCGTGATCAAGGCCATGCAGGGCCAGCGCGGGTCCTACAACCCGCAGGGCCAGTGGCTAAGCTGGGTCATGAGCATTGCCCGGAACGCGGCGATCGACCACTCCCGGCGGCAGAAGAAGTGGAAGGAAGTGCCCCAGAGAGAGGACGATGGGCGTTCTTTCTGGGACACACTGGAGGACGATTCGCCCTACGCCGATGAGCAGCTCCATCGCGCCGAGCAGCGGGAATGGCTCGACGAACATATCGAGGAGTTGGCCCCTGAACAGCGTGAGGTGCTGCTCCTGCGGCAAGAGACGGAATTGACCTTCCGCGAGATTGCCGAACTCCAGGATGTCTCCATTAACACGGCGCTCGGCCGCATGCGGTATGCCCTCAAGAACCTTCGCAAGATGATGGAGGCCTCCAACGAGACGGCCCTCGTCGGTACGTTTGATGCGTGATGGTCGTCTCGCCCAATTCCCTCGCCCAGATCTTAACATCACAAGACTGACCCTCCCTCTCCGATGGACGATCGGCTACGCCTTCTGCGGTACCTGTACGGTGAAGATGTGGACGAGGCGTCCATTGCGCAGCGACTGTCTGAAGACGAAGAACTGTTCCGCGAGTACCAGCGCCTGCGTGAGGCAAAGGCCCAACTGGACCAGCGCCCCGTCCAACAGCCCGATGCTGCCGTCGTGGATCAGGTGGTGGACACGGCTCGGACCGCCGCACAGGAGTCCGAGGCCCCGGTGAGTGAAGACCGTCCCCCACGTTCGCCCTCCCGGACGTGGACCGATCGCCTGCAGACGGCCAGCGCCACGCTTGCGGTGGTGCTTTTGGTCGGGCTCGGGTGGTGGCAGGGACGGGGCGTTCCCGAGGCCGCTGAGGCGCCCTCGGCGAGTGCCCTCGGCGAAACGGCCCAGCGGGCCGGGCCGGCCGCGGCACAGAATCTTGGCGCGGATGCCGTGCCGGCCTGGGACGACAGTGACGAGTTGGTGCGCATCCACCGACAACTCGAGCGGCTTCGGGCCCACAGCACGCCGGATCGGTGGGGCAGTACCCTCCAGCCGGTCGGGCGCCGCTGACCGATGCGTCCCATTTCTGTCCCCTCACCGTCCGTTTTCGCATTCGCGTCGCCGATCATGCTCCTGCATCGCTCGGAGTGTCTGTCTCGCCTGCTTGTCGGGCTCGTCCTGGGCGGGCTGCTGTGGGGCCTCGCCGCGCCCGTCGCGCCGGCCCAGCAAACCCGCACGCTCCACATTCACGACGAGACGGTGTACGTCGACGGACGCCCCCTTGCGGACGACCAACTCCCCGACAGTCTGAACCTTCAGGGCATCGACGCCCGCTATCGCTTCCTGGGCATCCAACGCCCCGTCATTGAGCTCAACGGACGCCTCTTTGCGGTGGAAGAGGGACTGACGCCGGTGACTGAAGAGGAGGTGCGAAAGCAGCGTGCCTCCGTCATCTTGGGAGGAGAATGGGCGCAGTCCTCCCGGTCCACGTCTCCGCAGTCCAAGCCGACCGCCGCCCGATCCGCGTCGGACCACGGGCAGTACCTCAGCGAAATTCAGCGGTCGAGCCGTAAGCTCTACGAACGGCTCCTCCGCGAGCGACGGATGGAGAAAAGCGCGCGGGACCTCGCGCATGCTATCCGACTGATGCCGGAGGGCGAGGAGCGTCAGGCGCGGATCGACACGCTCCGTGCCATGCTCGAAGACATCTTTGAGCTCAAGCAGGAGAACCGACGCCGTGAAATCAATCGCCTCCAGCGGCAGATTCGAGACCTGCAGCAGAACCTGCGGCGACGGGCGCAGATGCGAAACCGTATGATCGATCGCCATCTCCAGCAGTTGATCGACTCCACGCGTGTGCAGTAGCTGTGCCCCGCTAGTTAAGCACAGTTATTAGCGCCTTGTCCCGGGGCATCACTCTCCCTTGTGCGATGGACAAGGAGAGAAGAATTGAAGGACGCACCCGATTCGCGTCTCTTGGATGGAGGGCATCCACCTCATCCTTTACTTTAAGTGCGCTGCGTCGCATCTTAGAGGGGTGTGGAAATGCCCAGCATCGATGTGCACTTCTCTCCAGGCGTGCCTCTCAGGTTATGAACTGGTTTCGAGGGTTCTCCCGCTGTATCGCCTCCTCGGGACGGGCCGTCCGAGGGCTCCAGGCAAGCCTCCTGTGGGGACTAGTGGGGCTTATGCTGTTGGGGGCCGGGCCCGCCCATGCCTCCGTGCTCGTGACGGAGGTCGCGTTCACCGCCCGGTCCGACGGGCAGGGCTACGTGATGCGTGTACGGACGACGGACCGCCCGGAGGCGTACATGCTCCGATCGGTTGACGACCACACGCTAAAGTGGGTGCTTTACAACACCACCCTCGACGACAATTACAGCAAGCGCGCCCCCGAAGGCCCTGTCAAGCGTTATACCATTGCTCAGCAGCAGGACCACCTGGTGATCCAGGTCACCCTCCGATCGGAGCTCTCCGTGTCCGCTACAGCCTACCGCGACGGGGCGTCTAGCGACCTGCTGCTGAATCTCGGGTACGAAGGAGGGGAGGCGCCCGTCGCTGAAAACACAACGTCCGGCTCCGACACCACACCTGATGCTCAGCCCGCTCCTGCCGAGTCAAGTACGGAGGAAACGACGGCTCAAACCGGGGAGGCGACCAGCGGGACGGAGGCCGCGGATCCCATCGCCCAAGCCACCCGGCAACATTCCCGTCTCGATACGGTGGTGATCGACCCCGGACACGGCGGGAAGGACCCGGGTGCCGTGGCCAACGGATTGTTCGAGAAGAACGTGGTTCTGGACGTGGCGCACAAGCTGGGCGACTACATCGAGAACCGGCTGGACCTGGAGGTGATTTACACCCGCACGGACGATCGGTTTATCGCGCTGGAGGATCGAGGACATCTCGCCAACCGCGCCGGGGGGGATCTGTTCATCTCCCTCCACGCCAATGCCTTCCGGTCGTCGTCGGTCAAGGGAACGGAGACGTACTTCCTGGGCCGGTCCAAGACCGATGCGGCCCGCCGGGTGATGCGCAAGGAGAACAGCGTAGTCCAGGAGTACGAGGAAAACCCGGAACGCTACGACGAATACGACGCGGAGGCTTTCGTGAAGGGGGAGCTCTTCCTGAGTTCCAACATGCAGTTTAGCGAGACATTTGCCGCGCTCGTCCAGGAGCAGTTCAAAAACCGCGTACAACGACGCAGTCGGGGGGTGCACCAGGCGGGATTCTATGTCCTGTGGAGCGCCTCCATGCCCTCCGTTCTCGTCGAGCTGGGGTATCTCACCAATCCCCGTGAAGCCCGCTACCTGAACAGCGACCGCGGACAGACCTACCTTGCGAGCGGCATTTTCCGCGCTGTTCGGGCGTACAAAAACGAGTACAACAAGGGAATTGCCGCCAGCGAGTGAGGCTGTAGCTGGGGGTCTGCGTGCCCCCCCTACCAGGGTTTTCTCAAGGTCCCCACTGATTGCTCTTGGTTCCGATGAGGCCTTTCGCGCGACCCACGACTCGGGCATCGCTACTCCTCATTCTGCTCGTGGTGGGACTCGTGCTCCCGAGTTGCGACTTCGCCTCGGCGGGCAACACCGCCATCCTGAACGCGAACTCAACCGTTCCGCCGACGGTGCGGCATCGGTTTGAGTACGAGGAATCCGACGCCGCGGAGGGGGGAGCAGTCGAGGTCATTTCCACCATCGAGTCGGACGATCTCGACGCCATCCTTTCCCGCAATGGGTTTTCCCGAAGCGACGTGGTGTCCGCCCGGGTCGACAGCGTGCGGGTCGAACCCATTTCCGCCGCGTCACTTACTGCCGCCGATCTGTACCTGGGCATCGACGACACCGGTCCCCGGATTGCAGAGATCGACTTCCCGTCCGGTGCGCCCCCCGCCGTTGACCGCCGTCGCCGATCGGTCATTGGGGCGGTCAAGGCCGGAGCCTCGCGCGTGTTCGCCCGGTTCCAGGTGGACGATCCGTCCAGTATTCCCTCCGGGGGTGGGAGGGTTCGCGCGATCGTTCATTACCGACTTGAGGTGGGGGGCGTGTAGCCCGGGAGCCCTATTTGACAGGCGCTACCGAATGGCGATGCAGGAGATTTCGACCCGCGCGTTGCGCGGCAGGGCCGATACCTCGACTGCCTGCCGGGCAGGCGGTTGCTCGTTGAAATAGCGCGCATACACTTCGTTGACCTCCCCGTAGTTGTTCACGTCGGTCATGAAGACCTCACAACGCACCACATTCTCGAAGGTCATGCTGGCCGCGTTTAGGATCGCCTCGATGTTTTCGAGCACACGCTCGGTCTCTGCTTCGATGGACCCCTCCACCATGCTGCCGGTGTCTGGGTCGATGGCAATTTGACCGGATACGTAGAGACGGTCGTCGACGAGGATGCCTTGACTGTATGGGCCGATGGCGGCCGGGGCGAGTGGAGTCGTTACGGTGCTGCGGGACGCAGAGGTCGAAGTAGACATGAAGCGGAGCGGAAGGGTAACGGAAGGAGAATCACTACCACCTCCAACATCTCTCTCTCCGGATTGCGGTACAAGCGAATATTGGCTAAAGAGCGTCCGCAGAGCCGATAAGCGGTTCCCGGGACAGCCGGCTCGCCCTCGGGGGCACGCGACCGCGATCAGAGAATCGGCTGACCCCGCCTCATGGATCGTCGGGGTCACCGGGGCGTCAGGACATGACCGCGTCCACGGTCGCTGCCGAGTTTCCGGAACGCCCGCCTATGAGAGCCGGTTCGACTTCATTCCTATAGAAACTTTCTCCGAAGCGATTCCAGATCCACGCTGGTATGAGCAAGAAGGGACGCGTACTGGTCGCCATGAGCGGCGGCGTTGACTCATCAGTTACCGCGGTCCTGCTAAATGAGCGGGGCTACGAGGTCATCGGGATTACCATGAAA